>NZ_JBCGCS010000019.1:0-130815 GCF_038594925.1 Achromobacter sp. JD-1 | reverse complement strand
GGTCTGGCGCACTGGTCAGTCCTTCGATCCTGGGAAATTGCGGCCGGTTATGGGTTGACCCAAACCATAGAATCTCGTTGCCGCCTGCGGCGGCTGCCTTCGGATTCCCTCGGGCGCATCGACTCGCCTCGCTCACCCTCGCCCCAACGCCAAACGCTCCAGCCATAGCCGGTGACGGATGCCGGGGCGAGCGGTGTGCTTGGCATTCTTGCCTCGGGGGTGGTTTGGCGGAAGGCCTTGCAGGGCCGCCAAAGCCGGCCGCGCGGGCGGCCTTTTTTGGCATTTGGGCGGTGCTTGCCGCGCTAGTTATTCCCTGCTGCCGGCCGATGTTACCCATGGCACGGACCTCACCACTGTAGGATGGGTGAAGCGCGGCATGCCTTGAACAAAAACGCCAACCTCCATCGCGCGTAACCCATCACCCACCCCCGCAAAAAAACCTACCCCCACTCCAACGCCAATTTCAACCCAAACGCAATAAACACCGCGCCCGTCATCCGGTCCAATCCCCGCATGACTTCCGGCCAGGCGGTATCATGGCGGGCTTCACGCAATTCGCACCATTCACTACGGATTTTTCGCCATGGCCCTGCGCGCCACCATCTACAAGGCCGAACTCAACGTCGCCGACACGGACCGCCATTACTACGGCAGCCATGCGCTGACGGTCGCCCGCCACCCCTCTGAAACGGACGAACGTATGATGGTGCGCTTGGTGGCGTTTGCGCTGCATGCGCAGGAAGAACTGGCATTCACCAAAGGTTTGAGCGACACCGACGAACCTGACTTGTGGGTCAAGGACCTGACCGGCGCGGTCAAGCTGTGGATCGAAGTGGGCCAGCCCGAAGAGCGCCGCATTCTGCGTGCTTGTGGGCGTGCCGACGAAGTCATCATCTATTGCTACGGCGGGTCGGCCAGCAAGATCTGGTGGGACGGCGTGCGTAACAAGCTGGAACGCACCCGCAACCTGAAGGTGGTGAACCTGCCGTCCGATCAGAGCCGGGCGCTGGCCAAGCTGGCCGAGCGCACCATGCAACTGAACGCCAACATCTCGGACGGCATTGTGTATTTCTCGGCCGACAAGGGCGAGGTCAGCGTCGAACCCGAGGTCTGGCGTTAGGCACGGCGCCTGTGGGCGGGGCTGCTGTAGTTGAAACCCCCGCTTTGAACCGCCCGTAGTTACGACTCCAGCAGTTACAAAATCCCCCACATTCTTCTTGCGCGCCGGATTTTTGCGGGATTAATATGATGATCATCATATTTCAGGATCCCGAGCATGTCTGGCCCCTCGAACCGCAAGGCGCTTTCTCACGAACGGATTGTTGACGCCGCCGCGCGCGCCATCCGTCGGGAAGGGTATGCCGGCGTGGGCGTGGCCGACATCATGAGGGAAGCCGGCCTGACGCACGGCGGGTTCTACGCGCATTTTCCGTCGCGCGACGCGCTGTTGGCTGCCGCGATGGAACGTGCCGGGCGCGATGGTGCATCGCGCATGATGCAAAGTGTGGCCAAGCGCCAGGCCGAGGGCGCCAGCGCGCTGCAAGCCTGGGTGGACGCCTATCTGGGCGACGCGCATCTGCAAGGTTGCGAACGGGGTTGCCCGGTGGCGGCGCTGGCTTCCGAGATGCCGCGCCAGTCGCCTGAAGTGCGCGAGGTGTCGGCCGCGCGTGTGCAGCGGCTGATGCAGGCGGTGCGTGAAGTTTTGCCCCCGGACGCGGGCGAACATGCCGCCGCTGGGGTGACCAGCACGCTGGTGGGTGCGCTGCAACTGGCGCGCGCGCTGGGCGATAACGCCGAAGGGCGCGCCGTGCTGGCGTCGGCCCGCCAGACCATCCTGGACCAGTACGACACCGGGACCGCCTCATGAGTTTGACCGCCTACCGATTTCCAGGCCGCCGTGCGCGGCCTTTTTACCCGACATAAATATGATGATCATCATATTTAAACCAGTCAGCAGTCTCTACTTCCCGACAAGGACCCCATCATGAATCTCAAGAATGCAGTCGTGTTGATTACCGGCGCCAACCGCGGTCTGGGTTTGGCTTTTGCGCGCGTCGCGTTGGCCCGTGGCGCCCGCAAGGTGTACGCCGCCGCGCGCGATCCGTCCACGATCACCCTGCCTGGGGTCGAGGCCATCAAGCTGGATGTGTCCAACCCCGCCGGTGTGGAGGCCGCCGCGGCGCACGCCAAGGACGTGACGCTGGTCATCAACAACGCGGGCATCGCGGCCATGGGTGGCTTTCTGGACGCCGACGCCATCGAATCTGCGCAACGCCATCTGGATATCAATGTGTTCGGTTCGTTGCGCGTGGCGCAGGCCTTCGCGCCCGTGCTGGCCGCCAATGGCGGTGGCGCGTTGCTGAACGTGCTGTCGATCGCCAGTTGGATCAACGGCCAACCGCTGGGCCTGTACGCGATGAGCAAGTCGGCCGCCTGGGCCATGACGAACGGCTTGCGTCACGACTTGCGCGCGCAGGGCACGCAGGTGCTGGGCTTGCACATGGGGTTTGTCGATACCGATCTGACCAAGGGCATAGATGCGCCAAAGTCCACACCGGATTCCATCGTCAACCAGGCGTTCGATGGCCTGGAGGCGGGTGCGGAAGAGGTGTTGGCCGATGAGCGGACTCGCCAGGTGAAGCAAGGTTTGTCGGCCAATCCGTCCGTTTACCTGTAGGCGCGGGGCAAAGACCACCATGCATGCCAACGCGCATTCTCAAACGCCGCCGACCACCGCGCCGACCACCGCGCCCGCGGTAGCGCCCGCAGCGCTCACCGCCGCGCCCGTCACGGCTTCCCCCTGGCCCGTCTTCTGGGTGGCCAGCATCGCCGTGTTCCTGGTGTCGCTGGACGCCACCATGCTGTACGCGGCGTTCGGCGCTTTGCGCGCGGGCTTTCCCCAGGCGTCGGCCGCGGATATGTCCTGGGTGCTCAACGCCTACACCGTGGTGTTCGCGGCCATGCTGATTCCGTCGGGCGGCCTGGCCGACACGCATGGTCGCAAGCGCATGTTCATGATGGGGGTGGCCTTGTTCCTGGCTGCTTCCGCCGCTTGCGGCTTGGCCGGCAATGTGGGGTGGCTGATTGCCGCGCGCGTGTTGCAGGCGGTTGGCGCGGCGCTGTTGATGCCGGCGTCCCTGTCGATTGTGTTGGCGGTGTTTCCCCCGCAAAAGCGCGCGGTGGCGGTCAGCTTGTGGGGCGCGGTGGGTGCCCTGGCCGCGGCCATCGGCCCCAGCCTGGGGGCATTCGTGGTGGACATGGCGGGCTGGCCCTGGGCGTTCTACATCAATCTGCCGCTGGGCGCCGTGTCGCTCTGGTTTGGCGCCGGACTGTTGAAGGAATCGGTCAAGCCCGAGGTGCGCCGCCGTGTGGATGGCGTGGGCATGGTCTTGTTGATGGTGGCGGTGGGCGCGCTGGCGCTGGCGACGGTGCAATCGGAATCCCCAACCTGGACCCGCGTGGAACTGCTGGTGGTGGCGGCGGTGGGCGTGGTGTCGATGGGCGCGTTCGTGGCCTGGGCGCGATCCACGCCGCATCCGCTGGTGGATCTGGCATTGTTCAAGCATCGCACGTACCGCTATGTGAACCTGGCCACGCTCAGCTTCGGCATTGCGTTCGCGATGATGTTCTTCGCCTTCTTCTTCTACATGACGGGCGTGTGGCACTACAGCCTGCCGCGCGCGGGCCTGGCGGTCACGCCCGGCCCCTTGCTGGTCATGCCGACGGCGATCATTACCGGCCGCCTGGCGGCACGCCTGGGTCACCGGCCGTTCCTGGTGATGGGTTCCTTGATCTACGCGGCCAGCGGCCTGTGGTTCTTGCTGGTGCCCGGCGAACAACCCGCTTATCTGACGCAGTGGTTGCCGGGCCTGCTGTTAAGCGGCATCGGCGTGGGGATGGTGCTGCCGTCTTTGTCGGGCGCCGCCGTCAGCCGCTTGCCGGCGCAACACTACGCGGTGGGCAGCGCCGTCAACCAGGCCACGCGCCAGATCGGCGGGGTAATGGGCGTGGCGATCACGGTGTTGCTGCTGGGGCAGGGCGCAGTCAGCCATGCGGATTTCTCGCCGCTGTATATGGGGCATGTGGGGCTGGCATTGTTGACGGCGCTGTTGTGCCTGGCGGTGGATACGCGGCCAGACCAACCCAGGCACGAAGGCAAACACGACGGCAAGCACGACGGCAAGCGGCCGCGCAGGTAAAAGCCGTGCCTTCCCTGTCAGCCGGGATGCCAGCCGCGTTACGCGCCGCGCCGTATCGTCACACGCAGCCCGGGGCCGAAGTCAGTTGCCGCCTCGCGCATCGCAAAGCGGATGTTCATGCCGTGGTTCTGCGCAATGCGGCGAGCGATGGATACGCCCAGCCCGCTGCCGGCTTCTTCGTGGCCCGCCGCGCGCAAGAATCGGTCGCCCAGCCTGGGTAGTATGTCGGGCGCGATGCCCGGGCCTTCATCGTCAACGGTGATGTCCGTTGCCGAAAACGTCAGGCGTACGCGCGAATGCCGGGGGCCGTAGCGTATCGCGTTGTCCAGAATGTTCTTGAGCATGATCGTCAGCGCGTTTTCATCGCCCGCCATCGGCAACGGCAGCACACCGGTTTGGGGCCACTCCACGGCGATGTCGATGTCGCGCCGATCCGCGATCCACAGGCAATCCCCCACCGCTTGTTCGGCCACGACACGCCAATCGACCGAGCCACCAAAGTCCGCGTGGTTGGCACTGTCCAGCCGGGCCATGATCAGCAATTGCGATACCAGCCGGTCCAGCCTTTCCATCCCGCGACTAACGCTCTCCTGTGCCTGGCGTTTTGCAGCGGGGTCCTGGGTACGCTGCACGACATCCCATTGGGCCCGTACTGCCGCCAAGGGCGTGCGCAACTCGTGGGCGGCGTCCGCCGTCAGGCGCCGCTCTTGTTCGATCAACGTTCCGACGCGCGCCAGCAAGCCGTTCATCGCGTCCGTAAGAACCTTCAGTTCGCCCGGTACTTGCGAGCTTGACAAGGGCGTGGCGTCATCGGGGCGGCGTCGTTCCAACTGCTTCGATAGATCTCGTACCGGCCGCATCGCCTGGCGCACGGCGAAGATCAGCAAAGCGATCAGCACGGGCAGCCCCACCAGCCAGGGAACAATCTGGCCAGCGATGTAGGCAACCACCAGGTCGTTGCGTTCGCCGATGCGCTGTCCGACAGCAATGCGCGTTTGGTTGGCGGGGTCGCTCAGATAGACCAGCCGCCAGGCCTCGCCGCTGACGACGCTGTCGAAAAATCCTTCTCTATTCCCCTCGCGCGGAAACTGCATCGCTTCGGGATCAAGCACCAGCGGGGCGCTGGCGCCGCGCCAGATCGCAACGGAAAGATCGCCCAGCCCGGCATCGCCCGTATTGGCCGATGACGGCGTCTTCGCGGGCGTGGGCAAGAGGGTGGCTGACGGGGGAATCAGCGCCGAGATAGCCAGCGTCTGCTGCGCGAGCCGCAGCATGTCGGTGTCGTAAAGCTCGTTGATCTCGTGCGAGGCACGCCAGTAGGTCCCGGCGATGGTGATCAGCCACGCGAATGGTGCAGCCAGCAGTACGGCCACGATAAGCCTGCGTTGCAAGGTCATGAGTCAGCGTCCACTTGACCCAGCGCGTAGCCCGATCCCCGCACGGTGCGCACGATCTTGGGGTGAATCTTCTTGCGCAGGTGGTGTACGAATACCTCAAGCGCATTGCTTTCAAGTTCCGAGTCCCAGTCGTAGAGTTTGTCGCGGATGAAATCGCGGGTAAGGACGCGGTTGGGATGGGTGAGAAAGAGTTCAAGCAGCAGCGCTTCGCGCGTGGTCAGATCCACTTTTTGCCCCTTCCAGTGCACTTCGTGCAGGGCGGGGTGGTAGTCCAGGTGGCCATGGCGCCACACGGGTTCGGGCTTGCCCGCCACGCGCCGTGTCACCGCGCGCAAGCGTGCCGCCAGCTCATCCAGCGTGATGGGTTTGATCAGGTAGTCGTCCGCGCCGGCATCCAGCCCCGCGATGCGGCTTTCGACAGCTTCGCGTGCCGTCAGAATGACGACCGGCAAGCTGCGTCCGCCACGGCGCCAGCGCTTGAGCAACGCCACGCCGTCTTCGCCCGGCAAGCCAAGATCCAGCACCACGGCATCGTAGTGCACCACGTCCATGGCCTGGTCGCCTTCGCGGCTGTTGGTGAACCAGTCGACGGCATAGCCCAGCAAGCGCAGGCCGGATTTCAAGCCATCGCCGATCAGCGGGTCGTCTTCAATGATGAGGATTCTCATTTATTGCCTTCGCGCCATTTTCTTTCGCGCCATGTTCGGCTGAGATTACCACCGCGTACCCGTTAATTTCTCATTAAGGTTGGCTGCCTAAGCTGCGCACGAGATGTCGATAAACCGACGCCACATCGACCGGATGCCAGTATGCCGCAAACCAAGTTTTCATCGTCGACCACGCAGATATCGATCGCTGCACAGCCAAGGCCTATACCCCGTACCCTGCACATCCACCCTGTCGGCGACCCCATGCGTGGCCGCGTGGAAACCTACATTCATCAACGCTATCAGCAACGATTCGGCGCAACGCTCAAAGATTGGCTGCCCACGCTCGTCAGCGTGCAGGAAGACGGAGAAATCCTCGCGGCGGCCGGCTATCGGGGCGCGGACGATCCCTTGTTTCTTGAACGCTACCTGGCGGCGCCGATCGAGCAGTATCTGCGTGACCAGAACGCCCCGGTGGCGCGCCGCCTGATCGTCGAAGCCGGTCAGTTCGCCGCCGTTCGGCCTGGCGGCGGGCGGTTGCTGGTGCCGCTGCTTGCCCGCCACCTGCACCAGCAGGGCTTTGACTGGGCGGTCAGCACGCTGACCAGCGAACTGCACCACCTGTTCGCCCGCATGGGCCTGGCGCATCAGCCGATTTCAGCGGCCACTTCCGATCACCTGAATGAGCAGGAACGTGGCGATTGGGGCGACTACTACGCCCATGCACCCCATGTTTTCGCGGGACGCCTGCACGCCATTCTTGAACACTTTCCGGAGCAGGACGCATGAACGCCGCCGAGTTCTTTTCCCTATTGCGGGACCCGAGCCGCGCCGGCCGCCTTGCCGTCCACACCGCCAAGGAATCATGGGACTACGACGCCCTGATTCACCGCGTGCAAACGCGGGCCGACCTGCTTGCGACACATCACGCACACGTCACCGCGTCGTTGATGGACAACGGCGCCGACTGGATCGTCCACGACCTGGCGTGCTTGCTGGCGGGCGTGGTGCATGTGCCGCTGCCCTTGTTCTACACGCCGGAGCAGTGGCGTCAAACGCTGGACGCGGCGGGCGTGAATACCGTCGTGGCGTCCTCGTCGACGCAAGCCATGTTGCACGCCTTCGGCTTTGACGTGGCCGAGTCCTTGCCGGACTCGTTGGCGCTGTTCCGGCGCGCCGCGCCCTCCGCGCCACTGCCGCATGGCACTGCGAAGATCACATTCACGTCTGGCTCCACCGGCAGCCCCAAGGGGGTGTGCCTGGGCGCCCGGGAAATGCTGGCCGTCGCCGCCAGTCTGGCGGCGGCGACAAGGCCGCTAGGCATCCTCCGCCACCTGACTGCGTTGCCGCTTCCCGTGCTGTTGGAAAACATTGCCGGCGTCTATTCGCCCCTGATCGAGGGCGCGGCCATTACCGTGCGCGCATTGAGCGAAACCGGGCTGCAGGGTTCATCCCGCTTTGATCCCGCCATCTTTCATGCGGCGCTTGTCGATGCCAAGGCGCAAAGCGTCATCGTCCTGCCGCAAATGCTGCGTGCGTATACCGGCTGGCTGCGGGCAACAGGCGCCAGCGCGCCTTCCGACCTTCGCTTGATGGCGGTAGGCGGCGCGGCGGTGGGCGCGGACTTGCTGGCCGCCGCCCGCGCGCACGGGCTGCCCGCCTACGAAGGCTATGGCCTGTCCGAAGCCTGCTCGGTGCAAACCTTGAATTTGCCCGGCGCCGATTGTCCGGGTTCGGCGGGCCGCCCCTTGCCGCATGCCCGTCTGCGCGTGACCGCCGACGGTGAAATCGAGGTGGCCGGCACGCATGCGCTGGGCTACCTGGGCCAGCAGGCCGCGCCACGGCAGTGGCTGCCTACTGGCGATCTGGGGCGGCTGGACGAAGCGGGGTTCCTGCACATTGATGGACGCAAGAAAAATCTGCTGATCACGGGCTACGGGCGCAACGTGTCGCCGGAATGGATAGAGCTGCGGCTGACGAACCAGCCCGCTATCGCCCAGGCCGTGGTGCTGGGTGAAGGCCAGCCTCAGTTGGGCGCCGTGATCTGGCCGCTGGGCAATGCCAGCGACGAGGCCATTTGCGCCAGCATCGATAGCGCCAACGCCGCGCTTCCCGACTACGCACGGATCGGCCCCTGGATGCGCGCGCGGGCCGAGTTCGGCGCCGCAAGCGGCATGGCCACCGCCAACGGTCGTCCGCGCCGCGCGGCGGTGGCGGACCGGCATACCGACCTGTTTTCGCGGAAATCCGCACAACCTCTGGTGTAAATCGTCATGACTTTTTTCGACAAACTGCTTGCTCAGACCCGTGAAAGCCGGGAATCGCTGGTGGCGACTCCGATCATCCAGGATTGCCTGCGCGGCAACGTCGCCTTGCCCGCCTACATCGCGTTCCTGCGTGAGGCCTACCACCACGTCAGCCATACCGTGCCGCTGATGCATGCGGCCCGTGCCCGCATGCCGGCCCGACTGGCCTGGATGCTGGCGCCCATCGACGAGTACATCGAAGAGGAAACCGGGCACGATGCCTGGATCCTGAACGATCTGCGGGCGCTGGGCCAAGATGCCGACGAGGTCCGCCAGGCCGGGCCTGGCCCACAGACCGAGGTAATGGTGGCCTATGCCTATGACACCATTGCCCGCAAGAACCCGATGGGCTTTTTCGGGATGGTTCATGTGCTGGAAGGGACCAGCGTCGCCCTGGCGTTGAACGCGGCCGATCAGATTCAGCAGAATCTGGCGCTTCCGGCATCCGCCTTCAGCTATTTGCGCTCGCATGGCACGCTGGACCAGGAACACACCGCGCACTTTGCCGAACTGATGAATCGCCTGGACGATGCCGGCGACCAGGCCGCGGTGATTCATGCCGCCAATATGTTCTACGCGCTTTACGGTGCAATTTTCCGTGCACTGCCACGTCCGCAGATGCAAACGGAGGCCGCATGAGCCCGCGCGATGCCTCCATCGTGTTGACCGGCGCGGCAGGGGGGCTGGGCAGCGCGATTGCTCGGCAACTGTACGCCGAAGGCGCGCGTCTGCTTTTGATCGGGCGCACGGCGGGGCCGCTGCTGGCGTTGGCGCAATCGTTGAATGCCGGCGCGCAGCACCGCACGCGCGTCGACGCCTTGGTGGTGGACGTGACGACGGATCACGGTCGTGCAGCGATCATCGACGCCGCCGAGGCCCGAAGTGCAAATGTGCTGATCAACAACGCGGCGCTCGCGGCGTTTGGGCCCGCGCAGGACGTGCAGAGCGACGACGCCCGTCGCGTGATGGAAACCAATGTCGTGGCGCCCATGATGCTGACGGCGGGGATGCTGCCGCTATTGCGTAGCCGTCCGCGCGCGCAGGTGTTGAACATCGGGTCTACGTTGGGCAGCCTGGGGGTGCCCGGGTTCTCGGTCTACGGCGCCAGCAAGGCCGCGCTTCGCCTCTATACCGAGTCGTTGCGGCGCGAACTCGCCGACTCAAGCGTCCGGGTGCAGTACTACGCACCGAGAGCGATTGAAACGCCTTTCAATTCGCTTCAGGTCCAGGCATTCAACCAAGCGACCGGCTCCGCCAGTGATACGCCAGAGGCGGTCGCGGCCTGTGTGTCGCGCATGCTGCAAAGCCGATCGCGTCAACGTTTCGCGGGCGGCGTCGAAGCGATTGCCGCGCGTCTGAACGGCTTGTGTCCCGAGTGGCTGGACGGTGTATTCGCCAAACACCGCCGCGCGCTCATGTCCTTGAAATTTCCTTCAGGAGCCTCTTCATGATTAAAAGACTTTTCTTGCTGAAAGCCGTCGCGGGCTTACTGGCCAGCGCGGCACTGTCCCTCTCGGCCTTCGCCGCGCCCGCCGAGCTTGATCAAGGCATAAGCGCCCTGCAGAACGACTGGGCGGTGATCCAGTACCAGACACCCGCCAAGCAGCGCGAGGCCCGTTTCGAAGCGCTGTCGCAACAGGCGCATGCGCTGACGGCGCGTTACGCCACCCGGGCGGAACCGCATATCTGGGAAGGGATCATTCTTAGCTCCTGGGCAGGCGCCAAAGGCGGCTTGGGGGCGCTGGGCCTGGCCAAGCAGGCCAAGGCGGAATATGAAACGGCTATCCAGATCGACAGCAAGGCGCTGGGCGGGTCCGCCTTGAACAGCCTGGGCGTCCTGTACTACAAGGTGCCGGGCTGGCCGGTGGGATTCGGCGACAACAAAAAGGCCGAAGCCCTGCTGCAACAGGCGCTGGCCTTGAACCCCGATGGCATCGACGCGAACTACTTCTATGCTGACTACCTGGTTTATCGAAACCGAAAGACGGAGGCCATTCCGTATCTTGAGAAAGCACTGAAGGCGCCGCCACGGCCAGGCAGGGAAGTGGCGGATGCCGGGCGCAGACAGGAGGCCCAGGCGTTGCTGGATACGGTGCGATAGAGGGTGCTGGTTCGGACATAGCTGAAAGCCGCCGTAAACTTGCCTCTTTCATTTGTCGGCCTCAAGCGTCGAACCAGAACCTTCAACGGGACAACACATGGCCCTATCGCTGCACGCTTTTTCCGAGATCCCGACAGAAGACTGGCTAGGCCTGCTGAATCACCCCGACGTAATCCGCCACATGCCGCTTGCGACTGGCGATTGGACCGAGCAATCTGTCGCCGACTGGGCCAAGGGAAAAGACGCACAGTGGCTGACGAACGGGTATGGGCCATGGGCCATGCGGATTGATGGCAGGTTTGCAGGCTGGGGCGGCTTTCAGAAGGAAGGGGACGAGGCCGACTTTGCCTTGGTGCTGCTGCCCGCCTACTGGGGGCAGGGCGCGATGATCTTTCGCCACGTCATGAGCCGCCGCCATGAACTTGGCATCGGCCCGGTAAGCATCCTGCTGCCGCCGAGTCGGCCCCGACTGAAAGGTCTGACGAGGCTAGGCTTCGAATTCGTGGGCGAGCTGGCTTACGAAGGCCAACGCTTTTTGAAGTTTCAAGCTGTCGGGTAAGGGGCGGGGGGCGAGATCGGGAAGATCCCCCTTGATGCCAGGCCACTCATCCGTCAACACTTTCGATCTTCTCTGCTGGTCGGCGACGCCCACACAACCGTAGACATGACGCACAACGGCGCACCGCCGCCGGCTGCCGTGATCAGCCATACGAATATGTATTGGGCAAATCAAACGGCGCCGGGTCGCTTGGGTGGTGTTGTCGAGAGCCAGGGCGTGGATTTCGCGCATCAATAGGTATAGCTCATCCCCAGTTGCGCGGTACGCGGCGCGCCCGGATACACGTAGGTGTTGAACGCGCCTTCGTCGTAATTGCGATTGAACAGATTCGTCACGTCCAGGCTCACGCGCAGGTTTTTGTTCACCTGATAGAAACTGAAAAGATCGACCGCCACGTAGGCGCCCATGTTGTACGACGTTGCCGTGGTCTGGCCGGCGCGGTCGTCCACATAGCGCACGCCCACCCCCAGGCCCAGGCCGCGCGCCGGGCCTTCGTGGAACTCATACATGTTCAGCAGGCTGAACGTGTTGCGCGGGATGTTGGCCAGGCGCGTACCCGTGGGTAGCGTGTTGTCCTGCGTCACCTTGGCGTCCACGAACGAGTAGCCGCCGATCACGCGCCATTCGCGCGTGATGTTGCCCGCCACGTTCAGGTCGAAGCCCCGGCTGCGCACCTTGCCCGCCGCCACCCGGTAGGTGGAGTCAGCGGGGTCGACGGTCAGTACGTTGGTCTTGTCGATCTGGTAGGCCGCCAGGTCAACGCTTAACTGTTGGTTCAGCAATTCCCATTTGGCGCCCACCTCAAAAGACTTGCCTTCTTCAGGGTCAAAGCCGTTGCCCTGGCGGTCCGCGCCCGTGTTTGGCTTGTACGAGCGCGCCGTGTTGGCGTAGACGGCCAGCGTGTCGGTCAGATCGTAGATCACGCCCAGACGCGGCGTGATGGCCGAATCCGTGGTGCGCCAGCTTGTGCCTGTGGGAAGCCGGTCGCGGAAGGTGTGTTCGAAGTGCTCGAAGCGCAAGCCGGCCAGCACCTTGAAGCGCTCGGTCAGCGCCACCTGATCCTGCACAAAGGCGGCCCAGGTCTTGAGGTTTTCCTTGTCGTGCGTGGTGGTGCGGGTCAGGGCAGGGCGCGGCTGGCCCAGCACTGGGTCGAAGAGGTCGATCGGGTAGGCGTTGGCGCCCGCGGCCGAACGCTGGATGATCGACTGGTAGTCGTAGTCTTCAACCTCCACCCCGGTCAGCAAGGTGTGGCGCAGCCCGCCGGTGCTGAAGTTGCCGGTCAGGTTCAGTTGTACGTCGCGGTCGGTCCAGTCCAGCTTGCGGTAATTGAAGTTGCGGCCCAGCGTGCGGCCGTCGGCTTGCAACGCGTTGGCTTCGACCGCGTTGCCCTTCAAGGTTCCATCCAGCCATTGCGCGCCGCCGCCCAGCTTCCAGTTGTCGTTCAGCGCGTGTTCAAAGCGCAGTTGCACCAGGTTGTTGTCGTTGTGCAGCTTGTTGTCGGTACCGGTTTCCCACACGTTGGTGTCGCGCGAGGCGCGTCCGGCCTGGTTGGGGTAGCGGGTCAGGCCACGGTCCAGCGGATGGTTGTTGCGCATCAGCTCGGCTTCCAGCGTGATGCGGGTGGCGGCGCTGGGCTGCCAACTGATCACGGGCGCAATGCCATAGCGTTCGGTGCTGACGTCGTCACGGAAGCTGTCGCCGCCTTCGGCCAGCGCGTTGACGCGGTAGGTCAGGCTGCCGTCCTCGTTCAGCGCGCCCGTGGTGTCGAGGGTGGCGCGGCGCATGCCTTGCGTATCGAACTGCGTGCCCACGGTCACGCGCGATTCAGCCTCGGGCTGCTTGGTGACCACGTTGAACGTGCCGCCAGGGTCGCCCCGGCCATACAAGCTGGTGTTGGGCCCACGGATCACTTCAAGGCGTTCCAGCGTGTAGGAGTCCGGCGCGTTGGGATAGCCGCGATTCATGGGAAAGCCGTTGCGGTAATACTCGCCGGTGGTGAAACCGCGCACGGTCACCGTGGTCAGCCCCTGCCCGCCAAAGTTGTTGGCGCGGCCGACGCCGCCCGCGTAGTCCAGCACTTGTTCCAGGCGCGTGGCGCCGGTGTCTTCGACCACGTCGCGCGGCACGACGGTGATGGATTGCGGCACCTCATGCAGGGCGGTGTCGGTGCGCGTGGCGCTCAGGGAGCGGGTGGCGCGATAGCCGATCACCGGACCATCGGCGCGCTCGGCATCGCCATACACGCTGACCGCGTCCAGCTCGATGGGCTTGGCCTCGCCGATGTCATTGGCCAGCACCACGGGAACTGCCGTGTTCAGTAGACAAGCCGAGAGGATGACGCGCCGCATTCCAGGATCCGAGAATTTTTGAAAGAGGCGCGATCTTACTATCACTGCGATCGATTCGCATTTGCAACAAATGGTGCGCGGGGTCGATGTCGGGTTTTAGCAACGGTGTGGCGAGCAGCCTTGGCCCGACGCGGGCATTAGATTGCCGGCGCTAGGACGCAGCCTCTTCACCTATCCAGTCCAGGAACGCACGCACTTGCGCGCGTTCCGCAGCCCCTGGCCGTGTCACCGCGTAATACGCGAATCGCGCTGGCCACGGCTTGTCCAGCACCTGTACGAGCCGGCCCGCCGCGATTTCATCTTGTGCATAGGCTTCAGGCACCAGCGCCAAACCCTGGCCCGTTTCCGCCGCGCGGATCAGCAAGAAGTCATCCTCGAATGCGCTACCGCGTTCCACGCGCGCGTCGTCATCGACGCCGTGCGCCTTCAGCCAAAGCGGCCAGTCCGCGCGGTCGGAGTCGTGCAGCAGGGGATAGTTCAGGCAATCGCGGGCTTCACGGATCACGGCCTGCTGGTTCTGCATAAAGGTGGGCGAAGCCACCGGCATCAAGACGGGCGCCATCAGCGGCCTGACATCCAGCCCGGGATAGTCGCCCAGCCCATGGCGCAAGGCCACGTCCACGCGATCACGGCGCAGGTCAACCAGCTCAGACGTGGCTTCCACGCGGACTTCGATATCAGGGTGCAATTGCTTGAAGCGCCCCAGCCTGGGCACCAGCCAAGACGCCGCAAACGCGGCCACCGTACTGACCGTCAGGCTCTTGCCGCCCTTGGCCGCTTCCAAGGCATGCACGGCCTGGTCAATTTGAAGGAACGCATTCTGTAGCTTGGGATGGAAGCTTGCGCCCGCAGCGGTCAGGCGCATGCCAAGGCGCTCGCGCTCAAGCAATACAACACCCAGGCGGTCTTCAAGCAACCGAATTTGTTGGCTTACCGCGCCAGGCGTGACATGCAGCGCCTGTGCCGCGGCCTTGATGCTGCCGCGCTGTCCCACTTCCACAAAGGTGCGCAGCGCTTGCAAGGGATAGGTCATTTAAAGTTTAGATTTACTAAATTTAATCGGTAGAAAGCATCGCTTCTATCTACGCGTCGAAAGAATGAGAATTCGTGCTCCCCCTGTGAATCCAGTAATTTAGTTTATCTATAGACGTTATGTTGCACCTTTATTCCGACAGCTCGCCCAATGGCTTCAAGGCAAGCATTGCACTTGAAGAGCTTTCCTTGCCGTATCGCCTGCACCACGTACGCATCGATGAAGGCGAGCATCGTCAGCCGGACTTTCTTGCGCTGAACCCGCATGGTCGCATTCCCGTGCTGGCGGACAGCGAGACGGGCGTGGTGCTTTTTGAATCCGCGGCCATTCTGCTGTACCTGGCCGACAAGACGGGCGAGCTGCTGCCCCCGGACCCGCTTGCCCGCTGGGAAGCTATCAAGTGGTTGCAGTTCCATGCCTCCAGCGTGGGGCCGATGCTGGGCCAGCGCGTGCATTTCGAGCTCTTTGCGCCGGAACCCATCCCCAGCGCCATCGACCGATATCGACGTCTGACGGAAGGGGCGTTCGCGGTGCTGGATCGCGTGCTGGCGGATCGCGCTTATCTGGCCGGTGACGACTACTCCATCGCGGACATCGCCCATTTCGGCTGGACGCACATCGCGCGAATCGTCCATTTCGACTTCAGCCGGCATCGTCACTTGAGCGCATGGCACGAGCGTGTGGCGGATCGACCTGCCGTCCGCAAGGGCATCACGTTGCCGGCACCGGCAACCGGCGCGTGAACACAAGGCATATCCCAATGAACGCAAGCAACTTCCCCGTCCACAAGAGCGGCGCGTCCTACGCCGCGTTTTTCGCACACCCCGGATACCGTCGCATGTTCGCGCCGGATAAATTGACCGTCGGCATCTTCCTGCCACTGCGCAACTACGCGGGCGACATGAAGGTGCTTGCCGGCCAGGCCGACCTGGTCAGCCAGATCGACAGGCAGGGCTTCGCCGCCGTGTGGGTCCGTGACGTGCCCCTGTTCGATCCGTCCTTTGGGGATGCCGGACAGGTGTTCGACCCTTTCACCTATCTGGCCTACCTGGCCGCGCGAACGAAGCATGTGGCGCTGGCGACGGGCAGTGCCGTTATCTCTTTGCGGCATCCCATCGATCTGGCCAAAGCCGCCACAACGATTGATCAGTTGTCTGGCGGCCGCCTGGTGATGGGCGTGGCGTCTGGTGACAGGCCGATTGAATTCCCGGCTTATGGGCTGGAACACGGGGATCGGGCAGAGCGTTTCGCCCACGCGCTCAGCTACATGCGTCAGCTTATGCAGGCCGGGCTGTTGGCCATCGATTCCCCGCTGGGGCGCTTCAAGGGCGCCGAGTTCCTGCCCAAGCCCGTCGCGGGTGCGATTCCGATGATGGTGACGGGCTCGTCCGGCCAGTCGCTCGCGTGGATTGCCGAGCACGCGGACGGTTGGCTGACGTACCCAAACGCAACCCATACGCCCACAGGCCCTCAGCATCTGGCCGAAAAAATCCGTGCCTGGCGGGACCTTATTCCTGGTGGTGCATTCCGTCCGCACATGACCAACGAATGGATAGATCTGGTGGACGACCCCGACCATCCGCGCACGCCGTTGCACGGCGGTTATGTCCTGCGCACTGGGCGCAAGGGCCTGATGGCGCTGCTGGAAGCGTGGCAGGCGGCGGGCGTGAACCACGCCGCCCTGGGGATACAGTTTTCGCAGCGCCCGGCATCCGAGGTGTTGGAGGAACTGGCCGCCGATGTGCTGCCGCATTTTCCCTCGCACGGGGCGGTGCCGCCATGTCGTCCTTGGAATTTCTGAAGCACCGCAACCTGGGCTTGCTCTACCGCGACCACCACGGGTGGCTGCGGAGTTGGCTGCAACGGCGCTTGTGCGTTGGGAAAGCGGCGGCGACTATTCCAGCCGTCGCCCGGCACGGCTCAGGTGGCCGTGCCGGACCAAATGGTCCTTTTGCAAAGCAGGGAAGCGTAGCTCGCGACGCTCAGCCCTTCCGTTTGTGGGTCTTGCCCGTCAATGTCATGGCGCGCCAACTACAGTCCAAACGCGGTCCTCTCCTCAGGGCTCAACTTTTCGAGTTGCGCCGACGTAAGTGCTCCGTTGCCGACGACCTGCACCATATTGTTCGGTCGATATGCCGAGGCGTTATCGGATCGGCTGTCACGCTGGAGCGGCGGTGCGGCGCCAGATAGCGGCTCCTCTCCAAAGCCCAGGATCTGCACGTTGATGATCGAGGGTTGGCCTTGACGCGCCCGGTCCTGGCTGCGCTGCACCGATTCCTGGGCGGCGTTGACCGCCGAGGTTGCCGCCGTGCTGGCTGACGTAAGTGCGCCGGTGTTGACGGTAGCGGCTAGCGGGATGCCGACGCTGTCTCCTTGCGTCTTGATGTTGGCGGCGTTCAGCACGGATTGCGCGGCAATGTTGACGTTGCCCGACACGCGGATGCCCGCTTCCCCCGCGTCAATGGTGCCCAACGGTGCGTACAGATCCACGTCGCCGGCGGGCACTTCCGCCAACGGCGCCAGGGTGGCAATGCCGGCGCCGCTGGACGGCGCGGCGGAAGACAGCGTGATGTTGCCTACGCTGTCGTATAGCCGGCGGGGCGGGGTGTAGACCACCGTGGTCTTGGAACCGCGTCCCGCGTTGATGTCGCCTTGCGCGGACCAGGCCAGGATGTCACCGCCGAAAGTCGTCATGACTCGGCTTTGTCCCAGCAGAATGCTGTCCTGCGCATACAGCTGGATGTCGCCGCTACCTTGGGTCAGCACGCCCGCGGTGGCGGGCGGCGCCGCGCCTTCCACGCCGTAGACCTGCGCACCGCCGGGCGTCAGAACCTGGACGTTGCCGCCGCTGCGGGTTTGCAGGCCGGCGCCCCCGTACAGGGTGATGCTGCCTTCGTAGCGTTGCGTCTGCCCCGTCGTGCTCAGGGACGGGAACAGCGCGGCAACGGCTTGCCGGCCGCGCAAATAGCTGCCTTCGCGCGGGCTGGTCCGGTCGTTGAATTCGCGGCCGCCGGCACGGAGTTCGGCGAAGTAGACCTGACGCGCGAACACGCGCTGCTGCGCTGGCGGCAGCGCATCGAAAAAGGCGCGGGCGTCGTCCATGCTGCCGGCAAATCCATAGGCCTGCGTCAGCCAAAGCAGCAGTTCGGCTTCATAGGTCTTGAAAGGCTTGCCTTGGTCGGTCAGCGGCAGGCCGGGATCGGCGACGCCCGCATCGAGGTAGTGACGTAGCAAGCCAGCGTAGTCGCCGCCCTGCGCACCGAGCCCCGCTTGCAGCACGATGCTGGCGCCTGGACGGGTATCGCCGGTCACGACAGGACCCAGGCTGATAACGGCGGCCTTGTCTTCCATCAGGATGTTGCGGCCCGCGCTGATTTCCAGCGTGCCAGGGCCGGCCACGGTGAAGCTGCCGTAAAGGATGTCGCGGCCGGCTTGCACCACGGACACGTCGTTGGCATCGCCATGCACGAAAAGATTGTCGGTGTATTGATACGGGATCGGGCCGGATAGCGAATCGGTTGCCCCCAGCGGGCTGCCGCTGCCGACGATGTCCCGGCCGGCGATCATGCGCACTGGGCCGCCCGCGGCGTACCAGTCGGTGCCGGTCAGGACATTGCCGATGTTCGCCAGCCGGATATGCCGGCCGCTGCTGACACCGACAAGGTCGCCGTCCCTGGCATAAAAGCGCGAGGGCGCCATGACGTCCGACGTGGCGGCCGTCAACGACCCGAAGGCGAACAGTACGTTGTCCCGATAGGCGCCGTCGGGCGATAGGGTGGTGGGGCCCCAGATGATGCTGCTGCTGTGGGCGGCCTTTACCTTTCCGGCAAAGGCCGGCCGGTCGATGGATGCCAACGCGCCAGGATCGGCGCTGGTGCGTCCAAAGGGGGCGTCGCCACCATAAATGGATTGACCGGCCAGCAGGTCCAGGCGGGACAGGGCGCCGGGCGCGAGGGCGACCGGATTGTCGTACCGGATATCTCCATGAGCGGCGACTGCTGAGAACTGCGAGGGGTAGATGACGATGCCATCGTTGTCGATGCCGGCCCTGAATACCGGCGCCACGTCGCCGCCCGCGCTGAACAGGTCGATGGCGGTATTGGGCGTCCATAGCGAAAACCAACTGTCGGATCCGTAAACGCCCAGCGTGCCATCGGCCTGCGTGTACGGCATGGACACCGGCAGGAGGACGCGGCCGGGGTCCCTGGCGGTCTGGATGACGAGGGCGCCCAGGCTTTGCACCTGGAAAGCGCTGTCTCCCGGCGTCAGCGTCAACGCCCCCGCGGGCTCGTAGGTGCTGGCCTGGAAGCGGTCCAGCGCGCGCGTGTCGCGTGCCGCCCGAAGGTTGTAGATCGGGTCCATCCGGCCCATCGAGGCGGCTTGCAGCAGCGTCTGGCCGCGCAGGTTGGTGACCGCGCCCGGGGCTTCATAGAAGCTGGGCAGCGCAGGGTTCAAGCTGCCGCCGACCCGCAGGATGAGGTCGCCGCCACCGGTCAGCGCCAACGTGCCGTCGGCCATCACGCGGCCCGTGCTGGCCACGGCCAGCGTCAAGGCCTGGCTGCGCGGGTTGATCTGGCGTTCCTGGTAACTGATGGGGTGCGAAGTGATGATGCCGGCGTCGCCGCGCACGTCGATGTCCAGGTTGCCGCCGCCCAGGGTGCCGAAGCCGGTGAAGCCGCGCAATTCATCGGCTTGGTCTGGCGCGCTGGAGGTATAGGTGCCGAAGTTCAGCCACCATGCGGTGGGCTGTGCCTGGCCTATCGCCGCGTCGCCGCTGCCCTGGCGCCACAGCCAGTTTCCGACCAGGTCGGAGGAGTAGCCGGTCGAGCGGGTCAATGGCCGCCCGTACGAAGCCACGGATGCCGTCATCAGATCGCCGGTCAGGCTGACGCCGGCACGCAGCGTCACGTTGCCACCGCCATCCGGATACCAGGCGCGGTAGACGCTTTGCGGACCGCCGTCCACAAAGGCTTCAAAGCCCTTGCTCGGGTCGCGCAGCACCGTGTCGTCGGAATTGATCAGGCGCGGCTGGTTGTAGGGGTCGCCCGCGTAGGTGCCCGTGGATGACGTGCCCGCGGTGTAGACGCCATACAGCGACTGCATGCGCAAGCTGCCGCCCGCCAGCAGATCCAGGTCGCCGGTGCCGGTACGCAGCACGCTGAAGCGCGGGGTGGCGGGCGCGGGGATGTAGTTGTTCGCGCCGCTTGAGGCGCAGTACTCGGGGAGGTCGGCGCACAGGGCGCCGGCACTCGGATAGCCGAACATGTCGCGGGTGAAATCGTCCTCGATGACCTGCCCCACCAACTCCGGCATGCCGAGGTCGTCGGCGACCAACTGCGTCCAGACGAAGTTGCCGGGGCCATCAAAGCCATACATGCCGTAGTGGCTGTCGGCCAGCACCAGGTCCCCACGCTGAAGCCCGACCTTCGTGGCGTACTGCGTGATGCGTGTATCGGCCGCGCCCAGATCAGCGCCGCCCGCAAGCCGCATAGACCACGATTGCGAACCTTCAGGCAGCATGGGCGCCACGGCCCACACCTGGCCCTGGGCGCCGTCGACGCGCGGGCGCAGATCGACGTATTCCACCCCGGGTTCCAGCATCACGTTCGTGCCCGACGGGATCAGCGCGCCACGCGGCAGGGTGACCGCGGCGGCCAGGTTCGCGTTGGCGGGCAGGGGAATGCCGGCAGGCCAGGTGACGGCGCCAAGGAAGGCGCTACTTGATAAGCGCGTGCCTGCCGCCAGGGCCATGCCGGGGGGCAGTGTCAACGCTTGGTGCAGCACGGTGCCGGCTGCGTGCGCCACCGTGCCGTCCGGGTTGAAGATGGGCGCCGATAGCACCGTGCCCGCGGGAAGTATCAACTCCCGGGCCAAGGGGGCAGTAACGGGCAATACGGAATGTTCGGCAAGCACGCCGCCTTGCAGCATCAAGTCGTAATTCAGTATGGCGCCGACCGGGAACGCAGTACCGACGGCCAGCACCACGCCGGCATGGGGCGTGATCATGTCGCCGCCAGTGAAGTCCCGGCCCGGCAGCAGGCGCCAGCCGTTCAAGTCCTGCTTGACCTCAGGAGGCGGGGCGAAGCCGTCGTTGATGCTGCCGTGGATCTGCAAGTCGCCGCCTGCGCGGATGACCAGATTGCCCACTTCCCCCGAGCCGTAGACGCCCGGTCGCAGCGGCGTATGCGGGTTCAGGCTGGCATAGCGGAAGCCGGACAGGTCCAGATCGCCTTGCACCACCAGGTTGCCGTCCGCGGTGGCGCTGCGGATCTCGACGCCGGGGCGCAGGTGCAGGGCGTCGCCATAGGCGAGCAGGCCGGCCAGCTTGCCGTTGACCAGGTTGCTGTTGGACCGAGCCCGGTCAATGAAGTCGACGCTGTCGTCGTGCAGGCGGTTCAGGTAGGCCTGGTCGATGACCTGGTAGGGCTTGCCGTCCGCCGTGGTTTCGGTACCCGGTGTTGCGTCCGTATAGACCCAGACCCCGTTGACCGCGATGCTGCGCGCGCCGCGGATGTCCAGCGGCCCGCGCGCATCGATGTTGATGTCGCCGCCGGTCGCGCCGCCCAGACGCGGCGCATTCAGCGCCAGCGTGCCTCGCGGCAGGCCGTCGTTGCGGGGCGCGCCCGTGCCGGCGCGCAAATCGATGACCGCGCCTGCGTCCATTCGCAACAGGCCATTGCCCGAATTCAGTTCCACGATGGCGCGGTTGGGGGCGTCAATGATCTTGCCGTAGCTGTCCACGCGCAGTGTCGTGCTGTGCGCATCCAGTGCGGCGGTGGACGCCAGGCGCAGGCCATCGCGCGCCGCCAGGCGGATGCTGCCGGCACCGTCGCCACTGGCGTCAATGCGGCCGGTCACGGTCAGGCTGCCGGCATCGACCGAGATATTCACATTTCGGGCACGTACCTCGTCGCCGATGACAAGGTTGCCGCGCTTGAGCTGAAGGCTGCGCCCGCCGAAGACCTGGCCCTCGTTCAGGCGTTGGTTCAGCGCCGCGAAGTCCACTTGCTGCGCTCGGATATCCACTTCGCCAAAGGCGTAGGGGACCAGGGTGCCGCCCGCGTCATACCGGCCCGAAGCCATGCCCAGAATGCGGCCTTGCAGGTCCACGCGGCCAGCGTCGTCGGCCAGCGCCACGGCGGTCAGGCGCCCGGCGCGGTTGTATTGGGCGGAGACATCGATGATGCTGCCCGCCGCTTGCGTGATGTCGCCTTGCCGGCTGTGGAGGCTGACGTCGCCTCCCCAGCTGTATTTTGTGATGTCGTCGAATGGCACGGGCCGGCCAGCTACGTCCAGATGCGCGCCGGGCCCCAGGATCAAGGCGTTGTCCGCGATTGCGCTCAGCTTGCCCGTGGGCAGGGTGATGCGGCCGTTGATATTCAGCGTGCCGGCGTCCAGCGCCAGTTCCGCGCCCAGTCCGAGCCCCTGGGGAACGGATGCCACTGCCAGCGGACTGCTGAAGTTGATCGCGGTGCCGGCCTTGATTCGGTTGATGGAACCGGATTCACCCGTCAGAAGGGGAGCCTCCATGTTCAATGTGCCACCGCTGTAGCGCCAACCTGAGGCGGTATCGAAAGCGCCCCGGGACTGGTACACGGCCAGGCTGCCTTGATGATTGGCGGTGATGCGGTCGCTGGCGCTCAGGTTGACGTTGGCAAAACCCAAGGCCAGGCGGGCATTGTCCAGTTCGCCCAGCGGCTGGGTGTAGGGGCCATAGCCGAATTCGATGCGCTCGGCCTGGATATTCAGCGTGCCGCTGCCGGTGCCCGCCCCGTTGTCGATCACGCCGACGGGCGGCGTGATCGATCCGTTCCAGATCAGGTTGCCCGCGCGCAGCGTGGCCACGTCGCCCGCTTGGCCATAGCCGTAGATGGCCGGGGCCGTCAGCGCCAGCGTTTGCAGGCGCGACTTGCCGGTGGCGGGATCGGTCGTGTCCAGCGTGACGGTTTCGAAGAAGTTGAACGAGTCGCTGACGGCCAGGGTCAGCATCTCAAGCGCCGGCGCGCTAAAGCGCTGGTCGCCCGCCATCAGGCGATTCAGCAGCGTCTGGTCCAGGCTAAGCCCTGCGCCAAGCGCGCCGCGCGCGGCTGCCGCCGCCAGGGCCTGTTCGCTGCCGGCGTTGATGGCGCCTACCGCCAGCGTCAGGTAGCGCGCGCCGTAGCTGGCGGCGCTGCCCAGGTCGAAGGTCTTGTTGGTGACGGCGGCCAGCGTGCCCTCGGTGTACAGCAGGGATTCACCGGCGCAGGTAACACCGCAGACGCCGATGCGGATAGGGCCGGCGCCTTTGGGTTCCTGGTCCACGGTGGGTGGAAGCATGTTGATCCAACCGTTGGACAGGGCCAGGAAACTGCTGGCGGATGCCCCATAGGTGTAGCCGGCAGTGGAATCAAAAGGCGCCTTGCCGCGACCGATGGTGTTGATGGATGCCCCCCGTTCAACGGTGATGCCGGTGGTCAGGCCGCTGGTCACCAGGAAGACTTCGGCCGCTGAGAGCGACGCGCCCTCGCGCAGCGCCACGGATAAGAGGTGCGTGCGGGCGTAGCCGAAGTCGACGGTGTTGCTGTTGTTGGTGTAGTCCACATAGGGGACGGCGCCCAGCACCAGGCGGGGTGCGCCAAGCGCGCTGAGCTGGCCGGAATCCAGGGATAAGCCCTCGAAGCCTGCGCTGCGCCCCGCGCCCGGGGCGGTGACCTCTAGATGCCCCGCCTTGGTATCGCTGGACGCGACGGCGAACGTGCCGCCGTAGCCGGCTGTGGCGGCGGAAAAGTCGACCTGGCCCGCGAACGAAAAGGCCTGGCCCTGGGCGCCGCCCGCCAGATAAGCCCGCAATGTGCGCGCGTCAGCGGGCAGCATGGCGCGCGGAACGCCGCGGCGCACGCCGTCGGCCTGCACGAAGGCTGCGTAGTCCATCTCGTTGTATTGCGAGTACTGGCGCAGGACGTCGCCGGACGTGATCAACAACTGCTTGGGCGCCGCCGTGGCGAGGTTTGTGCCGGCCGTGCCGACGTTGCCCGCAATGGACCAGGAGCCGTTGCGCAGCGGTATCGCGCCTGAAGCGGGCACGCCCGCCGCCAGGCCGTTGACTTCCACGCGGAACGCGCCCGGCATCAGGGCATAGGTGGATGGCATCAGCGTATAGGTGCCGGCGGGCAGGCCGGGCACGCCGCTCCCCACCGTGACTTGCTGACCGATCTGCGGCGAATGCTGGCGCCCGTCGGGCGTGGTGGGGGCCACGGGCGCCTGCATGCCGGGCACCAGCGCGTAGACCGGGTTGCTTGCCAGGCCCGGCAGGGTGAAGCCAGCACCCTTGGCATTGATCTGCACCAGCGGGTTGAATCGGGCGTCGGTGGAACCTCCCCGGCCCGTCACGAAAGCGGCCCCCAGCAATTGACCACCGCCGGACAGGTCGAGCATAGCGTTGCTGCCTACCCGAACCTCTTCGCCCGCCAGTTGGATGCCGCTGCTTAATTCGCCGCCGATCGTGGCGGCGCCTGCGCCGGTCAACACGATGTTCTGCCCGGCGTATTGATAGGTCACGCCGTCGACGGTGCCGCCATAGGGCATGACCAGCCCCCGGCCACTGACGGACGTGACGCTGCCTGGCAGCAGATTGACGCGGGAGGTGGTGCCGGTGGTATCCGCGACCCCCACTTCCAGCATTCCGAGCGGCGCGCGCACCACGCCGCCCTGGTCGATGATGTCGGCGGCTAAGCGCAGCTTGCCGAACGCGCTGTACGGAAGCGGGGGAAGGGCGTCGCTATTGCGGCGGATGGTAAGCGTGCGGTCCGCTTCGTAGCCGATGACGCCGTCGCGCGTGCCGTTCGGGCCGGCCACGATCCGCGTCACCGCTCCCGTGTCCGGATAGATCTGCGCGGCGGTCAGGCTGAGATTGCCCGGGGCAGCAAGCTGCGTGGTGTAGGGCTGGTTCGCCAGCGCGACTTGCGTGCCGCGGCCGCCCAGCACACGGATGTCGCCCTGGCTGCGCAGGTCGGTCTGGGTGAAGCCCGTGCCGACGTAGCTGACATCGCCGTTCGGCGCCCGCTGCGTGGTCAGCGCGCCCAGCACGACCATGTCGCGGATATCGATGAATCCGGCATCCGCGATGAAGGCGGATTCGCTGACGCGAGTGGAGGGCGGGCGCGAGGATGTCGGGCGGGTGTATAAGTCGGGCGCGCCGTTGTCGGTGGCCCCCGCCAGCATCACATAGGGGGCGGCCAACCGCACCTGGGCCGTGGAGGGGGCGGCTTCCGTCATGTTGAGCGACGTGCTGAACAGGCGCAGGCTTTGACCCATGCGCAGGTCGACGTCGCCCGCAAAGCTGATGGCGCCGTTGCTCAGCAGGTTCAGGCTGCCGAACCCCCCGTCCCGCACTTGCGCCACACTGATGGCGCCGCGCCCATAGACCAGCTCGTCGGCCGCGGCCTCCGGGTCGGCAAAGTCGGCAAGCTCGTCGGGCAAGGCCTGTTGCGACAGGAGCAGGTCACGTCCTTGGTTCACTCGGGCTGCCATCGCCGCCGTGCGGTAGACCGGTGCATCCAGGCCGATTGACAGGGTGCCGCCGGCCGCGCCCGCGCCGCCTGCAAGGGCGGTCATGCGGCCATCCAGGTACAGGCCGTTGCCGGAACTGATGGTGATGCTGCCGCCAGCGCCAGCCAACCTTGTTGGCGCGCCGTTGACCAGCACCGTGGCGGCGCTGCCCGAGGCGTCCAGGCGGCTGCCGGGGCGCGAGACGATGAACAGGTCGGGCGACGGGGAGACGCCCAGCGATACGTCTACCTGGCCGCCCAGCACGATGCTGCCGCCGTCCTGCACGCGGCCATATGCCTGGCCGTCGTGGTTGAAGGCGGTGGCGGCGCGGCCCGCGACGTCCAGCACGGCGGTTTCGCCCAGCCAGATGGATCGGCCATGCCCGGCCGCGATGGCGTCATCCGCGGACCCGGGTCGTATCCCCTGGACCGCGATAGCGCCGCCCCACGCGTTGAACGTGCCGTTCAGCGTGATCTGCCCGATGCCGGCCAGATCGATCTTCTGCCCTGGATCCACCTCGACGAGGGCGCCGTCGCCCACGCGCAGAAGCGTGGTCGCCAAATCGGCGGCGGTCGACAACGAGGATCCCGCCTGTAGCGCCAGGCTGGCGCCCTTGCGTTGCGTCAGCAGGCTTTTGGCCGGATTTTCCTGGTAGAGCACGGGCATCCAGGTCTGCAGGGCTTGCGACTTGTCCTGGATGGCGCGCACGCCGGAGGCGTAGCGCTGGACCGGCATCGTGACCCGGACTTGCGCCCCGTCCGCGACCTCCAGGCCATGGAAGCCGATCACTTCGTATTGCGAGAACCCCATGTCGAAGGCGTCGTCGGCCAGGACGGAGACTCTGCTTCCCGCCGCGTCGGCGATCGCCGCGGCCACCTGACCTGCCGCTACGATGCGCACCTTGTCCGCCTGCAAAGACAGCTTGCCGCCGCCATCCACGCCCTGTGCCGCAATCGTCCCTTCGTGGCTGAGCGCGGCATCAAAGCCCGCCGCCAGCGTGACGTCGCCTCCCTTGCCGCCGAGGGTCTTGCCATTGGCCAGCATGGCTCCGCCGCCAGACACGTCCAAGATGCTGCCCGGGGCCAGGGTTACGCCCTGGGTGCTGCGCAGCGATACGGTGCCGCCCTGGCGATAGGCCAGTGCGCCGGAAGCGGCGGGGTTGGCAAGCACATTGGTCCACAGGCCGCCGGCGTCCAGTACCGCGTTTGCCGAGACCGCCACGCCGGTGGGCCGGTCGGCGGGCGCGAGCACCGGCGTGTCTTCGTTGCGGCCGTTGGCGTTCCATTGCTTGATGATGTTGCCAGCCAGAATCCGGCCGCCCGCCGCGCTGATGCCGGCGTTGATGTCGACCTGGGGCGCATACAGAACCACGCTTGCACCCGTTGCCGCGTGCAAAGCCTGATCGACCGCGACCCCCTCGGTTCCGGCCAGCCGGATCGCGCCCAGATTGGCGGCGTTGAGCCAGGCCGCATCCAGCCGGATCTCGCCGTCGGCGGCGGCGCCCGCGCCTGCCGTCACATGCTTGGCGACCCCACCCAGCGTCCAGGCCAGCATATTGGCGCTGGCATCGAAGATCGGCGTATAGCTCCCGACGGTCAACTGCGCGCGGCGCGCGACGGCCGTTTGCGATTGGTAGTAGCCGTCCATATCCCATTGCGGTGCGTCGACCTGGCGCGCTCCCTGGTAGACCTCGCCCGTCAAGGTGCCCGCCAACTGGGCGGCGCCAGTGGAGACGATTAGCTGCCCCGCGTCGCGGCCCACGGTGTAACCGCTTTCAAAGCGCGATTTCGGGGCGATCAACGGGTTGTAGAAGGTGCGCGTGGCCTTGTCGCCCCAGCGGGCATGGATATCTTCATATCCCCGGTACAGACCGGTGTAGAGCAGGTCGCCGGGCGCGCGCGAGACTTCGTACAGGCGGCCATCGGCGCCGCGCAGCCAGCTTTGGCGGATGTTGCCGTCCTGCACGTCCAGCGTGCCGCCCGACAGGTTGATGTCGGAGCCGGCCCGGGTGATCAATTCCCCGCCCGTGACGGTCACGGTACCGCCTTGCGCCAGCCATTCGCCGGCCCCACGTTCACGGGTGGCCAGATACCCGCCCACTTCCAGCAGACCGCCGCTGGTGTACCAGCGGTCGCCGCTGTAGCCATTGGTGCCGCTGGCGACTTTCACCAGGGTGCGGCGGTCCACCCAGACATCGCTGTTGTTCAGCAGCTTGCTGTCGCGGTTGACGGGCGCGTCGCGCTGCTCGTTGCCCTGCACGTTGATTTGCAGGTTGTTCGATTCCATCGACACGCTGACGCCAATGGCGCCCGCCACGTCGAGTTCCGCGCCGTTCTCCAGCACGGCCTGCCTTTTGGCTGAAACGACGATCTGCCCGCCAGTGGCCAAGGTGGTCGAGCCGCCCTTGAAAGACGCCACGTCGCCCGTCACCACCTCGATGCGCGACAGATCCAAGCGGTCGGCGACCGTGCTCAGATTGTCGAATGCGCCGGTGGCCTTGTTGGTGGGCGAGCCGTCCACCGTCTTGATCGCGGCCTGGCGCTGGCTGTCCAGGCCGGTCAGGGCGGACGCCTCTACCAGCACGGCGGTGACGCTGCCCGCGCCCAGCGTCACGCTGCCTGCTGCATCGCTGGCCCGGTTCAGCAGATGGATGGCGCCGCGCGCAGTGATATCGGTGGTGGCGACCAGCACCCCGTCCTGGCGCACGGCATGGCCCGTCATCGTGATGTCGCCGACAGGCGCGCTGATCAGGCCGGTGTTGCGGACCTGGCCTGCCTTGCTGTCGGTTTTCAGCGTGGCGCTGATTTCGACGCCCGTGGTGGTGGACCTGGGATTGCCGTCGGTGCCGTAACCGCGGCGAATAACGAAATCGTCGCCCGCGGCCAGCACGGCCTGCCCGCGCGGGGTGGTGAGCGTGCCGGCGTTGTGGACTTCACTGCCCAGCAGCAGCACGTAGCCGCCGCCCTTGGTGGCGGTGGTGGGGGCGGCGGTATCGATGCGCGCGCCGGGCTGCACCAGCACGCTGCCCAGCGCGTCCTTGAAGGTGGGTTGCGTGCCGTCCGTGTCAACGAACAGGCCTTTTTCGCGGAACTGCGCGTCGGTGATGGTGGCGGCCGCGGCGACCAGGTTGCGGGCGTTGACCTGACTGGTGCCGCTGAAGATCACGCCGTTCTGGTTCACCACCAGCACGGTGCCGTCGGCTTTGATCGCGCCCTGGATCTGGCTGGGCCTGGCGTTGGCGCCGACAACGCGGTTCAGCACGGCATCGCTGGCGTCCTGCTTGAATTGCAGCGTGGTATTGCGGCCGACGTTGAAGGTGTCCCAGTTCAGGATCGCGCGGGACTTCGTCTGTTCGATCGTGACCGTATGCCTGCCGCCGCTTGATGACGAGGTTGCCGCCTTGGCGCCTTCCCATTTGGCTTGCGCGCCCTGGGCTTCCCATAGGCCGCCTTCGACCCGCCCGTCCGGCACGTCCACACCGCCTGCCGCGGCGGCGGCGCGGGCGGCTGCCTGCGCCGCTTGCTGGGCGGCCACGGCGGCGGCCGTGCGGTTCAGGTTTTCCAGCGATTTCCGTAGTTGCTGACGTGATTGGGCTTGCTGGCGCGCGCTGTTGCCGATGCCCGCAAAGCTGCCGTCCGGCATGCGGCCAGTGCGCTGCGCGGTCGACTGCACCGCGTTCTTCTCGGAAAACCAGCCGGGGCTGAACGCGCGCGTCTGGGCCTGCGCCACACCGCTGGCGGTGCCCGCGATAGCGAAGGCCGCAAGGGCCTGGGACAGCGGGCTCAGGCGCCGGGCAGCCTCACCGCCAGGATGGCGCGAACCCTTGGGGGCGGGGACGTGTTGCGGGCGAGAGGAGGCAAAAGGCGTAGCGGACGTAGACGAGGACATGGCGTGATTCAAGGATGTCGATGAAGGGCGGCAGTGACATGGCCACCGTGCCCGCTTACTCATCTAGTCGAACGACGCCTTGGGGCTCGGCACAGAAATCCCCGTGAATTTTTTATGACAGGCGTCAGGCCCGCAGGGGGGTGTCAGCTTAAGAACACCACTTCGCCCATGCGACGAACCGACACGCCGTACAACTGCTGGATCTGCGCAATGGCCTGATCAAGGTTCTTTACCTCGTAGCGCGCGCTTAATCGATGCTTCGCGAGCGCGTCGTTCAACAGCACCACCCGCCCAGGACGATATCGGTTGATTTCGTCTATTGCCAGGTTCAGCGGTAAGTCGTGAAAACTGACGATGCCGGTACGCCAATCCGACACCGTCCGGGTGAAGACGGTTGGCGCATCCAGCGTATCGGCGTCGTAGCTGAGTTGCTGTCCCGCTGTCAGCAGCATCGTGGCTTTGGGATGCGTCAGCTCAATCTGGCCACTGTTGCAGCGCAAGTGAACACGGTCGTCATGCAGGCGGCGTACCTCGACGTCTCCGGTGGACAGGCGCATGCGCGCCGACCCGGCGAGCACCGCGCAGGGCTGACTTCGAGCGGCCCGGATCGCGGCTTCGCCAGACACCACTTCAATGCGCGGCTCGTCGCCACGCGTCGATACGTTGATGCTGGTCTGCGTGTTCAGATCCAGTTCGAGGTGCTGGCCCGCTATTTCGATGCTGCGTTGTTCGCCCGTGACGGTGCGATAGTCGGCATTGGCTTGTGCCCAGGATGGCCACAGACCAAAAGGCGGCCGCAGCAGCGCAACCGCGGCCATGCTGGCGAAGGCGCCGGCCCCTCCCGCCAGGAACCATCTTCTGCCCAGCTTGACCGTGGCGGGGCGGGCCGGGTTGGGCGCTGGGTTGCGTGCCCTATAGGCGTGCGCGGCGTGGCCCAGTTCGTTCCAGGCGCGGGCGGCGTTTACCCAGGCGCGCTCGTGCGCCGCGCTTTGGGCGCGCCATGCCTTGAACGCGTCGCCGTCTCGCGTGGTGGGCGCATTGGTCGCCAGCATGCGCGCCCAGGCATGGGCCTCGCGCTCGATGGCGGGGTCGGGAACAGGGCCCGGGTTAAGGTTGGTATCCATAGGGTTGTTTCGCATGCGCGGCGCGATTTTTGCCGTGCTGATATCTAGACGTTTTCACGAAGCCGGAACGGAACCCCATCGGACTGAAATGAACACTTTCTTGCAATTATTTCTCCGTCCGAGCCATCGCCCGCACGCAATGCTCATGCGCGGTCTGTAGTTCACGCCCCACCAGCCGCACCGATATGCCCCAGCGCTTGGCAAGCTCGGGCCGAGACAGGCCTTCCACGCGCGCGGCAAGCAAGATATCGCGCTGACGGGGCGTCAGCGCGTCCAAGGCCTTGAACATCTGCGTCATGTCCGAGCGTGACTGCATCACCACGTCCGGGCCGGGGCTGGCATCCGCGACGTCGAAAAATTCACTCACCTCGCTTTCGCTGAGCAGGCGCACATCCTGCCGGATGCGGTCAATGGCCACATGCACGGCGGTGTTGACCAGATAAGACTGCGGGTGGCGAATGGCGTCCAGGTCGTCGCGCACGGACAAGCGCATATAGGCATCGTGCAGCGCGTCACCCGCCAGGTCGGACGCGCCGCCCAACCGGCGAGCCACCTGATGCTTGATGGCGTCGTAGCGCTCGGCGATCAGGCGCCGAAGCGCGGCCAGACCGGCACCGCTCATGGCGCGCAACCGCCATAGCGGCGTGCAGCCTCGGGTGTGATCAGCAGGGTAGCGGGTAGGCCGAAGCCGGGCGGCGGGGCGCCGATGGGCAGGCCGGCGAGAGACTCGCGCAACGCTGCCTCCATCTCGGGTCGGCCGGTGGCGTGGACCAACACGTTCGACAGGGAATGTTGTTGATCCAGGTCTACGCGTAACGCGACACGGTATTGGCCCGTGCGCAAGGCCGGGCGGGAGCACAGGGCGGTCAGCACCCGGGTCTGCAGCAGCCCATAGTATTGCTGTCGGGCGGCTTGCGAAATTGGCGGCACAGGGGCGGGTGGGGTGCGCGTGCGAGGCTGCAGCAGCAGCGCTTTCGGGGCGGTATAGCGGGCTTGCAGCTCGGTACCAGCCAGCATGCTCGTCAGCGCCTCGTGGGGGGTATAGCGGCCGGACAGCGCCGCCGCCATTTTTCCTGCCGTCTGCCCACTGTCGTACAGCACGGAGTCTCCGGTCAACTGACTATATCGTTGCAAAGCATCATGTAGCGGCTGGCGTGGCCAGTCCAGGTCATAGGCCAAGACAGGATCGTGGACGGTCGAGAGCTCGGCGCCTGCCGACGCCGACGAGGCGATGGCAGCCCCGGTGGCCAAAGTCGCTAGAATTTTCCGCATGAGCCTCAGGCCAATGTGCACGGCGGCGACGAGTAACCAGGGGGAAAAGCCTTGGCGAAACAGGGCATATCGCAAGAGAGTCAACGCAGGCCGACGCAAGGCGGCAAATAGGCTCACATGCTAAGGGGCCGCGATGACAATTTTGCTACGGTGACATTACGCTTTTCGCAATCTGGTTATCTGAACCCAGCTGCACTTCTTGTCGGTGCCATGGATATCGGCTCGAAACTCGGGCTTCCGGAATCGCCGCATCTGCCCGTCCCGCTCCATGCGAAAAAGCAGGAATGCCCGATTATCGACCAGGTCGAGAGGCTTCACCGCGCTGCGTCGCATCGCTCGTCGCCAGGTCGAAACCCTCGTCCAGCCAACCGGTGATCCCGCCGATCATCACCTTCACCGGCCGCCCCAACTGGGCAAATCGCATTGCGCCACGCGTCGCACCGTTGCAGTGCGGCCCGGCGCAGTACGTGACAAAGAGCGTATCCACGGGATAGTTCACGAGTTTCGATTCCACGATCTTGCCGTGCGGCAGATTCAGCGCGCCCGGCACGTGTCCTTGCGCGAACAGGGCAGGGCTGCGGACATCAAGCAGAACGAAGCCGGGGGCGCCGCTGGCAAGCGCGCTGGCTACGTCCGAACAATCGGTCTCGAACTGCATTGCCGCGCGAAAGTGGGCAAGCGCGGCTTCACTGTGGGCGGCCGGGATCGCGGTGACGGCGTTGGGGGTCGACATGGTTGGACTCTGTAGAAATGGTTCGGGAATAACGTGCCTGGAAAGCCGATCCAGTGGCCTCATTCTGGCTGTTGGCGGCCATCCGCGGTAGTGGCGTAATTGCCATTATTCGGTAAGATCCCGCCATGGCTAATCATCTTGTCGTTGCGCTGGCTTACGACCGGCTTTGTACTTTCGAATTCGGGTGCGTGACGGAACTCTTCGCGCTGGAACGCCCCGAGCTGGGGGTCGATTGGTATCGTTTCGCCGTCTGCGCAAGCGAGCCCGGCCCGCTGCGCGCCGCCGGCGGCATCACGGTCGCCGCGCCGTACACGCTCAAGATGCTTGATCGCGCCGATACGATCGTGGTGCCCGGTTGGCGCGATGCCGATGAATTGCCGCCCGAGGCGCTGCTCAAGCGAATCCGCATGGCATACCAGCGCGGCGCGCGGCTATGTTCGATCTGCTCCGGCGTGTTCGTGCTGGCCGCGGCCGGCGTGCTCGACGGCAAGACCGTAACCACGCATTGGCGATACGCCGAAACGCTGCAGCGTCGTTACCCGCAAGTGCGGGTTGAGCCGGATGCGCTCTACATCGATGAAGGCCAGATCATCACGTCGGCGGGCTCGGCGGCGGGGCTGGACATGTTGCTGCACCTGGTGCGGCGCGATTACGGCGGCGCCGTGGCGAACCGGGTCGCGCAGCGGCTGGTGGTGGCGCCGCACCGGGAAGGCGGCCAGGCGCAGTTTGTGCCGCGCCCCATGCCGCACGACGACAGCGGGCGTTTGACGAAGTTGATGGACTGGATGCGCCAGCATCCCGCCTTGCCGCACACGCTGCGCGCTCTGGCGGAACGCGCCGCCATGAGCCCGCGCACGCTGCAACGGCAATTTCATGACGCTACCGGCATGGCGCCGTATGAATGGTTGGTGCGCGAACGTGTGGCGGTGGCCCGTGAGATGCTTGAGGCGCAAACGCCCTTGCCGATCGGTCGTATTGCCGAGTTGGCAGGGTTCGGCTCGGAGGAGTCCATGCGCAGGCACTTTCGGCGCATCGTGCTGACTAGTCCGACAGCGTATCGCGAGAAATTTGGGCGGGGTGTGGCGCCGCTGAAACACGAGGCCGCGAGCGCCAGTCGGTTGCGTGATGCACGGGCCGGCCCCCGCTCTGGCTGATGCGTCAGTCATGCGCGAAAGCCAGAGCTTCCTTTGGCTAGCAAGCCCAACGAGCGCTCAGAAAATCTCGAAAGTCGATGCGCGCCCACTGCTTGCATTCTCTTTGACGCGTTCAGTGATGCGCTCTTGCACGAGTCGGGCAATTTCTTCCTTCTCCGCGGGCGTCATCGCTTCATATTCTTCTTTTGAGATGCCTAGCGACCGTAGCGTCATCTCAAAAAAACGCTCTTCGGTGGACATGCTCACATAATTGTGCAGATCCTGTTCAGCGGCAGACAGTGGGACAGGCGGTTTACCCATCTGGAATCGGTCCGTGTTGCGCTGGGATTCTTCAAGCACATCAGCAAACGAGGCATTGGATGCACTGGCGCGCCCCTGTTTCGCCAGCGAGGCGCCAAGGCCCATGGTCGACAGTTCAACTCTGTTCATGGCTGTACCTATTGTTCCGGGTGACTAGCAGCACATTGAACGCCATCCGACATTGGCCCAAAACGCCGAACTCGGCGTTCTTTTCCGCTCACCTGTGCGCTTACACGTAGTTCACGCGCGATCTTGTCATGCGCATGAGCGGCGTTTCTGACGCCGAGCGAGGTGCGGTCATGGCCCGTCTCCTGAAGCGATTCCCGGTTGGGGTTATTCCCTGTTGGGTTGGGCTTGAACAGCTGGGGTGATTTCGGGTAAATAGCTGGGCAGCTTTCTGAATGGGGAAATACGCCGCAAAAAAATCCGCGGCATCCCCTAAATTTTCGGATTCGCCCGCCGATAACAGGGGTAGTCGGCTCACGGTTTTGTGACCATCCACGCACGTTCCATCGCGCGGAATTGTCAGCCCCGATTGAACAAGCATCTCGGCCCCTGGCAGGTCGGGCCGAAGGCTGTGCAATATTCCCGCCAGCCGTACCTATGTCAACACCAACCCTCCCACTCGAGACATTGCCCATGCGTACCCACTCTGCCGTCCGCAAGCTGAAACTTAGCCCCGTCTATCTGGCGCTTGCGGCCGTGACTTGCATGCCGCTTGTTGCCACCCCGTCATTTGCGGAGAGCCTGCTTGTGGGCAATGGCGGCAATGGCGGCGTGACGTCGGCGGGTGCGTCGGCGGGCGGTAGCGGCGGCGGCGGGGGTATTGGCGGGGGCGGCGGTGGCGGCGGGAATGCCGTTGGTGGTGGCGCGGGAGGCGGAGTGGAGCGCGGAGGCGATGGGCTCTCCAGCCCTGACTCGTCCGGGGGCAGCAGCGGCGGCGCCGGTGGCGCGTCGAGCACCGTGGGCGGACAGAGCGGCGTGGGCGGTGGTGGCGGCGCGGGCGGTCCAGCGGCACCCGCGGCCGGTGGCGGCAGTGGCGGTGGCGCGCTGGGTGCTGGCGGCGGCCTGGGCAACGGCGGTGCCGGTGGCGACGGCGGCAATATTGTCGGAACTGACGGAACGTCTGCCGGGGGTACCGCAGGCCAGGGCGCCCAGGCGGTTGGCTCGGGAACCATCAGCATCTCGACAAGCTACGACTACGTCGGCATTGGTGGCGGTGGCGGTGGCGCCAGCTTCGACGGTGAGGCCGGCGGTGATGGCGTGGCAGGCAGCCTGGGCGTCAGCAATGCGACCTTGACGGTAAACCATTCACTGCTGGTGGGCGGGGCGGGCGGAGGCAGCAGCGCGACGGGCGTCGGTGGCAGTGGCGGATCCGGCGCACTGACGTTGACGAACGCCACGCTTTCCGTGGCTGACACGCTTCTGATCGGCGGGTCGGGCGGGGGCGCGAGCGGTTCGCAGGCAGGTGGCCAAGGCGGCAGCGGCACGGTGACCGTGGAGGGCAATTCCACCCTGTCGTTCGGCAACGGGGCGCGGCTGGTGGTCGGCGGGGGAACGGGCGGCGGAGCCGGCGTGTTGAACCTGGGGCCGGGCACGGCAAACTTCGCGGGCGGCGGGGCGTTCATCATCAACGCCAACGGCACGCTTAACATCGGAAGCGACACGGCCAACGCCACGATCGGCGGCGCGATCACCAACCTGACCACACTGGTCAACAACGGAACCATCAATTTCAACCAGGCCGGGGCCTACCAACTGGCCTCGGACATCACAGGCTCTGGTTCCCTGGTGGTCAACGGCATCGGTGGTGTGACGCTTACCGGCGCCAACACGTATACGGGCGGAACGACCGTATCCGGGGGCCCCTTGTACATTGGCGCGGGCGGCGCCACGGGCTCTATCAGCGGCGATATCGTCAACAACTGGTCGGTCACCTTCAGCAGAAGCGGCACGGTCGAGTATGCGGACGACATGAGCGGCACCGGTTCGCTGGTCAAGTTGGGCACAGGCCTGCTGCGGCTGACGGGGGCGACCACCACGGCAGGACAGATCTTGGCCAGCAACGGTTCCATGGAAGTGACGGGCCCGTTGGCGCGCTTGGGCAGTGCGACGTCGGACGTGTACATCGGCTCGGCCGGCGAGGCGGAAATTACCGTAAGCAACGGCGCACAAATGACGTCCCATGATGTGTGGGTCGGCTCTGCTTCCGGCGGTACCGCAATCGTGACGGGCGCGGATTCGACGTGGTCGGCCAACTACTTCGCGGTCGGTGGGGGCGCTAACGCGACCAACGAGTTGCATGTGCTGGACGGCGCCAGGTTGTCCACCGCGCGCAGCTTTGTCGGCGCCTACACGGATGGGTCCGCCCTGATCTCCGGCGCGAACTCGGTGTGGTCGAGCGATACCGCGCTGGTGATCGGCAATCAAGCAGGCACGACCGGCACGGTGGTCGTGCAGAACGGAGCCACGGTGAGCGTCGCGCAGATAGAGCTCGGCGACGGCAGCGGGATCATGCAGGTCAATGGCTCTGACGCTGACGGACGGGGCGTTCTGCGGACAGGGCCCGTTGTCAGGAAGGCCGGCAGCACGACGGGCACGATCGACTTCAATGGCGGCGTGCTGCGCGCGGCCACCTCGGAAGCGAACCTCTTGCAGGGCTTCAGCGCGGGCGACATCACGTTGGGCGCGGGCGGCATGTTCCTGGATTCCAACGGCTTCGACGTGGGCATCTCCGCCGTGCTGGACGGCAGCGGCCGGCTGAGCAAAACCGGCGTGGGCACACTGACGCTGTCCGGGGCCAACACGTATACGGGCGGCACCGCCGTGCAGGCGGGCACCTTGGTGGCGGGCGCGTCGCAGGTTTTCGGCGGCGGCGCCATGAACGTCAGCGCCGGCGCCACGCTGAATCTCAACGGCTATGGGCAGTCGCTTGGCGCGCTGTCAGGCGCGGGCACTGTGCAACTGGGCAGCGCCACGCTGACGCTGGGCGCCGACAACACCAGCACCACGTACTCGGGCACGCTCAACGGGTCTGGCGGATTGCTCAAGCAGGGCACCGGCGCGTTTACTTTGTCGGGCACCAGCACGTATACCGGCGCCACCCAGATCGACGCCGGTTCGTTGGTGGTGAACGGTTCCATCGCCAGCTCAGCCGTCACCGTCGGCAACGGCGCGCGGTTGGGCGGCAGCGGCACCGTGGGCGCCACTACCGTGACCGCGGGCGGCGTCATCGCTCCGGGTAATTCGCTGGGCAGCTTGCGGGTGGCGGGCAACTTTACGCTTGCCGCCGGCGCAACGCTGGACTACGAGCTGGGCGCGCCGGGCAACGATGCCTCGGCGCCAGGCGCCAGCGACCATCTGCAGGTTGATGGCGACGTGCAACTGGACGGCACCCTGGCGCTGAGCGACCCCGACAGCACCGCGGGGTTGGGTTATTACCGCTTGATCAGTTATGGCGGCCAACTCACCGGCAGCGGCCTGCAAATGGGCGCCATGCCGGCCTCGCTGTCCGCGTACGACGTGCGCGTGGTGTCTGAAGTGGCTGGCCACCTGGACCTGCGAGTCGGCGTCACGGGCAGCAATCTCCTGCAGACCTGGACGGGGGGCAATGGCACCTGGGACGCCACGGCCACCAATTGGGTGAACGACGGCGGCACCGTGCCCGAAGCGTGGGCAGGCAATCACGCCGTCTTCCTGACGACGGGCGGCGGCACGGTAAGCGTGCAAGGCACGCAATCGTTCGCAGGCCTGCAGTTCGTGGCCGACGGCTACCGCCTGAACGGCACCGGCGCTTTGGAAACGCGCGCGGGTGGCAGCGAACTCCGGGTCCTGGGTGGCGCGACCGCCGTGATCGATACGGTGATATCCGGCGCGGGCGGCATCGACAAGACTCAAGGCGGCACGCTGGTTCTCAACGGCGCAAACACCTACGCTGGCGGCACCACCGTTTCCGCGGGCGTGCTGGCGGTGTCCGACGACGCCAACCTGGGCGCAGCCGGCACCGGCGTGACGCTCAACGGCGGCACGCTGCGCATTGCCGATGCCGCCTATACAGGCACCGGGCGCGGCCTGACGCTGGGCGCCGCGGGCGGCGCGCTTGACCTGACGAATGCTTTCACCCTGCAAGGCGCCGTGTCCGGCGGGGGCGCGCTCAACAAAATCGGGGCGGGCATGTTGGCGCTGGCTTCGGATAGCAGCGCCTATACCGGCACGGCCACCGTGTCGGCAGGAGGGCTGACGCTGGCCGAGAACGCCCGCCTGGGTGGCACCCTGCAGGTCGCGTCGGGCGCCATGCTGGCGGGCGCCGGCACCCTGGGGTCGGCCACTATCTTGGCGGGCGGCGTGCACGCGCCGGGCGGCGACGGCATCGGCACACAGACTTTTTCCGGCGACTACGTCAACCACGGCACGCTGCGCATCAACGCCACACCCACCACGCACGACAGCGTGGTGGTGGCGGGCGGAGTCGACATCACGGGTGCCACCCTGGACCTGCGCCTGTCGCCCGCGGACGCGTCGGCCTGGAACGCCGACACCGGCCCCTACACCTTGATCGCCAAGCAGAGCGCCGGCGCGGTCGCGGGCGGGTTCGCCGCGGTGAACAATCCCCTGCTGTTCCTGGATGCCTCGGTCAATACGGCGGGCGGTGACGGCAACGACGTGACCCTGACGCTGGCTCGTAACGACCGCAGCCTGGCAAGCGCCGCGCAAACCCCCAACCAGCGCGCCGTGGCGGCGGCCATCGACAGCCTGCCGCAAAGCCATGAGGTCTGGCGCAGCGTCATGCTGAGCAGCGATACCAGCCAGTTGCTGCAAGCCCTGAACCAATTGTCCGGCGACACGCACGCTGGCGTGGCGTCTGGTTTGATGAGCGCCACGCCGTTCATCGCGCAGACCGGATTGGCCCGCTTGCGCACCAACCTGTCGGCGCCGATGCGGTCGGGCGGGTTCAGCGCGCAGGCTGGCATGTCGGACGCGCCACCGTCAGCCGCGATGCTGCCTCGGTCCGGCGCCTCGCCGCTGTGGGCGCAGGTAATCGGAGACCGTCAACGCCTGCGCGGCGACGGTAACGCGCCGGGCGCGGATCAAAGCAGCACTGGCGTCGTGGTGGGGGGCGACGTTGGCGTAGGGCAGGGGTGGCGCGTCGGCGGCGCCTTCGGCTACACGGATGCCCGCTTGAGTCCTGACCAGCGCTCGGCCACCGCCAAGACGCAGAGCTACACCGCAACGATCTACGGCGGCAAGTCCTTTGCCACGGGCGCGGGCGCCGTGAACGTTCTGGCGGGCGCGGCCTACAGCTGGCACGACATCGACACGCGCCGCCAGATTCGCTACGGCAGCCTGGACCAGACGCTGAAAGCGAACTACAGCGGCAACACCACGCAGTTATTCGCCGAAGCGGGATATTCCCTGGCGGTGGCGCCCACCGTCACGCTAGAGCCCTTTGTCGGCCTGTCGTGGAGCCAATTGCGCGTGCGTGGCTTCTCTGAATCGGGCGGATCCGCGGCCCTGTCCGGCCGCGCCCAGACGCAGGACAGCACCAGCACGCTGGCGGGGCTGCGCGGCCAATGGTCGCCCGCGCAATCCGCCATCGTGCTGCGCGGCATGCTGGGCTGGCGCCACGCCTATGGCAGCCTGCAGCCGACGCAGACGCTGGCTTTCGACCAGGGGGCTTCGTTTTCCGTGGCGGGCGCGCCCATCGCGCGGGACGCGGCCCGCATTGAACTGGGCGCCGACCTTGTCGCGGTGCGCAACATGACGGCGGGTCTGAGCTACGGCGGGGAATTCGGAGGTGGCAACCGTCAACACACGGGGTCGGTGGACGTGCGCTGGAAGTTCTGACGAGTTCAGCAGCGGGTGTCGGCGGGTGCGGTACGCACCTCAGTGAACAGCCGTCAAAACAAATACTCCAGCACCTCGTCGCCCGCGTCATTGAAGGTGCCTGTGGACCGCCATCCCAGGTGCCGATAAAACCCATAGGACCGCACCGCCGGATCCGTGGCGCAACCCAGGAACGCACGCGCGAATCCGCGCGTGCGTAGCGCCTCGACCACCATGCCCAAGAGCGTCTTGCCCACTCCCAGGCCTTCATAGTCAGGCAGCAAGGCCAGCACGACGATCTCGCCGGTATCCCGGTGCGCGAAGCAATAGCCCGCCAGCACGTCGCCGTCCATCGCGACCACGCCGGGGTATAGACCGGCGTCGATACCCGCCGCCCAGGTTTCGCGCGTGATGCCGGCGGCGGCAAGTTCCGCTTCGGTGACCGCGTTTTCGCGGGTTTGGGTGCGCAGCGTGATGCACGCGGCGGCGTCGTCGGCAATGGCGGATCGGTAGGTGATGGGCATGGCACGTACCCTGTCAGATGTCGTCCTGTAATCCACGGGCGGCCTACTGCTGGGCGTGCGCCAGAACCACCGCATTGCCGAATTGGACTGCGCTCTTGGCGGACACGTCAGAGAGCGCCACAACAAATGACTGTCCTGGCTTGACCGTCAAAACGCCATAGACGACAGGTTGTTTGTCGACGAACACGGCGATCGCAGCAAACGGGAGCGCCTCGCCTGTGTCGTTCTTTACCTTGATTTCGAATTTGAGATCTAGCTTGCCCACGGGCGACTTCTTTTGGGTGCTGTCGATCTTTGCCCTGATCGACTCCGGCACGCTGACGGACAGCAGTTGGCGTTCATTCGACACCAAGTTGATGTGCGATTGCGAAGCCAGCTTGCCGTCACTGCCCTTCGTCAGAACGATCGGCATGGAGAACCGGGCGTAGGAGTCGAAGCCTTTGCGAAAGCACTCCTCGTACTTCGCGTCCGAGAAGATCCCCGGTACGGCTTGCTGCACGTCCACCAGGATTTTCGACGGCTGACGGGAATCTTCATGACTTTGGCAAGCCGGCACTTCGACCAGGAGATTGCCGGCGATCTGCTTGGAAGTTGCATCAAGCAAATCCGAAACCTTGACCTCGGTCTCGACCGTTGTCTTGCAACCCGCGAGCAATGCCGCGGTAAGCACCAACATTGCCAGCTTCGTTGTCTTCTTCATTCCTCTTTCCTGGATGGTGTGGGCGTTGGCCCGGTTTCGAATGCGGCTGTCGCCGTCCCCAATTATTAATTTCAGACGGATTGTGTCAGAAATTAGCCGGATGCGGTATCCCGTCCAGACCGTCAGTGTTTTCCCGATAGAACAACCCTTCCAGCCATTTGTTCCATTGACGGTACATTAGGACACCCCTAGAGTTTCCGGCATGGGAACCACACTGCCTCTGCCGAAATACCACCAGATCTATCTTGTGCTGCGCGAGCAGTTGCAAGAGGGCCGTTTCGACCAGGACGGCTTGCCGGGCGAGCATGCGCTGGCCGGGCAGTTCGACGTGGCCCGCATCACCATCCGCAAGGCCATGGAAATGCTGGTGGCCGATGGTCTGGTGTCGCGGCGTCCTGGCTTGGGGACCTGGCCTTTGCGGGCGGCGTCCAACGCGCAAGCCGCGCCCGCCGCCAACGCGTCGCAGAAGGCGCACCTGACCGGGCTGCTTGAGAACATCGTCAACATGGGCCTGCGCACCTCTGTGCAGGTGCTGGACAGCGCGCTGGTGTCCGCACCGCCCACGGTGGCCGAATCGCTGGGCATTCCGGTGGGCACGCCGGTCCACAAGAGCCTGCGCGTGCGCAGCACCGAGGCCGGGCCGCTGTCGCACATCACCACCTACGTGCCGCAGGCCGTGGCTGATTTCACGCGTGAAGACCTGGAACGCGAACCCTTGCTGATGCTGCTGGAAGCGGCTGGCGTGGAGTTTGGCGGCGCCACGCAAACCATTTCGGCGCGCCTGGCCGATGCGCAAGTGGCGCGCCATCTGGATGTGTCGGTGGGGTCGGCGCTGCTGGCCGTGACCCGCGTCGTGCGCGACGTGAACGACCGCCCCGTGCAGCTCTTGCAGGGCCTGTACCGGCCCGACCGCTACCAATACCAATTGCAGTTGTCGCGCGTCGGCAGCATCGACGCCAAAGTCTGGGTCAGCGAAGAGCTGTCGGCCCAATTTCATTGAACCCCTCGGAGATCTCCCATGAATTCGCGCCGCACTTTTCTGTATCGATCCGCCGCCGCCACGGCGCTGCTGTCCGCGCCCTGGGTGGCGCGCGCGCAAGGCGCCACGCCTGTGAAGGTGGGTGTGCTGCACCCGGTGACCGGCGCCTTGGCGTATTCGGGGCAGCAATGCCGGCTGGGCGCGCTGCTGGCCATTGAAGACATCAACAAGGCGGGCGGCATCAAGTCCTTGGGCGGTGCGCCGTTGTCTGCGGTGTTGGGCGATGCGCAGTCGCGGCCCGAGGCGGGTTCGGCCGAAGTGGAAAAGATGAACGAGGCGGGCGTGTCGGCCATTGTCGGCGCGTATGCGTCGGCGATCTGCCTGGCCACCACGCAGACGGCGGCCAAGTACAACCTGCCGCATGTGGTGGACGTGGGCGTGGCCGACCAGATTGTGGAGCGCGGCCTGAAGAACACCTTCCGTTTCGGGCCGGGCTACCGTGCCTGTAGCGAACGCGCCATTGCCGACCTGGTGGCCTTGAACGATGCCGCCGGCAAGCCGGCCAAGACCGTGATGATCGTGCACGAGGAGTCGCTGTTCGGCACCGGCACGGCGGCGTTGCTGTCGAAGTCGCTGCCGCAATACGGCTTCGAGGTGAAGGAAGTGGTGAAGCACCCGAACCCCACGCGCGATTTCAACAACATCGTGCTGCGCATGCGGTCCGTGAACCCGGACATCGTCATCCCGGCCAACTACTACAACGAATACGCGCTGCTGCTGCGCGCCATGAAGCAGCAGAAGGTGCAGCCCAAGGCCATTTTTTCGGTGCTGGGGGGCGCGGCGTCCAGCTACAAGTTCCTGAAGGAATTTCCGGACATCGCCAACGGCATCATCGACTGCAACCACTGGTTCAACCCCAAGGATGCGCGCGTGGCGCCGCTGAAGGCACGCGTGGAAGAGAAGGGCGCGTATTTCAGTTACGAGGTCTTCATGACCTACGTGGCCGTGCAGTTGCTGGCCGACGCCATCGAACGCGCCAAGTCGGCTGACCGCGCCGCCATCACCGACGCGCTGGCGTCCAGCACCTTCCACGACAACCTCATGCCGTATGGCCCCACCAAGTTCGTCAACGGCCAGAACACGGGCGCGCAGCCGCTCTTGACGCAAGTCATCGGCGGTGACATCAAGGTGATCATACCGGCCGAATACCGCCAGGCCGACGCCATTTTTCCCTTGAAGGCCTGAGCGCGCAGCATGCTGGATCCCGCCATCCTCTTTTCATCGGTGCTGAACGGCCTGACGACCGGCGCGGTGTACGCGCTGATCGCCCTGGGGCTGACCCTGATCTACGGGGTGCTGCACATCATCAACTTTGCTCACGGCGCCGCGCTGATGGTGGCGCTGTACGCCGTCTACCTGCTGAAAGACCGGCTGGGCATCGACCCTTATGCGGCGTTGCCCCTGGTGGTGGCGGGCATGTTCGCGCTGGGCTATGCGTTGCAGCGCGTTGTGATCAACCGCGCCAGCCACGGCAAGGACGAGAACATTCTGCTGGTGACGCTGGGCCTGGCCATCGTGCTGGAAAACCTGGCGCTGGTGTGGTTCAAGTCGGACACGCGCAGCATCGACACGGCCTACACGCTCAGCACGGTTGAGATCGGTCCCGCCATGATCGCGCTGCCCAAGGTCATCGCCTTTTTCGGCGCGCTGGCCGTGGCGGCGGTGCTGTTCTGGATCATCCGCAGCACCGACCTGGGCCGCGCCATACGCGCGGTGGCGCGCGAAAAGCAGGGCGCCAAGCTGATGGGCATTGATGTTGAAAAGGTCTATGCGCTGTCGTTCGGTATCGGCATGGCCTGCCTGGGCGCGGCGGCTTGCTTCCTGCTGCCCGCCTACTACGTCAACCCGCAAGTGGGCAGCGGCTTTGTGCTGGTGGCCTTCACCATCGTGGTGCTGGGCGGCATGGGCAGCTTTGTGGGGGCCTTGGTGGGCGGCTTGCTGATCGGCGTGGTGGAGTCCATCGGCGGCCTGTTCCTGGGCGACTCGCTGGGTCAGATGGGCATTTTTGCGATCTTCATCGCGGTGCTGCTGTTTCGCCCGCAGGGGCTGTTCGGGGCGAGGGGCTGAGCATGAACCGGGATCTTATTTCTATCGCGTTGTTCGGGGTGGCGCTGGCCGTCTTGGCAACGTTCGCGCAGTCGGGCGTGTTGCTGACGTTTGTGATGATGTCGCTATACGCGGCGCTGCTGTCGCAGGCCTGGAACATTCTGGGTGGATACGGCGGCCAGTTGTCGTTTGGCCACGCGCTGTTCTTTGGCGTGGGCGCCTATGCCCAGGCGCTCGGCCAGCTTAGCCTGGGCATCAATCCCTGGCTGGCGCTGCCGATGGCCATTGCGCTGGGCGCGCTGACGGGCCTGGCCGTGGGCGGGCTGACGTTCCGCTACGGGCTCAAGGGTTCGTACTTTGCGCTGGTGACGCTGGCGTTTGCCGAGGTCTTTCGCATCCTGGCCTTGTCGGCGCCCTTCACGGGCGGCGGGGTGGGGCTGATGGTGCCGCTGCAAGAGGGCGCGGCCAACATGCAGTTTGTGTCGCGCCGGGGCTATATCTATCTGCTGCTGGCCTTTGTGGTGCTGGCGTTGGCCGTCACGGCCTGGCTGCGTCATTCGCGCTTTGGCGCGTATCTGCAAGCGGTGCGCGACAACGAGGACGCGGCGCGCGCCATCGGCGTGAATCCGCTGCGCGTGAAGCTGGGCGGCATTGCCTTGTCGGCGGCGTTCATGAGCGCGGCGGGTGCCTTCTATGTGCAGGTGTTCCAGTACATCGACCCGGGCATTGCCTTTGGGTCGGCCGTGTCGGTGGAAGCCCTGGTGGGCGCCATCGTGGGCGGCATGGGCACGTTGTGGGGGCCGGTGCTGGGCGCGGTGGCGCTGCATGGCCTGGCCGACCTGACGCGCAACCTGTTTGGCGAACTGCCCGGCATCAGCATGGTGATCTACGGCGTGGTGCTGATCCTGATCGTGATGTTCCTGCCGCGCGGCATCAGCGGCAGCGGGCAGTCGCTGCGTGGGCTGTTTGGCAAGGAGCGCGCCCGTGTCTGAGATCCTGCTGCAAGCTCGCAACCTGTCTATTTCCTTTGGCGGCCTGAAGGCGGTTCAGGACGTGAACCTGGCCGTGCCGCAAGGCTCGCTGACCGCGCTGGTGGGCCCCAACGGCGCCGGCAAGACCACGCTGTTCGCGCTGCTGTCCGGCTTTCTGACACCCGGCGCGGGCTCGGTGCATTTTGCCGGGCAGGACATCACGGGGCGTGCCCCGCATGAGTCCGCGCAACTGGGCCTGACGCGTACCTTCCAGATCGTGCAGCCTTTTGGCGCGCAGACAGTGCGGCAGAACATCGCGGTGGGCGCGCACCTGCGACTGCGTGACCGGCGCGCCGCCCTGGCCGAGGCCGAAGCGGTGGCCGCGCGCGTCAACCTGCAAGGCGTGTTGGACAAGCCCGCCGCCGACCTCACGGTAGCGGGGCGCAAACGGCTGGAACTGGCCCGCGCGCTGGCCACGCGGCCGCGCCTGTTGTTGCTGGACGAGGTGCTGGCCGGCCTGAACCCGAGCGAGATCGACGAGATGATTCCGGTGGTGAAAAAGCTGGTGGACGATGGCGTCACCGTGCTGATGATCGAACACGTCATGCGCGCGGTGATGAGCCTGGCCGAACACGTATGGGTGCTGGCGCAGGGCCGCTTGATTGCGTCGGGCACGCCCGGCGAAGTGACGCGCGACCCGACGGTGGTGGAAGCCTATCTTGGGCACGGCGCGGCGGCCCGCCTGGCCGCGCAAGGGGCGCCGGCATGAGCGCGCTGCTGGAAGTCTCCAGCCTGCGGGCGGGCTATGGCCGCATGGAAGTGCTGCGCGGCGTGGACCTGACCGTGAGCGAAGGTGAAATCGTCGTGCTGCTGGGCAGCAACGGCGCGGGCAAGTCCACCTTGAACAACACCGTTTGCGGGCTGTTCAAGCCCTGGGGCGGGTCGGTGCGCTTTGACGGGCAGGACCTGACCGGGCGGCACTACCGCGACGTGGTCAAGGCCGGCCTGATCCAGGTGCCCGAAGGCCGCCGCATTTTCCCTAACCTTAGCGTGCGCGAAAACCTGGAGCTGGGCTCGTTCACCCGGGCGCGCGAGCACCGCGCGGCCAACCTGGACCGCGTGCTGGACATCTTTCCGCGCCTGCGTGAACGGCTGGCGCAACTGGCCGGCACCATGTCGGGCGGCGAACAGCAGATGTTGGCGATAGGGCGGGGCTTGATGGCCGAGCCCCGGCTGCTGATCCTGGATGAACCGTCGCTGGGGCTGTCGCCCTTGATGGTGGAAGAACTGTTCGGCCTGATTCAGCGCCTGCACGCCGACGGCTTGGCGATTTTGCTGGTTGAGCAGAACGTCGGCCAGTCGCTGGAAACGGGGCAGCGCGCTTACGTGATGGAAAACGGCGCCATCCGCTATAGCGGGCCGTGCGCGCAACTGATGGCCAGCGACGACGTGCGCCGCGCGTATCTGGGGATGTAGCGATGCCTGTTGATCAAACCCCGCGGCTGCAAAGTCCGCCCCGAAGTTCACCCCATAGTTCGCCGCGAATTCCGCCGCAAACCCTGGCCCAGAAGCTGATCGCCGCCGCCTGTGGCCGCGCCTCGGTCGAGCAGGGCGAGATCGTGACCTGTGGCGTGGACCTGGCGATGTTCCATGATTCCAGCGGCCCGCGGCGCTTGCAGCCCATGCTGGAAGAATTGGGCGCATCGCTGTGGGACCCGAAAAAAATCGTGCTGGTCATCGACCACTACGTGCCCGAATCCGATGATGAATCGCGCCGCATCGTGCGCATTGCGCGCGACTGGGCGGCGGGGCAGCAACTGCCCAACGTGTATGACTCGGTCGGCATCTGCCACGTCGTCGTCCCCCAACACGGCCATATTCGCCCCGGCATGTTCTGCGTGGGCGGAGATTCGCATTCGCCCACGGGCGGCGCGTTCGGCGCGTACATGTTCGGCATCGGCAGCACCGAAATGCTGGGCGTGGCCGTCACCGGCAAGATCTGGGTCAAGGTGCCGCAGACGCTGATGATGCGCTGGAACGGGCGGCTGGCCGCTGGTGTGACCGCCAAGGACATGATGCTGCACATGATCGGCCGCTACGGCATGAATGGCGGACGCTACCAGGCCGTGGAATTCTGCGGCGAGGCCGTGCGCGCGCTGCCCATGCAGGAACGCATGACCTTGTCGAACATGAGCGCCGAACTGGGCTCGCAGGTGGGCCTGATTGCGCCTGACGAAACCACCGCCGCCTATCTGCGCGCGGCGGGCGTGACCGATGCGCTGGACCTGGCCCGCTGGCAAAGCGATGCCGGGGCAGACGCCGAATGGCACGACTTCGACGCCGCCTCGTTGGCGCCGCAGGTGGCCGCGCCCCACAGCCCGGCCAATGCGCGCGATGTGGATCAATACCGCGACGTGCCCGTGCAGGTGGCTTACATCGGCGCCTGCACCGGCGCCAAGCTGGACGACTTGCGCGCGGCGGCCAGCGTATTGCGCGGGCGCCGCCTGGCGCCGGGCATGCGCCTGATGGTCGCGCCTGCCAGCCGCCTGGACCAGCAACAGGCGGAACAGGAAGGGGTGATGCAGGTGCTGCAAGACGCCGGCGCCCAGGTGCTGGCCACGTCTTGCGGGGCCTGTGCCGGTTATGGCGGATCCATTCCCGACGACGCCAGCGTCATCTCCACCACCGCGCGCAACTTCAAGGGCCGCATGGGATCCGAGACGGCGCAGGTCTATCTGGCCTCGCCCTACACCGTGGCGGCCTCCGCCGTGGCCGGCCGCATCGCAGACCCGCGCGAGGTGATGGCATGACGCGCCGGATCGCAACACCCCCCAGCGCAACCGAAGCCACCGCCACGCACGGCACATCAACCCATCGCGTCTGGCGCGTGGGGGCCGATATCGACACCGACGCGCTGGCGCCAGGCGCCTACATGAAGTTCGGCATCGACGAGATCGCGCGCCATTGCCTGCAACGGGTCCGCCCGGAATTCGCGGGGCAGGTGCAGCCGGGCGACGTCCTGGTGGCCGGGCCGAATTTCGGCATCGGCTCGTCGCGCGAGCAGGCGGCGTCGGCCCTGGTGCGCCTGGGCGTGGCCGCCGTGATCGCGCCGTCCTTCAACGGCCTGTACTTTCGCAACGCCTTCAACGTCGGCCTGCTGCTCCTGACCTGCGCGCAGGCGGACGCGTTGGCGGAAGGCGAGCGCATCACCCTGGACCCCGAGTCTGGCCGCATCGGCCGCGCGGCCGGCGTCGAGCCTGCTGAACTGCATTGCGAAACCGTACCCACCTTCCTGATGGACATGGTGCGGGCCGGCGGACTGCTGAATCTGCTGAAACAGCGCCAAACCTCTTAGGAAGAACACGATGCTTGATCCCGTCACCCTGGCGGTCCTGAAGGGCCGTCTGGAACAGATTGCCGATGAGATGGACGCGACGCTGTACCGCAGCGCGTTCAACCCCATCATTGCCGAGGCCCACGACGCCTGCCACGGCATGTACGACGCGGCCACCGGCGCCACGCTGATCCAGGGCAAGTCCGGCCTGCCCGTGTTCGTGGGCGCGATGGCCTTTGCCGTGAAGGCGGCCGCCAAGGTGGCCGCCGAGCGCGGCGGCATGGTGGATGGCGACGTCTGGCTCTTCAACGACCCCTACGAAGGCGGCACGCACGCCAATGACTTCAAGCTGGTGCGCCCGGTGTTCCGGGGCGCCAAGCTGTTCTGCTTTCTGGCGTCGGCTGCGCACTGGCACGACGTGGGCGGCGCGGTGCCGGGCAACTACAACCCGGCCGCCACCGAATGCTGGCAGGAAGCGGTGCAGATTCCGCCCGTGCGCATCCTGCGCGCGGGCGTGCTGGACCAGGACGTGCTGGCCATCCTGAAAGCCAACACCCGTTTGCCCGACAGCCTGTGGGGCGACCTGAACGGCCAACTGGCCGCGCTGGAGCTGGGTGCGCGCCGGCTGGACGGCCTGCTGGATGAGTACGGCGATGACACCGTGCTGGAATCCCTGGATACCTTGCGCGAGCGCGCGCGCCGCTTGATGCGCGACCACATTGCGCGCCTGCCCGACGGCGAATACGCGTTCGAAGACATGCTGGACAACGATGGCGTGCGCGACGTGGCGCTGCGCATCGCGTTGAAGCTGACGATTGCAGGCGACCGGCTGACGCTGGATTTCAACGGCACCTCGCCCGCCTGCGCTGGCCCGGTCAATATTTCGCGCGCCACCGCCATTGCGGCCTGCTACGTGGCCTTGAAGCACCTGTTTCCTGACGTGCCGGCCAACGCGGGCGTGCTGGACGCGGTGGACGTGGTGCTGCCGGACGGCCTGGTGATTTCGGCTGACCGCCCGCGCCCCGTGGGCGGCTACACCGAAACCATCCTGCGCATGATCGACGTGATTTTCTGCGCGATGGCGCAGGCCGCGCCCCAGCGCGCCATGGCGCAGGCCTATGGCACGATCAACGCCTTGTCCATCGCGGGCTATCGCAGCGACGCCGCGCGCAAGGGCCAGCGCTGGGTGATGTTCAGCTTCTTTGGCGGTGGCCACGGCGGGCATTCCGACGGCGACGGGCTTAGCCATGGCAACGCGCCGATTTCCACCGCCACCATTCCGCCGCTGGAAATCCTGGAAGCGGCGTACCCCGTGCGCTTCACGCAGTGGGCGCTGCGCCCGGATTCGGCCGGCGCCGGCACGCATCGCGGCGGCCTGGGCGCCATCTACGAAATTGAATTGCTGGAAGACAGCGCCGAAGCCTTCATCTTCGGCGAACGCGGCCGCAGCGCGCCCAAGGGCATCGCGGGCGGTGGCGAGGCCGCCTTGAACGTGTTCCGCTATCAGCAGGACGGCCAGTGGCGCACCCCGCCCATGAGCTCCAAGATGCTGGGCATTCAATTGCAGCGCGGCGACCGCGTGCGCTTGGAAACACCGGGCGGGGGCGGTTATGGCGACCCCGCCGGCCGTGCGCCTGAAGCGCGTGAGCACGACCGCAAGATGGGCTATGTGGGCGATATCGCCAACAACAAGAAGGAGCAGTTGGCATGAGCGCGGCAGATAAGAACACGGCACAGGGACTCGTCGTCGGCGTGGACGTGGGCGGAACGTTCACGGACCTGTTCGTGCTGGACGAGACAGCCGGCACGGCGCGCGTGGTCAAGGTGCCGTCAACGCGCGGCGAAGAGGCGCGCGGCTTCATGAATGGCATCGCGCGCGTGGCTGACGGCGCCAGCGCCATTGCCACCATCGTGCACGGCACCACCGTGGGCACCAACGCGCTGCTGGAACGCAAGGTGGCCCGCACCGGCATCATCACCACGGCGGGCTTTCGCGATGTGCTGGAAATGCGCCGGCGCGATCGTCCGCAGACCTGGGGCCTTCGTGGCAACTACGAACCTGTCGTGCCACGCGACCTGCGCCTGGAAGTGGCCGAGCGCGTGCTGGCCGACGGCACGGTACACACGCCCGTGGATCTGGATCAGGTGGAAGCGGCGGCCCGGGCGCTGCTGGCGCAGGGCTGCGAGGCGGTGTGCGTGTTCTTCGTCAACGCCTACGCCAACCCGGTGAACGAAGCCCAGGCCGCGACCCGCGTGCGCGCCATCTGGCCGAATGGCAACGTCACGGCGGCCACCGAAGTGCTGCCCGAGATCCGTGAATTCGAACGCTGCTCAACAGCAGTGTTGAACGCCGCCTTGCAGCCCGTGGTGGGCAGCTACCTGACGCGCCTGGAGTCCGACCTGAAGCAGAACGGCTTTGACGGCGAACTGCTGGTGGTGCAGAGCAACGGCGGCGTGATGTCGCGCCAGACCGCGTGCGACGTGCCGGTGCGCACCGCGCTGTCGGGTCCAGCGGCGGGCGTGATCGCCTGCGCCGCCATTGCGCGCGCCTCTGGCTTTCCCAACGTGGTGACGGGCGACATGGGCGGCACCTCGTTCGACGTGTCGCTGGTGGCGGGCGGCGAAGCGTCGCTGTCGGCGCAGACTTCCATCGACTTCGGCATGGTGGTGCGCGCGCCGATGATCCAGATTGAAACCATCGGCGCGGGCGGCGGCTCGATCGCCAGCGTGGATGCGGGCGGCCTGTTGCTGGTGGGTCCGGAATCCGCCGGCAGCATTCCCGGCCCGGCCTGCTATGGCCGTGGCAACACCCGGCCCACCGTCACCGACGCCAACGTGTTGCTGGGCCGCATTTCCGCCGAGCGCCCGCTGGGCGGCGGGCTGTTGGCCACCATGAATGTAGACCTGGCGCGCGCGGCCATCGACGAACACGTGGCGCGGCCGCTGGGCCTGGACGTGCATGCGGCGGCCGAAGCCATCCTGACCGTCGCGAACGCCAAGATGGCGGGCGCGATCCGCGTGGTGTCGATTGAACGCGGGCACGACCCGCGCAAGTTCGCCTACATGCCGTTCGGCGGCGGCGGTGCGCTGCACGTGTGCGCCATGATGAACGAAGTGGACGCGGCCCACGGCATCGTGCCGCGCTACCCGGGCGTGACGTCCGCGCTGGGCTGCGTCATGGCCGACATGCGGCACGACGGCGTGCAGACGCTGAACACCGCGTTGGATGCCTTGGACGCCGCTGATCTGCTGGCGCGTATCGACGGCTTGGCGCAAGCCTGCCAGGAACGGCTGGACTCGGCGGGCGTGGCCTTCGAAGGCATCCGCGAAAGCATCGAGCTGGACATGCTGTACGTGGGCCAAAGCCATACCGTGCGCGTGGAACTCACGCGCGCCGAGCTGGACCGTGCGGGCATTGCCGCCGCCTTCAACCGCGCCTACCGCGCGTCGTTCGGCCGCAGTCTGGATGGCATTGCGGTGCGCATCCTGAACCTGCGCTATGCGCGCATCGGGCAGCGCCCCAAGTTTGATCTTGCGCTGCTGGCGCCCACCTGCCAGGACATGCCCGCCGCGCTGGGCACGCAGCGGGTGTTTCACGCGGGCCAGTGGCACGACGCTGTGCGCTACGCGCGCCTGGATCTGCCCGTGGAGGCGGAAGTGGCCGGCCCCGCCATTCTTGAACAGCCCGACACCACCATCTGGATCGAACCCGACTTTGCCGGCCGCGTCGACGCGCTGGGCAATCTGCTGATCACGCGCCAGACCGCCTAGGAGACCGCCATGCATGCCTTGGACCCTCGCACCACCGCCTTGCTCATCATCGATCTGCAGAATGATTTCCTGGCGCCGGGCGGCGCCTATGACCGGGGCGGCGCTGTCAGCCGCGAGGCGCGCGCCTTGCCCGCCCGCGTGGCGCCGTTGGCCCGTGCGCTGAAGGCGCAAGGTGGCCTGGTCGCGTCCAGCCTGTTTACCTTGTGGCCCGATGCGCATGGCGAACCCATGATCTCGCCGCACCTGAAGCAACTGCGCCCGTTCCTGGCAAAAGGCGATTTCGCGGCTGGCTCGCCCGGCCAGGCGAATGTGGCCGAGCTGGACGGGTTGGTCGACGTGTCGGTCTGGAAGGTGGCGTATTCGGCCTTCTTCAATACGCAGCTGGATTGGGTGCTGCGGCGCGCGGGCGTGTCCAGCGTGGTCATCGCGGGCATCGTCACCAACGGCGGCGTGGCCAGCACGGCGCGCGACGCCCATATGCGCGACTATCACGTGACGGTGCTGGCCGACGGCTGCGCCGCGCCCACACCCGCCATGCACGACGCCGCGCTGGCGGACTTGCGCACGGTGGCGGACGTGATCACCTGCGCGGACTTCATGGGCCGGCTGGCGTCGTGAGCGCGCCGGCCGTGAAGCGGGGCGATCCCGGCAGCAGTCTCGGCGGCAACCCGAACGGCAACCCGGGCAGCACCTCCGGCAGCGCCTCGGACGCCGACATGATGCAGGTGCCGGTGCTGATCATCGGCGCGGGCGCTTGCGGGTTGACCGCCGCGCTGCGTCTGGCGCAGGCCGGCATTGAAACCGTGTTGATCGAGCGCGACGCCGCGCCCAGCGGCTCGTCGGCGTTGTCGTCGGGATTCATTCCGGCGGCGGGGTCGGCTGTGCAGCGCGCGGCTGGCATCGATGACAGCGCGGAGCGTTTCGCCGCCGACATCCAAGCCAAGGCCCACGGCACGGCCGCGCCGCATCTGGTCGCGGCCTACACGGATGCAGCCGCACCGGCCATGGACATGTTGGCGCGCCATGGCCTGACCTTCGACGTGTTGGACGGCTTTCTGTATCCGGGCCACAGCGCGCGTCGCATGCATGCCTTGCCGGAACGCACGGGCGTGGCCTTGGTGACCGCGCTGGAACGCGCCGCCACGGGCGCGGGCGCGCATCTGTTGACGCGCGCGTTGGCCCGGGAAATCTGGGTGGAAGATGCGGGAGGGGAAGGCGGCGAGGGGAACAACAGCGGCGGGAACCCCAGCGGCCGCATCACCGCCGTGGGTTGCGAACGACCCGACGGATCCATCGACGTAATCGGCTGCCAGGTGCTGATCCTGGCCTGCAACGGATTTGGCGGCAACGCCGCCATGGTGGCCGAACATCTACCCGCCATGCGCGAGGCCGTCTACGGCGGCCACGTGGGCAACGACGGCAGCGCCATCGAATGGGGCAAGGCCTTGGGCGCGCGCCTGGCCGACCTGGGCGCTTACCAGGGACACGGGTCCTGGGCCACACCGCAAGGCGCGCTGATTTCCTGGGCCGTCATGATGGACGGCGGCGTGCAGATCAATCGCGACGGCCTGCGCTTCCATGACGAAACGCAGGGCTATTCCGAAGCCGCCGTCCATGTATTGGCGCAGCCGGGTGGGGTGGCCTGGAACGTGTTCGACGACCGCACGCTGGCATTGGCGCGCGGCTTCCCGGATTTTGTCGCGGCCGAAGCCGGCCATGCGGTGAAGACCTGCGCCGACGTGTCTGCGCTGGCCGCGTTGATCGGCTGCGACGCCGACGTGTTGCAACAGACCTTGCAGGGCGTCAGCCCGGATGTGGCCGACCCCCATGGCCGCCGCTTCGACCGCGCCCTGCAAGCGCCGTATCACGCCGTCAAGGTCACCGGCGCGCTGTTCCATACCCAAGGCGGCCTGGACATTGATGCGCAATGCCGCGTCCTGGATCGCAATGGTCAGGCATTGCCGAATCTGCTGGCTGCCGGCGGCGCCGCGCGCGGCGTGTCGGGCAACGACGTGTCGGGCTATCTGTCCGGCAATGGACTGCTTAGCGCGGTGGCGGGCGGCTATATCGCCGCCGCCACCGCCGCCACGCTGCTGGGGCAAGAACTTGATCAGGAATCACCATGAAACACGCACTGAAAACGCAATTGGCCGCAGGCGCCGTGCTGGCGCCCGGCATCTACGACGCCCTGTCGGCGCTCATCGCCGAGCAGGCGGGCTTTGATGCGTTGTACCTGTCGGGCGCGTCCATCGCCTACACGCGGCTGGGGCGCTCGGACATCGGCCTGACCACGTATTCGGAAGTCGAGGACACGCTGGCGCGGATCACCGAGCGCGTGGCCACGCCGGTCATCGTGGACGCCGACACGGGCTTTGGCAATGCGCTGAACACGCAGCGCACGGTGCGTGGCTTTGAACGCGCGGGCGCCGCGATGATCCAGTTGGAAGACCAGACCTTTCCCAAGCGTTGCGGCCATCTGGACGGCAAGACGGTGATACCCGCCGCCGAAATGTGCGGCAAGCTGCGCGCCGCCGTGGATGCGCGAGTGCATGCGTCCACGCTGATACTGGCGCGTACCGATGCGGTCGCCGTCGACGGGCTGGAAGCCGCGCTGGACCGCGCCGAATCCTATCTGGAAGCGGGCGCGGACGCGCTCTTCATCGAAGCGCTGCGCACGCCCGAACAGATGCAGGCGGCCTGCGCGCGCTTTGCCGCTCGCGTGCCGCTGCTGGCCAATATGGTGGAAGGCGGCAAGACGCCCGTGCAAAGCGCCGACGCCTTGACCGCGCTGGGCTTTCGCATCGTCATCTTTCCCGGCGGCACCGCGCGCGCCGTGGCGCACACCTTGCAGGGCTATTACGGCAGCCTGCGCCAACACGGCACCACCGCGCCGTGGCAACCGCAGATGCTGGATTTCGACGGCTTGAACACGGTGATCGGCACGCCGGAATTGCTGGCGCAAGGGCGGCGGTACGAGGGGTAGGCGCGGCAGGCGGGCGCGTGGAGCAAGCGTGTATCGCCGGGGTCTAGCTCATGCCGGACCGCCGCCGCCTTGGGTCAACGCGGCTGGGCGCCTCGGTGGAGCTGCTGCTGCATCATTTGCTCCATCATCATCTGCTGCATGCCCATGTATTGATCCCGCATGTACTGACGTTCCCGGATCTGTTCGGGGCTCAGGTTCGAATAGTTTCCCCGCATCGCATTCCAACCCATCTGCCCGCGTCCCCGGTGATGCGGCCCGCCGGTACCCATGGCCCCACAGCAACCCATGGCGCCGCTGCCCCAGAATTCGCCCATCATTCCCATGGTGGTCTGCATCAGCTCCTGATGCGTTTGAAGCAGTTTCCGACGTTCGTTCGGGTCGGTCGTCTTCTGTATCTGATTCATGGTTTGCTGCATTTTCTCCATGTTGTCCCTGACTTCGGCGGCTTTCTTGTCAAACTGCTGCGTGTCGTCGGCGGACTGTTCAGCCGACTGAGCGGGAGAGGGCGGCGCGGTCTGCGCGACAGCGGCCGTCAAGGCGGGGGCCAGCACGGCGACGAATGCCAGTGCGGCCAGATTGCGGATGTTCATGGTCAATCTCCACGTGGTTGGCACCTTGGACTGCTAGGCAAATCAAGAGGATTTGCAGCGTCAGCGTAGATCCGCCAAGACAATGCGACTTGACCATAGTCAACATATTCCCGCTCAGGACGCAGACCGGCTGGTGTTCTGGTATTTGTGGACGGCCTCTTCAAGTGTCTGGAACAAACCGTCCGCGCCCAGGGTTTCGCCCAACGGGGATCGTCTTACCGTGGCCAGCACGCCAGGGCTTAGATTCGCCAGCCAAAGCTGAACGCCGTCCCGCTTTAACCGGCGTTCCGCCTCGTTCATCATTTTCAGCGCGGTGTATTCGATATCGAAAACACTTCCCATATCCAGCACGACTACCCGCGGTCGTGTCGCGGTGATCAATTGGGTGATCTTCTGGCCGATATTGTCTGCATTCACAAAGAAGATGCGTCCCTCGGGCCGAAGCAGCAAGATGCCTTCAAGCGCCTCATCGTCGGGATGGTCCGGGGACGCCGGACGGAACAGGTTCGTGTGCGGTTTACGCAGCAGCCGATGCAAGGGAGGGTTGGATACCTGCTGGGCCAGCGCGACGAGCGACACGATGATGGCGACGAGTATCCCTTGCAGCGTGCCAAGCAGCACGACGCCGGCAAGCGCCACCAAGGCCCAGACTAGCTCTGTGCGCCGCACCCTGGCAATCGCACGGAACTCGGCCGGGTCGAACAGGCCAACCGAGTACATGATGACCACCGCCGCCAGGGTGGCGTGCGGCATAGCGCCAATCAAAGGCGCCAGCAGCAGCATGACGCCCAGCGTAAGCCCGGCGGTGACGCACTCGGCGACCTGGGTGCGTGCGCCGGCGCGCCGATTCACGGCGGTTTGCGACGTCCCGCCGCCCGCCGGCATGGCGCCGAAGAGCGCGCCGCCCACATTCGAAAATCCCGTGGCCAACAATTCTCGATTGGCGTTCGGCAGGGCCTCGCCCGCTTTCGCAAAAGCGCGTCCGGCCGCGATCGTTTCGGTGAAACTCATCAACGCGATTCCCAGCGCCATGGGCCAAAGCTCGCCCACCAATGACGTATCCGGCAGCGTCAGCGACGGCAAGCCCGTGGGCACATGGCCCACTGTTTGCACGCCAAGATCGCTTAGTCCGAACAGGCTGGTTGCCGCGATGGCGATGGCGACCGTCACCAGCGGCGCTGGCGCGCGCGGCGTGAATCGTTCCAGAACCAGGAGCAGGCCCAATGTGATCGCGCCGACGGCGGCGGTGGCGATCGACAGCTGTGTAAAGCCATGAAAAATTGACAGCACGTTCGACAGAAACGGCCCCTTGGGAAAGTGCAGCCCAAGCAGCTTCGGTATTTGATCGACCACGATCACGATGGCGATGCCCGCCTTGAAGCCGACCAATACCGGTTCGGAAATAAAGCTGGCCAAGTAGCCAAGCCGCAACAGAGACGCCGCTATCAGCACGATGCCAACCAGCAGCGCCAGCGTTGCCGTGGCAACCAGCAGTTGCGTGGCGTCGCCGCCTGGCACGGCGCGATCCAGGGCTGTCGCGGTAAGGATGGCCAGTGTGGTCGTGGTGCTGACGCTAAGCGGCCGGGATGTGCCGAGGAAGGCGTAAACAAGCATCGGCACGAACGCGGTGTAGAGCCCCACCTGAACCGGTAGCCCCGCTACGGCGGCATAGGCAAGCGCTTTCGGAATGACGACGGCGGCGGTCGTCAGGCCGGCTGTGACGTCATCCTTTATCCACGGCTTTTGGTACTGGCATAGCCAGTCAGGCAGCGCAACGCGTTGCCGGCGAACAGATTTTTCCGGCGGTTCGTCTTCCATGGGCGGGCCTCTTTGGCACGACGCATTGGCTGGAATTGATTGTGAACCTGGACGGCGCATGGCGTCCATGATGATTCCGGCGAAATGCCGTAAGAAAGGCGCTCAACGCCCAACGCCCAACGCTTGACCATCAACGCGCCGTGCGCTGATGCGGCACCAGCGGCGGCACGGACTGGTTGGCGATCTCATCCCAGAACCCGGGCAAAAAGCACTCGGCCACCAATAGCGGCTGACCCTGGCGCCAAAAGACGGATCGGCGCGCCCAGACCCGGGCGGCGTCCTGCTCCCGACGATCCGCCGGCAAGGCCCCGCGCGCCGTGGCGTGGAAAGGCACGGGCGACGCCAGGCGGCGGCAGGCAAAGGGCGAGCGGATGACGGTGCTGTCGTGATAGAGCATGTCGGCAAGCGGCCGGGTCAAGAGCCGGCGCATGCCTTGCCAGGCGCCGTGCGAGGCGCGCAGCGGCGTCAGGCTGCGGGCGGGCACGCTGTCCACGCCGTTTACCGACATCAGCACTTCGCGGATCCACACGGGCGAGCCGGGCGCGATGCCCATGGCGCGCGCTTCGTCGGGCGGCGCGCCGTCGGCGTATTCGGCCAGCACGCGCAGGCGTACCTGGCCCACCTGGCGCAAGCCGGCGGTGAGCGCGCCCGGGCGGAACAGCCAGTGGCGCATGGCGGGGGGCAGGACGGGCGGCGCGACGGCCAGCCAGCCGGGGGCAAGCGGGGGGTGATGGGCTGCGGGTTTCATCATGGCTGCGTATTATGCCAAGCTCGGCGCGCGGCCCGCCTGCGTCGCAATGCCGCAGGCAGGTGGCAAGGGCAAGCGGAATGGCAGAGCGGCGCGGGCGGCGGGCGGCCCGCCAACGCATACAATACCGCCCATGGAAAAAGTACGTATCTCCAAGCTCATGTCCGAGCGCGGACTCTGCTCGCGCCGCGAGGCCGACAGCTATATCGAACGCGGCTGGGTCCGCGTGGACGGCGTCGTGGTGTCCGAATTGGGCGCCAAGGCGTTCCCCGACCAAGTCATCACGCTTGAGCGCGCCGCGCAGGCACGCCAGACCTCGCGCGTCACCATCCTGATCAACAAGCCGGTGGGGTATGTGTCGGGCCAGGCAGAAAAGGGCTATACGCCAGCGGTTGCGCTGATCGACTCGCGCTCGCGCTTTGCGGGCTGCCGGCATCCGCAGCGCTTTGAACGCGCGCACCTGGAAGGGCTGGCGGTGGCTGGCCGCCTGGACATCGACTCGCAAGGCCTGCTGGTGCTGACGCAAGACGGCCGCATCGCCAAGCACCTGATCGGCGAAGACTCCAGCGTTGATAAGGAATACCTGGTGCGCGTGCAGGGCGATTTGCCCGACCGTGGGCTGGAACTGTTGAACCATGGCCTGTCGTTGGATGGCAAGGCGCTCAAGCCCGCGCACGTGCGTTGGCAGAACCACGACCAACTGCGCTTTGTGCTGCGCGAAGGCAAGAAGCGCCAGATTCGCCGCATGTGCGAACTGGTCGGCCTGAAAGTGGTGGGCTTGAAGCGCGTGCGCATTGGTCGCGTGCAGCTGGGTGATTTGCCGCTGGGTCAGTGGCGTTATCTGCGCGACGACGAAGGGTTTTGACGCTTCTTTTTTGATTCTTCTTTCAGGGAACATTCAGCTTCCCTGTTCGGCTCAGCCGACAACTGATGTCGGCGCCCAGCAGATTTTTCAGTCTGTTTCCAAGCCCCCGTTATTTCATGAAAGCGGGGGTATCCTTCGCCTGCCCGTTGCTGCCCAGACGCTCCATCAGGAATTCGATGAAGATCCGGGTCTTGGCCGGCAGCAACCGAGTTTCGGTGACCGCATAGACAGGGAAGGGGCCCAATTGCCAGTCTGGCAATACGCGCCGCAACTGCCCTGATTGCTGTTCGGCCGTCTGGCCGCCCACCAGCACCGCGATGCCCGCGCCCAGCATGGCCAGGCGCCGCGCCATGGCGACTCCGTTTACCGAAAACCGGTTGCCCGGCGTGAACTCGATGTGCTGATCGCCGCAGTTAAGCGGCCAGCGCGTGACGCGGCCCGCGCCTTCCGCGCGGAATTCGATGCACTCGTGACGGGTCAAGTCACTGGGGTGCTTGGGTTCTCCGTGCTTTTCCAGGTAGTCGTGCGAGGCATACAGGTGCGCGGGCAGCATGCCCAGCAGCCGGGCGATTTGCGTCGAATCGGGCAGTTCGCCGATTTCGATCGAGATATCGCAGGTCTGGAACACGCGCGAGGCGTGATCCGGATTTGCCAGGTCCAGGAAAAACGTAACGTCGGGATAGCGGCGGGAGAACTCCATGAACGATTCAGCCAGGAAGTCCGTGCCGAAATCGGCGGGCATGTTCACCCGTAACGGCCCGGCTGGCGTATCGACCAGTTTCTGCAATTCTTCATGGGCAATCTGCGCTTCGGCCACGATGCGTTGGCAGCGTTCAAAGTACAGCCGCCCGGCGTCGGTCAGTTCCACCTTGCGGGTGGTGCGGCTCAACAAGCGCAGGCCCACCGACTTTTCCAATTCGGCCACCTGGCGAGACAAGGTGGATTTAGGCACGCCCAGCGTTGCTGCAGCGCGGCTAAAACTACGTGTCTTGGCCACTTCGACGAAGAGTTCCATGCCTTGTAAGCGTTTCATGGCGAGATTCTTTCACAGACCCAGTTCGGGAAATTGTCCCATAAATGGAATGATGTTTTCTTTCTGCGCCCCTTTGTTTCCAGGGCGGGATAACTCAGAATGCGGGTTCTGCAATGCAGCAATGCACTAAAGCCCCTCTTGCGTTTTCAATGCCAATCCACCCATTCGATGCACAAGACCTCCCCCCTTACCGCGGGCGGGAGGCGGGCTCCTATTTTTGTCGGAAATCGGGAATATCTATGAATAAGAAAAGCGCTATGTGGCGCAGCGCGGCAGTGCTCACGCTGACGGCATCGGCTCTCACCCTGGCCGCTTGCGGCAAGAAACAAGACGCGCCGCAGGCGGGCAAACCGCAGGTTACCGTGGTGACCCTGGCCACGCAGCCTGTTTCCCTGACCACCGAATTGCCGGGCCGCACGTCCCCGTTCCGCGTGGCCGAAGTGCGGCCCCAGGTGAACGGCATTGTGCAAAAGCGCCTGTTCACTGAAGGCGGTGAGGTCAAGGCCGGCCAGCAGCTCTATCAGATCGACCCGGCGCTGTACCAAGCCAATGTGGACAGCCAGAAGGCGGCGTTGGCCCGCGCCCAGGCGCAGCAGAAGACGGCCGCCTTGCTGGCCGAACGCTACAAGCCGCTGGTGGCCACGCGCGCCGTCAGCCAACAGACCTACGACAACGCCGTGGCCTCGCGTGACCAGGCCGCCGCCGACGTGCTGTCGGCCAAGGCCGCGCTGGATACCGCGCGCATCAACCTGGTCTACACCAAGGTGCTGTCGCCCATTGCAGGCATCATCGGCCGTTCGTCGGTGACCGAAGGCGCGTTGGTCACGGCCAACCAGACCGCGGCCTTGGCGGCGGTGCAGCAGATTGACCCGATCTACGTTGACGTGACCCAGTCCAGCGTGCAGTTGCTGCGCCTGCAAGACGCACTGGCCAGCGGCCAGTTGAAGCGTGCCGACGGCGAACAGGCCGCGCTGGTCACGCTGACCCTGGAAGATGGCTCGCAGTACAAGCAGACCGGCAAGCTTCAGTTCTCGGAAGTCACGGTAGACCAGGGCACCGGTTCCATCACGCTGCGCGCGGTGTTCCCCAACCCCGACCGCCGCCTCTTGCCGGGCATGTTCGTGCGTGCGCGACTGGCTGACGGCGTGGCCGCCGACGGCTTGCTGGTGCCGCAACGCGGCGTGACGCGCAACCAGCGCGGCCTGCCGACGGCGCTGGTCGTCAACGCCAAGAACCAGGTGGAACTGCGCGAACTGAAGACCGACCGCGCCATTGGCGACAAGTGGCTGGTTACCGACGGCCTGGCCGCCGGCGACAAGGTCATCGTGGAAGGTCTGCAAATGGTGCGTCCAGGCGTTGAAGTCGTCGCCACCGAAGCCGGCGCCAAGGCGCCGCAGCCGCAGGCGGCCAATGCCGCCTCGGCCAAGCAGTAATCAGGGAGCCACGCATGGCAAAGTTTTTTATCGATAGGCCGGTTTTTGCCTGGGTGATCGCGATCGTGCTGATGATGGCCGGCGCGCTGTCCATCCTGCAATTGCCGGTTTCGCAGTATCCCAACATTGCGCCGCCCGCCATCGGCATCGCGGTGACCTACCCGGGCGCGTCCGCGCAAACCGTGCAGGACACCGTGGTGCAGGTCATCGAACAGCAGATGAACGGCCTGGACGGCTTGCAGTACATCTCGTCGGAAAGCAATTCCGACGGCAGCATGTCCATCACGCTGACCTTCAAGCAAGGCACCAACCCGGACACGGCGCAGGTGCAGGTGCAAAACAAGCTGTCGCTGGCGCAGCCGCTCTTGCCGCAGGAAGTGCAGCAGCAGGGCATACGCGTCACCAAGGCCACCAAGAATTTCCTGATGGTGGCGGGCTTTGTGTCCACCGACGGTTCAATGACGCGGGACGACCTGGCCGATTACGTCGCGTCCTACATTCAAGACCCCATCAGCCGCACGCAAGGCGTGGGCGACTTCCAGCTGTTCGGCTCGCAGTACGCGATGCGCATCTGGCTGGACCCCGCCAAGCTCGTGAACTACGGGCTGACCACGGTGGACGTGGTGTCGGCGATCCAGGAACAGAACGTGCAGGTGTCGTCCGGCCAGTTGGGCGGCCTGCCGTCCGTGCGCGGGCAGCAGTTGAACGCCACCATCATCGGGCCCTCGCGTCTGGAGAAGCCGGAAGACTTCGGCCAGATCCTGCTCAAGGTCAATACCGATGGTTCGCAAGTGCGTTTGCGCGATGTCTCGCGCATTGAGCTGGGCGGGCAGACGTACGCCATCGACAGCTACTACAACGGCAACCCGGCCGCGGGTCTGGCGATCAAGCTCGCGCCGGGCGCCAACGCGCTGGATACGGCGCAGGCGGTGCGCGACACCATCAACAACCTGAAGCCGTATTTCCCGCAGGGCATGGACGTCGTGTATCCGTACGACACGACGCCGTTCGTCAGCCTGTCGATTCATGAAGTGTTCAAGACGCTGGTGGAAGCCATCATCCTGGTTTTCCTGGTGATGTACCTGTTCTTGCAGAACTTCCGCGCCACCATCATCCCCACGCTGGCCGTGCCGGTGGTGTTGCTGGGCACGTTCGGCGTGCTGGCCGCGTTTGGCTATTCCATCAACACCTTGACGATGTTCGGCATGGTGCTGGCCATTGGCCTGTTGGTGGACGACGCGATCGTGGTGGTGGAAAACGTGGAACGCGTGATGGCCGAAGAGGGCCTGACGCCCAAGCAGGCCACCCGCAAGTCCATGAGCCAGATCACGGGCGCGCTGATCGGCATTGCCATGGTGCTGGCCGCCGTGTTCGTGCCCATGGCGTTCTTTGGCGGCTCCACGGGCGTGATCTATCGCCAGTTCTCCATCACGATCGTGTCGTCCATGGTGCTGTCGGTGCTGGTCGCCATCGTCTTCACGCCAGCCTTGTGCGCCACCTTGCTCAAGCCCATTCCCAAGGGCCATCACGGTTCGAAGCGGGGCTTCTTCGGCTGGTTCAACCGCACGTTCGAACGCAGCAGCAACGGTTATGCCAACACGGTGGCGCGCGGGCTGAACCGCACCAAGCGTCTGATGATCGTGTACCTGGCCCTGGTCATTGCCATGGGCTGGCTGTTCACGCGCATTCCCACCGCCTTCCTGCCGGGCGAGGATCAGGGCATTTTGTTTGCCCAGATTCAGACGCCCGCCGGCGCCACCGCCGAAGCCACCAAGGCCGTCATCGACGACGCCACCAAGTACCTGCTGACCGAAGAAAAGGATGCCGTGACCTCGGTGTTCGCGGTCAACGGTTTCAACTTTGGCGGCCGTGGCCAGAACGCGTCCATCCTGTTCATCAAGCTGCGTGACTGGGAAGAGCGCGGCGACGCCAGCCTGAAGGCGGCCGCCGTGGCGGGGCGCGCTAACGCGCACTTTGCCAAGACCGAGCGCCGCGCGCAATTGTTCGTGGTGCCGCCGCCGTCCGTGATGGAACTGGGCAACGTCACCGGCTTTGACTTCCAACTGATGGACCGCGCCGGCGTGGGCCATGAAAAGCTGCTGGCCGCGCGCAACCAGTTGCTGGGTGAGGCCGCCAAGAGCCCGGTGCTGGTGGGCGTGCGTCCCAACGGCATCGAAGACGCGCCGCAGTACCAACTGGACATCGACCGCGAGAAAGCGCGTGCGCTGGGCGTGGCCGTATCGGACATCAACAGCACGCTGGCCACCGCGTGGGGCTCGTCGTACGTCAACGACTTCATCGACCGTGGCCGCGTGAAGAAGGTGTTCGCGCAGGGCGAGGCATCATCGCGCATGCTGCCGGATGACCTGAACAAATGGTATGTGCGCAACAACGCGGGCGACATGGTGCCGTTCTCGGCATTCTCGAAGGCTACGTGGAGCTTCGGTCCGCAAAAGCTGAACCGCTATAACGGCGTGCCGTCCTACAACATCCAGGGCCAGGCGGCGCCGGGCTACAGCTCGGGCGCGGCCATGGAAGAAATGGAAAAGCTGGCGGCCAAGCTGCCGGTGGGCGTGGGCTTTGAATGGACGGGGCTGTCGTTTGAAGAGCGCTTGTCGGGCTCGCAGGCGCCGGCGCTGTACGCGATTTCCTTGATCGTGGTGTTCTTGTGTCTGGCCGCCTTGTACGAAAGCTGGTCCATCCCGACGGCGGTGATGCTGGTGGTGCCGCTGGGCATTATCGGCGTGCTGCTGGCGACGCTGGCGCGCGGGCTGTCCAACGACGTGTACTTCCAGGTGGGGCTGTTGACCACGGTGGGGCTGGCGGCCAAAAACGCCATCCTGATCGTGGAGTTCGCCAAGGAACACTTCGAGTCCGGCGCAAGCCTGACGGAATCGGCCGTTCACGCCGCCCGCCAACGCCTGCGGCCCATCCTGATGACGTCGCTGGCGTTCATCCTGGGCGTGACGCCGCTGGCGATCTCGTCGGGCGCCGGGTCGGGCAGCCAGAACGCCATCGGCACGGGTGTGATCGGCGGCATGCTGACCGGCACGTTCCTGGCCATCTTCTTTGTTCCGGCCTTCTTCGTGATCATGCTGCGCGTGTTCAAGGTCAAGCGCGTCAGCGAAAGCCAAGACAAGCACGACGCCAGCGCCAACGGCTCGAAGGATGTGTCCGCCGAGGGGCAACCGTAATGAAACTTCAGATGAGAACCTTGTTGTCTGTTTCCCTGGCGGCGGCCCTGGCGGGCTGCTCGCTGGCCCCCACCTATGAACGGCCGGACGCGCCGGTCAGCGCAACTTATCCCACCGGCCCGGCCTACCAGGCCGACGGTGCCAACGCGGCGCTGGGCATGTCCACGGCCGATATCGGCTGGCGCGATTTCTTCAGCGACCCGCTGCTGCAACAGTTGATTGAACTGTCCTTGGCGAACAACCGCGACCTGCGCGTGGCGGCCTTGAATGTGGAAGCCGCGCGTGCGCAATACCGCATCCAGCGCGCCGACCTGCTGCCCAGCGTGGGCGTGGCCGGCCAGGAATCCGCCCAGCGCACCCCGGCGGACCTGTCCGCCAGCGGCCGCGCCACCACCAGCCGCAGCTACCAGGTGGGCGCCGCCATGTCGGCGTGGGAACTGGACTTGTTCGGCCGCATCCGCAGCCTGAGCGACCAGGCGCTGGAGTCGTATCTGGCGCTGGACGAAACGCGCACGGCCACGCAGTTGACGCTGATTGCCGAAGTGGCCAACGCCTACCTGACGCTGCGCGCCGACCAGGAACTGCTGAGCCTGACGCGCGACACGCTCAAGAGCCAGGAAGATTCCTACAAGCTCACGCAGCAAAGCTATGACCAGGGCCTGTCCACCGCGCTGGACTTGAGTCAGGCGGAAGTATCGCTGCGCACGGCCCAGCGCAACCTGTCGCAATACACGCGCCAGGCCGCGCAGGACCGCAATGCCTTGACGCTGCTGGTGGGCCAGCCCATGTCGCCCGAGATTGTCGCGGCGCTGGACCAGGCGGTGACGCTGGACGACGGCATGCTGCCGACCACCTTGCCCGCCGGCCTGCCGTCGGACCTGCTGGCGCGCCGCCCGGACATCCGCGCGGCCGAGCATCAGCTTAAAGGCGCCAATGCCAATATCGGCGCGGCGCGCGCGGCGTTCTTTCCCACCATCAGCCTGACCGGCCAGGCGGGCACCGCCAGCGCCAGCCTGGGCGGTTTGTTCGAAGGTGGTTCGGGCGCCTGGAGCTTCGTGCCCCAGATCACCGTGCCGATCTTCGCGGGCGGTTCGCTGCGGGCGAGCCTGGACTTGGCCAAGGTGCAAAAGAACATCCAGGTGGCGCAGTACGAGAAGTCCATCCAGACGGGGTTCCGCGAAGTGGCGGACGCCTTGGCCGGACGGGGCACGCTGGACGACCAGATTGAAGCGCAGCGCTTGCTGGTGAATGCCAACCAGCGCGCCTACGACGTGTCGGACCAGCGTTTCCGCCAGGGTATCGACGACTACCTCAGCGTGCTGGATTCGCAGCGTTCGTTGTATACGGCGCAACAGGCCTTGGTGGATACGCGCCTGGCGCGGCTGTCGAACCTGGTTACCTTGTACAAGGTGCTGGGCGGTGGGTGGACCGAGCGCACGGTGGCGGCGCAGACGGCGCCGGCCGTGCCGGCCACGGGATCGTAAGCGGGGTGCGCTGAATTTTTTGGCGCAATAAATTCAGCACAAAAGAAACTCAGCGCAAAAGAAACTCAGCAAAAAAAGAAACGGGCCGATCGAAAGATCGGCCCGATTTTTATTGATGATTGTCTTGGCAGGGCGTCAAGCGCGCTTGCGGGCGATCAGGCCAACCACGAACAGCACGATGATGGCGCCGATCACCGACGCGATCCAACCCGCGGGTTCGCCTTCCGCATACCAACCCATCGTCTGTCCCAGGAACCCGGCCACCACGGCGCCGACGATACCCAGGATGGTGGTCATGATGATCCCCATGTTCTGGTCTCCGGGCATGATGGCGCGGGCGATCAAGCCCACGATGAACCCGACGATGATCATGATGATAATGCTCATGCGCGTACTCCTTGCTTTGGAAAAAAGGGGGCGATGCGCACTGATGATACCCACGCTCTTTATGACGCGGCTGTAACAACTGGTATGTGGGGTTGCCATGCAACATGTTGCGGTGCACGGTCCCCGTGGCGTCCGGGTCAGGACGTAATGTCGATCAACTGCCGGACGTCTTTGGTCAGGGCGTCGACGCTGTCGGTGTCGGACGCCAGCAGGCGCGCGTGGCCGTCCTTGTCGAAAATATACACACCGCGGCTGTGCGTCACTTCGTACATGTCGGCGTCGTCGCCGGGGCGCGGCTTTTCAATCTGGTAGGCCACGCGGTAGCGGCGGGCCAGATCCGCCACCTGCTTTTCGTTGCCGGTCACGCCGATGGCATTGTTGTTGAAGGCATTGACATAGGCCTGCAGGATGTCGGGTGTGTCGCGGTGGGGGTCGACGCTGACGAACACGATGCGCACGTTTTCGGCCTTGTCGCCCAGGTTTTGCAGCACGGCGGTCAGTTGCGCCATGGTGGTGGGGCAGATGTCGGGGCAACTGGCGTAGCCGAAGAACAGCATGACCGTCTTGCCCTTGAGATCATCGCTGTTGATGGTCTTGCCGCCCGCGCCGGGCAGTGAGAACTTCAGGTCGGGCAAATGGCCCTTGACGTTGTAGAGCGTCCAGTCCACGTTCCGATCGCCGCAGGCGGCAAGAAACACACACAGAGCCAGCAGCAGGCCGCGCCAGGCGCGGCCGGTAATGAGGTGTCGCATGAGTCCAGGAGGTGCCAAAAGGTTGAACGAAGGGCAAGCCCGCGGCAAGCTTGTTGATTCTACCTTCATGAGTGGGGCGGGGCGGCGGGCGAAGTGGCATTGCGGGCCTGATGCAAGGCCGACGTTTGTCCTGTCGCAAACTTATGGCGTGTTGCTCACCCTTTCAACAGACCGCGACGCCGAAGTACATTCGGTGCGTCGTCAGTGTGATGTGAAGAGAGCGTTAACGTGGATATGGCAGCGAACACCGCCCTTTGTTACCCGTATTACCCGGTGGTTATCGACATTTTGCGCACCCGGCGTGCCCAGCGGGTGTTGGACGCGCCTTGCGGCGTGGGCTGGTTGGGTGAAACGCTGTCTGCGGAAGCCGACGGGCAAGTGGTCGTTGACGGTGTGGGTCTATGGGAATTCCCACCAGCAAGCGCCAGCTATCGGTCGGTGACCGAACACGATCTGGATACCCCGCTGAGCGTGGCCGAGGCGTATGACGCTGTGGTCTGCTGCGAGGCGATTCACTTGATGACGAATCCGGGCGTGCTGCTGCAGAGTTTGCACGATGCGCTGCGCCCAGGCGGCACGGTGATCATCACCACGCCCAATACCTGGAACATGCGATCACGGCTGCAGTTTCTGATGCGCGGTTTCCATTCCGGTTTCCGGCCGATGGTGGGCCGCAAGCGGGGCGATGACTACGTCACGTATTTCCCGTGGAGCTTTCCGCAACTGCATTTGTTGTTGTCGCATTACGGTTTCGTGGATATCACGCTGCATGAGGTTGATGAACCGAAACCGAAGCGAATGATGGAACATGTGTTGGCGGTGCCATCACGGTTTTATTACCGTCGGCGTGTGAAGCGGGCGGAGGATGAGGAGATCCGCGGATTTTGGAAGCAAGCGGGATCCAGGCAGTCGGTGCATGGAAGATGGTTGGTGGTGTCGGCGGTGCGTGCGTAGGATGGGTGAAGCGCGCGATGCGGGGCAGAAAATCAATGGCCTGAATCGCGCGTAACCCATCTGGTGGCGCTGGCGTGATGGTGCCGGCTGCTGATGGGTTACGCGCGGCAGGTACCGTATTTCTTGCATCGACTTTGCCGCGCTTCACCCATCCTACGTTGGCGTTTTACGTGCCGCTCATGCCGCTGTGGCGCAGCAGGGCGTCGATGCGGGGGGGGCGGCCGCGGAAGGCGGCGAAGGAATCGGCGGCGGGGCGGGAGCCGCCTACGGCCAGGACTTCGCGACGGAAGCGGGCGCCGGTTTCCGGGTCCAGCGTGCCCAGCGCGTTGCCGGGCTGCTTGGCCGCGGCTTCCTCGAAGGCCTCGTAGGCATCCGCCGACAGCACTTCGGCCCACTTGTAGCTGTAGTAACCCGCGCCGTAACCGCCCGCGAACAGATGCGAGAACGCGTGCGGCAGGCGGTGCCACGACGGCGGGAACAGCACCGCCACTTCCTGACGAACTTCCTGCAGCAGCGCCAGCACTTCCGAAATGGATGCACCCTTGGCGCGGTCGTGCATCAGCATGTCGAACAGCGCGAATTCAATCTGGCGCACGGCCTGCATGCCGCTTTGGTAATTGCGCGCCGCGACCAGCCGGTCGTACAGCGCGCGCGGCAGCGGTTCGCCCGTGTCCACATGCGCCGACAGCTTTTGCACCACTGCCCATTCCCAGCAGAAATTCTCCATGAACTGCGAGGGCAGTTCGATGGCGTCCCACTCCACGCTGGCAAATGCCGCCGCGCCGGGTTCGTCCACTTCCGACAACAGCGCGTGCAGCGCATGGCCGGTTTCGTGGAACAGGGTGATGACGTCGTCGTGCGTCAGCACTGCGGCGCGGTCGCCGTTGGGGCGCGAGAAGTTGCAGGTCAGGTAGACCACGGGCGTTTGCACCTGCCCCGCCACCACGCGGCGAGCGCGTTCGCTATCCACCCAGGCCCCGCTTTGCTTGCCGGAACGGGCATACAGGTCCAGGTACAGATAACCGATCAAGCCGCCGTCCGGGCGTTCCACGCGCACGCCGCGTGCGTCGCTGTGCCAGGTGGAGACGGGCGTTTCGGTCAGGCGCACGTCGAACAGCTTTTCAATGACGTCGAACAGGCCAGCCAGCACGCGGGGTTCGGTGAAGTACTGCTTCACTTCATCTTCGGAATAGGCATAGCGCGATTCGCGCAGGCGTTCAGACGCAAAGGCCACGTCCCATGGTTGCAGCTCGTCCAAACCCAATTCGCCGGTGGCGTAGGCCTTGAGTTCGGCCAGGTCACGCTGCGCAAACGGCTTGGCGCGCGCGGCCAGATCGCGCAGGAATTCCGTGACTTCGCGGGCGTCGCGCGCCATGCGGGTTTGCAGGCGCAGCGATGCGTAGGTGCCCAGGCCCAGCAAGCCGGATTCCTCGGCGCGCAGGGACAGCAGTTCTTCGATCAGCGGAGAATTGTCGAACTTGGCTTCGCCTTGTTCAGAAGCAACGGTGCCATAGCCCCGGTACAGCGCTTCGCGCAACGCGCGGTCTTGCGCGTACTGCATCACGGGCAGGTAGCACGGCATTTTCAGGGTCAGCTTCCAACCCGGCTTGCCGTCTTCTTCGGCGGCGGCGCGGGCGGCTGACAGGACGTCGGCGGGGATGCCGGTCAGACGCGATTCATCGTCCACCAGCAAGGACCAGGCGTCGATGGCGTCCAGCACGTTTTCGGAAAACTTCTGCGACGCCTGGGCTTCGCGGTCGGAGATCTGCGCATAGCGCTCGCGGTCGGCGCCTTGCAGTTCCACGCCGCTCAAGCGGAAGTCGCGCAGCGCCATCTCGACGATGCGGCGGCGCACGGGCGACCACGATGCAAAATCGGGGGCGGCGGCCAGGCGCTGGTATTGCCGGTACAGGCCTTCGTGCAGCCCGACCCAGGTGGAAAATTCGGTAATGAGCGGCAGCGCGGCGTTGTAGGCTTCGCGCAATTCCGGCGTGTTGACGACCGCGTTCAGGTGGCCTGCCACCGACCAGGCGCGCCACAGGCGTTCGGACGCGGTATCCAGCGGTTCCACCACGGCTTCCCAGGTGGGCGCCAGCGCGGAATCAGCGGCATGGTCGACCGCCTGGCGGGCGATGCCCAGCAGTTCTTCCACGGCGGGGACGATATGCCCCGGCTTGACGGCCGCATAATCGACCAGGTCGGAGACAGGGGCAAGCAGGGGATTCTGGGTCATGGTGTTACCGGAAAAGGCGAGAGACATAGGGAGCAGATAGGGGCGATCCGCCCAAAAGCAAGGGGAGGAATGCGTGGGCCCGTGTGCGTCGCGCGTCAGCCTACGTTCATCGTAGGATGGGTGCAGCGCGAATGCCTATAAAAAAGAACCCCGGCAAACAACGCGCGAAACCCATCAAGCAGGGTCGGCGCCGCGCAAACGCAGCCACACGGGCTTTCGAAGGTGGCACCGTGGCACCGTGGCAGGTGCGGGCACCCTGGCTTTCGTGAATTGCATGCGGGTGTTTTTACCAAGCCCCGCCACGGTCCTGGCGTAGCCTGATGGGTTTCGCGCGAACGGCGGCGGGGTTCTTCTACATGGTCGTGCGCGCTGCACCCATCCTACGATGTGATGGGTTGCGCGCGCACGGCGGTGGGGTTTTTTTACACCGCCAATCGCGTTGCTCCCATCCTGCCGGATCAACCCGCCGCGCGTTCGGCGGCTTCTACCGTGTTGACCAGCAGCATGGCGATGGTCATCGGGCCCACACCGCCCGGTACGGGGGTGATGGCGCCGGCCACTTCCTTGGCGGACGCGAAGTCCACGTCGCCGCACAGTTTGCCGTCTTCGCCACGGTTGATGCCCACGTCGATCACCACGGCGCCGGGCTTGATCATCGAACCGTCGATCATGCCGGGCTTGCCGGTGGCAACGACCAGGACATCCGCGCGGCGGGTTTGGGCCGCCAGGTCGCGCGTCTTGGAATTGCAGATGGTGATGGTGGCGCCCGCTTGCAACAGCAACATGGCCATCGGCTTGCCGACGATGTTGCTGGCGCCGACGATTACGGCTTCCGCGCCGCGCAGTGTCACGCCTTCCGATTCCAGCATCTTCATCACGCCGTAGGGCGTGCAGGGGCGGAACAGCGGCTGGCCGGTCATGAGCAGGCCGGCGTTGCTGATGTGAAACCCGTCCACGTCTTTCTCGGCCGCGATGGCTTCGATGACCTTGTGGGAATCCATGTGCTTGGGCAGCGGCAACTGCACCAGGATGCCGTGTATGGTCGGATCCTGGTTCAACACGGCGATGCGGGCCAGCAGTTCGGCCTCGGTCATCTCGGCCGGGTACTGTTCCTTGACGGAATGCAGGCCGGCTTTCTCGCAGGCGGCAACCTTGTTGCGCACGTAAACCTGGGACGCGGGGTCCGCGCCCACCAGCACCACGGCCAGGCCGGGGCGCGTGCCCTTGGCCGCCAAGGCCGCAACACGTTGGGCCACTTCTTCGCGAATGCGCAGCGACAGGGCCGCGCCATCAATAATCCTAGCGGTCATGCATGTGCCTCGGGTTTGGCCAAGGCCACTTTCATCAAATCAGCAACGGTAGTCACTTCCAGTTTTTCCATGATGTTGGCGCGGTGCGCCTCGACGGTCTTGATGCTGATGCCCAGGTCGTCGGCAATCTGCTTGTTCAAGCGGCCGGCGACAATGCGCTCCAGCACCTGTTGCTCGCGCGCGGTCAGGCGCGCCAGCATGGCTTCGTGGTCCTTCTGAGCCTGGTGCTTGCTGACCCGCTGCGTGGCCTGCTCCAGCATGCGGGCGACGATCTCGCGCAGGTCGGATTCGTTGAAGGGCTTTTCCAGAAAGTCGACAGCGCCTTTCTTCATCGTGGACACCGCCATGGGCACGTCGCCGTGGCCCGTGATGAACACGATGGGCAGGGGGGCGTTGCGGGCGATCAGTTGTTCCTGGAGTTCCAGGCCGCTCATGCCGGGCATGCGCACGTCGGCGATCAGCACGCCGACCTGGCTGGCGTCGTAGTCTTCCAGGAAGGACTCACCGCTGGCATAGGCGCGAACGCGATAGCCATTGGCTTCCAACAGCCAGCGCAACGAATCGCGGACCGCTTCGTCGTCGTCAACTATGAATACCGTGCTCGACAGGTGGGGCGTGTTCATGCGTGCAACTCCTCTGACTGATCATTCTGGGCCTGCGGCTGGGATGCAGCGCAGGGCAGGGTAAAGCGGAAAATAGTACCGCCGGCGGGGTTGGGGTCTGCCCACAGACGGCCGTGGTGCGATTCAATAATGGTACGGCAGATATTCAGCCCCATGCCCAGGCCCTGGGACTTGGTGCTGAAGAAGGGTTCGAACAGGCGTTCGGGCTCGGCCAGGCCATGGCCACGGTCCACCACGGCCACTTCGATGTGCTGCTCGTGCAGGATCACCGCCACCTTGAGCTCATCGACCTCGCTGTTTTCCATGGCTTCCAGCCCGTTCTTCAGCAGGTTCAACAGCACCTGTTCAATCAGGATGGGGTCGGCCAAGACGTCAGGCGCGTTGGACGGCACGAAGCTGTCGATGCGGATGCGGCGCTTGCGGGCGTCGATTTCGGCAAAGCCGATGGCGTTGTCGACAATGCGGCCAATGGCCACGCGCTGGCGGCGCGGCTCGCTGCGTTTCACGAATTCGCGGATGCGGCTGATGATCTTGCCGGCGCGTTCGGCCTGTGACGCGGCCTTTTCCAGCGCCGGCAGCAGCATGTTGGGGCTGGTGTGGCCAGCCTTGACCAGGGCGACGGCGCCCATGCTGTAGTTGGCGATGGCGGTCAGCGGCTGGTTCAGTTCGTGCGCCAGGGACGAGGCCATTTCGCCCATGGTCGTCAGGCGGCTGGTGAGCTGAATCTTTTCCTGCTGCACGCGCGACGCTTCTTCATGGCCCCGGCGCTCGGTGATGTCGCGCGCCACCTGCATGCGCACGCGGCGGCCATCGGTCCAGGCCAGCATGCGATGGTGCACTTCAAACCAGCGTTGTACAGAAGGCGCGAACACTTCCACCGATTCGTCAGTGAAGCGGCCCCGGCGCCCGGCCAGCAGTTCGTCGTGGCCGCCCGTCTGCGCGCCAAAGACGCGGCGGTAGGTGCGGTTGGCGAACAGCAGTTCCAGGCCATCGTGCGTGTCGGCCGTCACCGAGATGGCGTCGTCCAGGCCTTCCAGCACGGTCATGAAACGCTCATGCGCGGCGGTCAAAGCTTCGCGAATGCGCTTGGGCTCGGTGATGTCGGTCATCGACGTCATCCAGCCGATCTGGTTGCCGTTGGGGTCCAAGAGCGGCGACACATACATGCGCGCGGTGAAGCGCGAGCCGTCGCGCCGTTGCGCTTCCACTTCCAGGCCGCTGCTGGGCGTCTTGCCCGACATCAGCACGTCCAGCGTGTGCTGGTGCTGTTCATGGCGACCGGGCACCCAATAAGGAAAGGGCGGGCTGCGGCCGATCAGGTCGGCTTCGTTCCAGCCGATCATGCGGCAGAAGGCCGGGTTCACATAAGCGATGCGGCCTTCCATATCCAGCACGCGCATGCCGGTGGACATGGAGTTTTCCATGGCGCGGCGAAAACCCGTTTCGGCGATCAGCGCGGCTTCGGCGGTGGAGCGGAACCGCGTATAGCGCCACAGCATCAACAGGCTGATGACGATCACGCAAGACAATGCCAGCACCACCCATATCAGGCGTTGCTGGCGCATTTCCTGGTCGATCGTCACAAACATGACGCTATCGTCATGAATGCGCTGCAGCCAGAAGAACACCCCCATCACACAGAGGTATAGGATCAGCACCATGGCGGGCGTGACCCAATACACGCCGCGGCGGCGGGTGCGGGCGTGATCGTGGAACGGCGTAGGAATATTTGACTTGGGCGCGCTGGACATGGAATTCGGGCCGGATAGACCGCGCATTTTAGTGCGTGTTGGCCGGGAATTGCCGGGAATCAAGCCCTGCTTTTGGCGTACAGCTTAAAAAGTGCCGTCATCGGCCATTCAGCTTGCGGTCAACATTTCACATTACGAAATGCCGTACCGCAACATGAAATTTTCCTTGCGACCGGTTAATCTTCTTTCTTAGAATGCCGGCTGATAGGGAACCGACCCAAAGCAGGTCTCTAGAAAAACACCCCCCGACCCATGCCTGTCATGGCAGCCCGGATGATCCCGGCTACCATGCAGAGTCCGCAAGTTGAACGAATAAGCGGGTGTGGTCACGAACGAACCCCAACAGGAGACACACGATGTCCTCTTTCGCCCAGGCTGGCGCCCCGCAGGCTGCCAACGACGAAGACACCCTTGAAACCCAGGAGTGGCTCGAAGCCCTGGCGGCAGTCCTTGATCGCGAAGGGCCGCAGCGCGCGCACTACCTGCTGGAACGCCTGATCGACGAAGCCCGTCGTTCCGGCGCCCACATCCCGTTCTCGCCAAATACCGCTTACGTCAACACGATTCCGCCCGGCCTGGAGCCGGCGCATCCGGGCAACCTGGAACTGGAATCGCGCATCCGTTCGTACGTGCGCTGGAACGCCATGGCCATGGTCGTCAAGGCCAACAAGCACAACCCGCCGGACGGCGGCGACCTGGGCGGCCACATCGCGTCGTTCGCCTCGCTGGCCACCATGATCGGCTGCGGCCAGAACCACTTCTGGCACGCGGAAGACGAAGGCCACGGCGGCGACCTGGTCTACTTCCAGGGCCACACGTCGCCCGGCATGTACGGCCGCGCCTATCTTGAAGGCCGCCTGACCGAAGAACAGCTGAACCACTTCCGCCAGGAAGTGGACGGCAAGGGTCTGTCGTCGTACCCGCACCCGAAGCTGATGCCGGAGTTCTGGCAGTTCCCGACGGTGTCGATGGGCCTGGGCCCGCTGATGGCCATCTATCAAGCCCGCTTCCTGAAGTATCTGCACGCCCGCGGCATTGCCGACACCAGCAACCGCAAGGTCTGGGTGTTCTGCGGCGACGGCGAAATGGACGAACCCGAATCGCTGGGCGCCATCGCGCTTGCTGCTCGTGAAAAGCTCGACAACCTGATCTTCGTGGTGAACTGCAACCTGCAACGCCTGGACGGTCCGGTGCGCGGCAACGGCAAGATCATCCAGGAACTGGAAGGCGACTTCCGTGGTTCGGGCTGGAACGTGATCAAGCTGATCTGGGGCGGCTACTGGGATCCGCTGCTGGCGCACGACAAGGAAGGCATCCTGCGCCAGATCATGGAAGACACCGTTGACGGCGAGTACCAGGCGTACAAGGCCAACGACGGCAAGTTCGTTCGCGAACATTTCTTTGGCAAGCACCCCAAGCTGCTGGAAGCCGTCTCGCGCATGAGCGACGAAGACATCTGGCGCTTGAACCGTGGCGGTCACGACCCCCACAAGGTGTACGCCGCGTTTGACGCCGCCACCAGCCACACCGGTCAACCCACCGTCATCCTGGCCAAGACCATCAAGGGCTACGGCATGGGCCACGTGGGCCAGGCCAAGAACCCGACCCACCAGCAAAAGAAGCTGGAACTGGAATCCATCCGCGAATTCCGCGACCGCTTCGGCATCCCGATTCCGGACGACCAACTGGAAGACCTGCCGTACTTCAAGCCGGCCGATGATTCGCCCGAAATGAAGTACCTGCACGAGCGCCGCGCCGCGCTGGGCGGCTACCTGCCGCGCCGCCGCGCCAAGGCCGACGAACAACTCAAGGCCCCCGCGCTGGACGCCTTCAAGGCCGTGCTGGAACCCACCGCCGAAGGCCGTGAAATCTCCACCACCCAAGCCTTCGTGCGCATCCTGAACCAGGTGCTGCGCGACAAGGAACTCGGCCCGCGCGTGGTGCCGATTCTGGCCGACGAATCGCGTACCTTCGGCATGGAAGGCCTGTTCCGCCAGATCGGTATCTATGCGCCGGAAGGCCAGAAGTACATCCCGGTCGATAAAGACCAGGTCATGTACTACAAGGAATCGGCCGACGGCCAACTGCTGCAGGAAGGCATCAACGAAGCGGGCGCGATGAGCTCGTGGATTGCGGCGGCCACGTCGTATTCCTCGAACAACCGCATCATGATTCCGTTCTTCATCTACTACTCGATGTTCGGGTTCCAGCGCATTGGCGATCTGGCCTGGGCAGCGGGCGACATGCAGGCGCGCGGCTTCCTGTTGGGCGGCACCGCCGGCCGCACGACGCTGAACGGCGAAGGCCTGCAGCACGAAGACGGCCACAGCCACATCCTGGCGTCCACCATTCCGAACTGCGTGTCCTACGACCCGACGTTCGGCCATGAGCTGGCCGTGATCATCCAGCATGGCTTGAAGCGCATGGTGGAAGACCAGGAAAACGTCTATTACTACCTGACGGTGATGAACGAAAACTACCCGCAGCCCGGTCTGACCCAGGGCGACGAGGAAGGCATCATCAAGGGCATGTACAAGCTGAAGTCGCACGGCAAGGGCAAGAACCGCGTGCAACTGATGGGTTCGGGCACGATCCTGCGCGAAGTCATGGCGGCGCAGGAACTGCTGGACGCCGATTGGGGCGTGGCCTCGGACATCTGGAGCGTCACCAGCTTCACCGAACTGCGCCGCAACGGCTTGGACGCCGAGCGCCACAACATGCTGCACCCTGAAGAAAAGAAGCCGCAAGTGGCTTACGTCACGGAACAGCTGGCCAAGACCGAAGGCCCGATCATCGCGTCGACCGACTACATGAAGCTGTTTGCCGACCAGATCCGTCCGTTCGTGCCCAAGGGCCGCGAATACAAGGTGCTGGGCACCGACGGCTTCGGCCGTTCGGACTTCCGCTCCAAGCTGCGTGAGCACTTCGAAGTGGATCGCCACTTTGTCGTGGTTGCCGCGCTGCGCGCGCTGGCCGACGAAGGCAAGGTTCCGATGGCCAAGGTGGCGGAAGCCATCAAGAAGTACGGCATCAATCCGAACAAAGCCAACCCGCAATACGCCTGAGGGTAAAGAGACATGAGCAACATCGTGCAAATCAAGGTTCCCGACATCGGCGACTTCAAGGAAGTGGAAGTCATTGAGGTGTTGGTGGCGGTGGGCGACACGATCAAGGCCGAACAAAGCCTGATCACCGTCGAATCCGACAAGGCCTCGATGGAAATCCCCGCGTCGCAAGGCGGCGTGGTGAAGTCCATCACCGTGAAGGTCGGCGACAAGGTCGCCGAAGGCGCGGTCGTGCTGGAAGTGGAAGCCGAAGCCTCGGACGCCGCCCCGGCCGCCAAGGAAGAGGCCCCCATGGCCGCTGCTAAAGAAGAGCCGAAGCAGGCTGCTGCCGCTGCCCCCGCCGCCAAGGCGGAAGCCGCCGCGCCTGCCGCCGCCAGCGGCCCGGTCAATATCGAAGTGCCGGACATCGGCGACTTCAAGGAAGTGGAAGTCATCGAAGTGATGGTCGCCGTGGGCGACACCATCAAGGCCGAACAAAGCCTGATCACCGTGGAGTCCGACAAGGCCTCGATGGAGATCCCGGCGTCGCAAGGCGGCGTGGTCAAGGAAGTGAAGGTCAAGGTGGGCGACAAGGTCGCCAAGGGTTCGGTTGTTGTCGTCGTTGAAGGCGACGCCGGCGCTGCGCCTGCTGCCAAGCCGGAAGCCCAGGCCGAAGCCAAGACCGAAGCGAAAGCAGAATCCAAGGCTGAAGCGCCCGCCGCCGCTCCCGCTTCGCGTCCGGCACCCGCCGCCGCGCTGGAAGACCCCAACCTGAAGCCCGGGCAACTGCCGCACGCTTCGCCTTCCGTGCGCAAATTCGCGCGCGAACTGGGCGTGAACCTCAGCAAGGTCAAGGGTTCGGGGCCCAAGGAACGCATCACCGCCGACGACGTGCGCGGTTTCGTCAAGCAAGCGCTGGCCGCCGGCCCCGCAACCGCCGCTGCCGGTGGTTCGGCCGATGGCGCCGCGCTGGGCCTGTTGCCGTGGCCGAAGGTCGACTTCACCAAGTTCGGCCCGATCGAAGCCAAGCCGCTGTCGCGCATCAAGAAGATTTCTGGCGCGAACCTGCACCGCAACTGGGTCATGATCCCGCACGTCACCAACAACGACGAAGCGGACATCACCGACCTGGAAGCGCTGCGCGTCACGCTGAACAAGGAAAACGAGAAGTCGGGCATCAAGGTCACGATGCTGGCCTTCCTGATCAAGGCCGTGGTCGCGGGCCTGAAGAAATTCCCCGAGTTCAACGCGTCGCTGGACGGCGACAACCTGGTGTTGAAGCAGTACTACCACATCGGTTTCGCCGCCGACACGCCCAACGGGCTGGTGGTGCCGGTGATCCGCGACGCCGACAAGAAGGGCATCTTGCAGATCGCCCAGGAAATGACGGACCTGTCCAAGAAGGCGCGCGACGGCAAGATCTCGCCCGCGGAAATGCAGGGTGGCTGCTTCTCGATTTCGTCCTTGGGCGGTATCGGCGGCACGTCCTTCACGCCCATCATCAACGCGCCCGAAGTGGCCATCCTGGGTGTGTCGCGTTCGTCGCACAAGCCCGTCTGGGACGGCAAGCAGTTCGTGCCGCGCCTGATGGTGCCGCTGTCGCTGTCGTACGACCACCGCGTCATCGACGGCGCCTCCGCTGCCCGCTTCAACGCCTATCTGGGCGCCTTGCTGGCCGACTTCCGCCGCATTGCGCTGTAAACGGGGAGCCCTATGAGCAATACCGTTCAAATCAAAGTGCCGGACATCGGTGACTTCAAGGAAGTGGAAGTCATCGAAGTGCTGGTCGCCGTGGGCGACACGATCAAGGCCGAACAAAGCCTGATCACCGTTGAGTCCGACAAGGCTTCGATGGAAATCCCCGCGTCGCAAGGCGGCGTGGTGAAGTCCATTGCGGTCAAGGTCGGCGACAAGGTCGCGGAAGGCGCGGTCGTGCTGGAAGTGGAGGCATCTGATGCCGCCGCCGCGCCGGCCGCCAAGGATGCTCCGGCCAAGGCTGCTGAAGCGCCCAAGCAAGCGGCTGCCTCTGCGGCACCGGCCGCCGCGCCCGCCACCAAGGCCGCGACGCCCGCTCCGGCGGCATCGAGCTTCAAGGGCTCGGCCGACGGTGAATACGACATGCTGGTGCTGGGCGCGGGCCCCGGCGGCTATTCCGCCGCCTTCCGCGCCGCCGACCTGGGCCTGTCCGTGGTCCTGGTCGAACGCTACCAAACGCTGGGCGGCGTCTGCCTGAACGTGGGCTGCATTCCGTCCAAGGCGCTGTTGCACAACGCCGCCGTCATCGACGAAGCCCGCGAGCTGGCTGCCCACGGCATCAGCTTTGGCGAACCCAAGATCGACCTGGACAAGTTGCGCGGTTACAAGGACAGCGTGGTCGCCAAGCTGACCGGCGGCCTTGCCGGCATGGCGAAGGCGCGCAAGGTCACCGTGGTGACGGGCGTGGGCGAATTCGCCGACCCCTACCACCTGACCGTGACGTCCGCCGACGGCAAGACGCAGACGCTGCGCTTCAAGCAAGCCATCATCGCCGCCGGCAGCCAATCGGTGAAGCTGCCCTTCATGCCCAAGGACGACCGCGTCGTCGACTCCACCGGCGCGCTGCTGCTGCGTGAAGTGCCCAAGAAGATGTTGATCGTGGGCGGCGGCATCATCGGCCTGGAAATGGGCACGGTGTACTCCACGCTGGGCGCACGCCTGGACGTCGTGGAAATGCTGGACGGCCTGATGCAAGGCGCCGACCGCGACCTGGTCAAGGTCTGGCAAAAGAAAAACGCCTACCGCTTCGACAACATCATGTTGAAGACCAAGACCGTGGGCGCCGAAGCCAAGAAAGACGGCATCTACGTCACCTTCGAAGGCGAGGGCGCGCCCAAGGAACCGCAACGCTACGACCTCGTTCTGCAAGCCGTGGGCCGCAGCCCCAACGGCAAGAAGATCGGCGCCGACAAGGCGGGCATCGCCGTGACCGACCGCGGGTTCATCGAGGTCGATCGTCAGATGCGCACCAACGTGCCGCACATCTACGCCATTGGCGACATCGTCGGCCAGCCGATGCTGGCGCACAAGGCCGTGCACGAAGGCCACGTGGCAGCGGAAGCCGCCGCCGGCCAGAAGTCGTTCTTTGACGCGCGCGTCATTCCGTCGGTGGCCTACACCGATCCGGAAGTGGCATGGGTAGGCCTGACCGAAGACGAAGCCAAGAAGCAAGGCATCAAGATCGAGAAGGGCGTGTTCCCGTGGGCGGCTTCCGGCCGCGCCATCGCCAACGGCCGCGACGAAGGTTTCACCAAGCTGATTTTCGACGCGGAAACGCATCGCATCCTGGGCGGCAGCATCGTGGGCACCCACGCTGGCGACCTGATCAGCGAACTGGCCCTGGCCGTGGAAATGGGCGCCGACGTGGTCGACATCGCCAAGACCATCCACCCGCACCCGACCTTGGGTGAATCGGTGGGCATGGCGGCCGAAGTGGCGGAAGGCGTCTGCACCGATTTGCCGCCGATGAAGAAGAAGTAAACGTGTGGTGGGTAGCGTGTTGCGGCGCTTGCCGTCGCATGCGCCGCCTTACACACTGACGCCGCAATGCAAAAAGCGCTGGCCTTGTAAAAGGACCAGCGCTTTTTTTATCCGATGCCGCCCTGTGCTGGGCGGCGCGGAGTTCAGGTGTTCGCGATCAGGCGTGCGTGTTGATGCGCGAGCCCAGCGTGGCGTCAACGGCCATCGGGGCGACGGACTGCATCAGCGTCAGCGCGGTGTCGGCTTGCGCGTTCAGCGCCTTCTTCAGCACGCGGGCCTGGACTTCCTGCGTAAGGTTCACGTCTTGCAAGGCCAGGGCGGCGTTGACGGTGCTGCTGATGGAATCCATGGTTTGTGTCCTTGTAGAGGAAAGCTGGCGGCAGGCGCTACGGCGAAGCCGATGTGACCTAGCCAAATCAAACATGTCGCATTATTACGCAGGTTTGCGGTTTTGGTGCAAAGAATTGTCGGGTTTTTACGTGGCCGGGATGTGACAGCGATGGGGCGTGAGTTGATGCCTGATCAAGGTAGGGATAGCAAAGTCAGGCCAATCAAAGCCAGGCTAATCAAAGTCAGGGCCGGGCAGGGCATTCCTTCACGACGCCCCAGCCCTGATTCGGCTCGCAGAATTGCCTGCGTGCTTCCCACGCGCAATTCGGTCGTTCAAAAAAACCCAGCTCGGCGCAACGCGCCAATGCGTCTTTCAGGGTATCGACCCAGGCCAAGGGGTTTTCCGCCGGAATCTCGGTAATGTGCAGCGTGGGCTGCGGCGCGGTTGATGTCGTGCTTGATGCCGCGGCCGATGTCGCGCCTGATGCGTCGTTCGCGGCCGGACTTTCGCTTGTGTGCCCATCGGCCGGAGCCGTGCCAGTTTCTTCCGGGGCGGCAGGCGCGGGCGCCGCCTGCGCGACGTGCGGCGCCTTGTCGGGTTCCGGATTGGCGGTCGGCGCGTCTTGCGTGCGCGGACTCAGTACAGGGGGGGCCCCTGACGTATCCCAATCGCTGGGCGCCTCGTTAGCGGGCACGAGGGGCAGGCGCGTCAGCGGTACGCGGCCCGAACTGACCGCACCCGTCGTGCCAGGCCCTGCGATGCCATTGTTCGGCGCATTCCAGGACACCACCAGCAGCACCAACGCAGCATAGATGGCCAGCGTGTACAGCACGGTCAGCGTCGCCGAACCGACCCGGCGCCCGGTCATCGGTGGAGCATCCTCGCGCCAGAATAGGGCACGCCAACCCACCAGCGCGGCGCCCGGCGCCGAAATCAGCGCCCAGCCGATGCGGCGCAGGCAGCCCGATTTGGCGGGTGGGGGCGTGGGAGCAATGGCCTGCACCTGGGCGGCCAGCAATTCGCGCAATGCGCGGTTCTCTTCGCGCAGACGCTGGGTCTGCGCATCATCGACCGGTGCCGTGGCATCTGGATCCGTCGTGCTGTCGTACTGCGTAGCGAAAGGATCGGGGGGCGTGGCGGTCATGGGGCTGAAAAATATAGATACAAAAGCGGTGCGACGGCAATTATGAGGGAAGCGGCAAGTACCTCAAAAGGGGAATAGCGTGGAAAAAGTGCGGTTTGGTGAGGATTGGCCGACAGGCTGGCTGCCGGCGACGCTTACTCAAGGATGGCGTAGCTTACGTGCGGTTCGTAGGTAAATCTTTGAATCCTGAGCTTGTTCAAGCCTAGTTTTTCCATCACTGCCAGCGTCTCGCCCGGCCAGGTGCGATTGTTCAATTCGTCGAAGACGATGACGCCACCCTTCGGCATGCGCGGCACGAAGTGTTCGAGACAGATCTTGGTGGGCTCGTACAGGTCCAGGTCCAGGTGCAACAGCGACACCACGGTCTGCGGTTCGCGCGCTAGATAACGCGGCACGCTTTCAGCGACGTCACCCTTCACCAATTCGACCTTCTGAATGTGCCCGATGAAGCGGTTCCCGTCGAATAGCTCGATCGCGCGTTGAAGGTCGTTGAAGCTGTCTGCTTCATATCCGTTGATGCGGCGTTCGGTCGTCTGAATCACGGCATGCTGGTCCTGCTCGGCTATGCCCGAAAAGCCCGAGAATGTATCGAAGCCGACGATGCGCCGTTGCAGGTTGACGGGTTCAAGCGTGGCACTCAATTGGGCGAACGTCATCAGGCCGCCGCCCCAGTTCACGCCGCATTCCATGACGTCGCCTTGCACGTGCAGCGCCATCTTGAAGAGTTCGGACAAGCACAGAAAGCGCGCGATGCTCTGGCGAGGCACGAAACAGGGGAAGTTCTCCAGTTTCTCGACTGCGCTGCCTCGTGCGGCACCAAAGAAGTCGCCCAATTCGGCGCGGTAATTCACTTCGCGGCCAGTGCTGCGGCCGTCCTGGCGAAAGCGGGAGGGGTCAGTAGTGTCGTTCATGTGGCTGCGTTCTCGGATTCTTGCTCTCGGCGTTGCTGGGCGTTGTGGCCGGGATAGTCGACGTAAAAAATGTTGGTGCGGTCGCCGGTGGGAAAGCGTTGGCGTCGGTACTCCGCATCAGCCAGATCGGTGATCCGCAATTGCGTGGTCCAGCGGATCTGTTCACCCAGGTTGGGCGTGCTTCGATGCAGGAGCATCTGCTTGAATATGACGACGTCGCCACGTTCGGCGGTGATAGTCTCCGGCGTCTCGGTCACTTCCACATCCAGGCTGAGATCGCGTTGCAGGAACGGCACGTAAGGTGCGATAACCTTGTCGCTGATACGTTTGAAGGGGTAGAGGCCGCGCTTGTGGCTGCCAGGTATGACCTGGATCGTGCCGGACGCCAGGTTGACGTCCTGAAACGGAATCCACAGCGTGACGGCATTTTCCGACCCTAGCAGGTACAGCGAATCCTGATGCCAGGCGAACAAGTGACGCGAGTCCGCCGGTTTGTCCAGGCGCATGTTGCAGCACCCCATCAATGAAGGATGCGTCAAGCCCAGGTCGCGGCAGAGGTCATGGACGGTCGGGCTACCCGACATCCTCGACAGGGCGGGCAGGTACTTCAGCCGGTCATACAGCAATGATTGCGTGGCGGGCTCCAGTTCGTATTGGCCGAAGTCGCGCGGGTTGAACTGCGCGCCCACGATGCGCTGGCCCAATTCAGCCAGTTGCGTTTCCAGTTCGATGAGTTCGCCGTGCTGCCAGAAGTCCTTCAGGACAAGGTAGCCGTCTTCTTCAAAGCGTTCTCGCTGCGTGGTGCTCATGATGTTCCTACCGTTGTGTCGTTGCGTCAGGCGTCTTCAGGCGCCAGTTTCTTCGCGCCAGCCCAGTACGGTCATCGGGTTGCCGCCCTGTATCGAAAATGCCGCCACTTCGCCGCGCACAATCGTGCCCGCGGCAATCACACAGCCTTCGCGCAGGATGGCGCCGTCCAGCAGCACGCAGTTGGCGCCGATCCAGACGTCATCCTCGATGACAATGCCGCCCTTGCTTGGTCGGAAGCCTTGCTCACGAATGGGTAGATCGCGGCGGCGGAACTCGTGGTTGGCGGGGGCGAACGTGCAGTTGGCGGCAACCGCCACGCGCGCGCCCATGCGAATACCGTGGCCCGTATACAGCACACAGCCCGAATTGATCACGCACTCCGGGCCGATCTCGACATCGCCCGAGCCGCCGGCGGGCTTGATTTTCACGAAGGCATCCACGACAGCCTTGGGGCCGATCACAATGCGCGTGCCGCGCGTGGAGTCTTCGATGTCGGCCAGGGGCGAAACGCGTGCAGTGGGGTCGATCAGGATCATGGCTTCGGCTCAAGCGGCGGTTCAGGCCTTGCGGCGCAGAAAACCGTCCGGTGCGGACGTGACCAGCAGGCGGTCTTCCACCGAGCGGTCGATCTCGAACTCGGGGTGCTGCTTGATCCATTCCCACACTGCGGTCTTGGGGTTGTTGCCCTTGCCCCAGTGACGGCCCGGCCATTCGTAGTCGGCCGGCATGTCTTCCACGAAGGTGTCGAAGACCACGCAGTAGCTGCCGACGCTGACCAGATCGGCGTAGGCATTCAGTTCCGCCAGCACGTGCTCGTGCGTGTGGTTGGAATCCAGGCAGACCATGATGTTCTTCTTGCCCTCGGCATGTGCGCGCACTTGAGCGATGGTCGCGGGATCAATGCTGGACCCTTCAATCAGGTGGATACGCTGTGCCAGCGGATGCGCTTCGATCGCCTTGCGGTTGTGCTCGCGGATCTCGATGTCCACGCCCACCACTTCGCCCACGCCCAGCAATTGCAGCATGGACGCCGACAGCATCAGCGAACCGCCGTGCGCAATACCCGTTTCAATGATCAGGTCCGGCTTCACGGCCCAGATCAGCTCTTGCATTGCCATGGCGTCCATGGGCAGTTGGATCAGCGGTCGGCCGGCCCACGAGAAGTTGTTCATGTACTTGCGTTCCAGCGCCATCTGGCGCCACGCAATGGACAGCTCGCGGAATTCCTGGTCGGTGGCGAAGCCGGCAATGCGGGCTTCTTTTTCCTGGCGGTAGTCGGGGTGCGCGTCGGGCGTGGTTTCAAGGTAGGACATTCAGATTCCTTTGTGCAGGCGGTACTGCGCCAGAAAATTCGGGAAATAGTCGGAGAAGGCGCGCGGCGCAACGCCGCAAAGCGCCTGGATGCGGTTCACGTCTACATCGGCAAAGGCCCATTCGGGTGCACCGGGCGCCACGTTGCAGCGATAGCCCAGCGTGTGTTGCAACCAGTGGGCAACTTCGCGGTTGTCGACGCTTGCGCCATGCGCCACGTTGAAGATGCCGCGGGCGACTTCTGATTGCGCAATAGCCAGTATTTGCGTCACCGCGTCGTCAATGTAGAGATAGTCCTTGCGTGAAGAAAGCGAGGTGCGCAGCGTAATGCCGTTGCCGCGCGCGCCTTCTTCCAGCAATTGGTCGATAAAGCTGTCGGGCGTATCGCGCAGGCCCACGATGTTGGACAGGCGCGCCACCTTGGCCCCGCTGCGGCCACCGTGCAGGCACAGCGATTCACCCATGAGCTTGGACAGGTTGTAGAGGTCGCTCGGGTCATTTGGGTTGACGGCAAGCGTGGCGCTTTCGCGCGTATCGGCAGAGCCGGCGTAGACCCGTGTGCTGGACAGGTAGGTCAGGCTATCGAAGTTGCCGGCCGCAAGCAGGCCGCGCAGCAGGCAGACATGTGCCTCCACGGTGTCCAACGGCCGGCTGCGGAAATCCGAGGTCAGACCGATGGCGTAGACGACGTGGCCCAAGGGCCGGGTCAACAGCGACCGGTCTTGGCGAGGCGGCGCTTCGCAAGGCGTGCCGTCCGCGCGCAGGCGCGCGACAAGATGCCGGCCGATGAAGCCCGTGGCGCCCAACACCGTGACCGGCGGCTTGTCCGGTTGTCTGTCCGGCTGTTTGTGCATTACTGCGCCGCGCTCTCGATGGACAAGGATGGAATGGCCGTGACCAGCTTCGCGTTCCATTCACGGCGCGCGTAGTCCAGCTGCGCCGACACCTCGGTCTTCAGGTTCCACGGCAGGATCAGGATGTACTCGGGCTTGTCTTCCCGAAGCGTGGCTTCCGCGACGATGGGAATGTGGCTGCCGGGCAGGTACTTGTCTTGTTTCGCGGGGTTCAGGTCGACCACGTAGGCAAGCAGGTCGGGGCGCACGCCGGCGAAATTCAGCAGCGTGTTGCCTTTGGCGGCCGCGCCATACGCGGCGATGCGTTTGCCGCTGCGGCGCAGTTCCACCAGGAAGGCCAGCAGGTCGTTCTTGACGCGCTCGGCCTGTTCCTGGAAGCGCGAATAGAAGGCGGGGCTGGTCATGCCGGCCTGCTGCTCTTCGGCCAAGGTGCGCGCCACGTCGGCGGTGACCTCATGCTTGCCGGTGTCCAGGCGTTGCGCAAAGACGCGCAGGCTGCCGCCGTGGGTGGAAAGAGGCTCTACGTCAAACACCGCCAGCCCGTTGGCGGCGAAGATCCGCGACACGGCGGTCAAAGACAGGTAGGAGTAATGCTCGTGGTAGGCGGTGTCGAACTGACTTTCCTGCACCATGCGCAGCAAGTGCGGAAATTCGAACGTGGCCACGCCCTGCGGCTTGAGCAGCGCCGCGAAGCCGGAGACGAAATCATTGATGTCCGGCACGTGCGCCAGCACATTGTTGGCAGCGATCAAGTCCGCCGCGCGGCCCTGTTCGGCCAACTCGTCGCCGAGTTCCACGCCAAAGAACCGCTGCACGATGTCGATACCGCGCTCGCGGGCGGCTTGCGCGGTGCTGGCCGTGGGTTCGACCCCATAGCAAGGGATGCCGGCCGCCTGCACGTATTGCAGCAGGTAGCCATCGTTGGCGGCGATTTCGGTGACCATGCTGCTGGCGTTCAGGCCGAACCGGCCGATCATCTCATCCACATAGCGGCGCGAATGGGCCAGCCAGGAAGACGAAAACGAACTGAAGTAGGCATAGTCGTCGGTGAACAACGCTTCGCGACCGGCGTGGTCTTCGGTTTGGACCAGCCAGCACGTTTCGCACACCAGAATGCGCAGCGGAAACCAGGTCTCGGGGCCGCGCAGGGCAGTGGCGCTCAGGTAGGCATTGGACGGGGGCGCGTGGCCCAGGTCCAGGAAAGGCAGGCGCAATTCAGCCTGGCAATGACGGCACTTCACAGTGCGACTCCCGGAAATGCAGTGTCCAGGCGAGGATGTTGCTGATCACGCTCGGACACTTGGGTAAGGGGAAGGGGCCAGGCGATACCCAGTCGGGCGTCCTGGCAGTGCAGGCCGGCCTCGGACTGGGGCGCATACGGCGCGGAATGGCAATAGAGCATGTCGACGTCGTCGGTCAGGGTTTGAAAACCGTGAGCGAAGCCTTCCGGGATCAACAGCGCGCGGCCGTTGTCGGCGGACAGGCGCTCGGCATGCCACTGAAGAAAGGTGGGCGAACCCCGGCGCACGTCCACGGCCACATCCCAGACGGCGCCGCGGATGCAACTGACGAGCTTGATCTCGGCATGGGGTGGCAACTGGTAGTGCATGCCGCGAACGGTGCCGGCCTGCGCGGTGTAGGTATGGTTGACTTGTTCCATGGCCCCGTCCCAGCCGCAGGCGCGCAGGTCGGCGCCGTCAAACAGGCGGGCAAGAAAGCCGCGCGCGTCGCCACGCGGATGGCGTTGCACGATCTTCAGGCCGGCCAACGGCGTGTCGATAATGTCCAGGCTCATGGCCGCGCCTCGTACAGATCGATATCGGCGTGGCACAGGGCCAGCGCATCTTCGCCCGCGTCAAAGCGGCGATACCAGTCCATGCTGCGCGTTACCGCCTGTGCCAGCGGCCAACGCGGCGTGACTTGCAAGGCGGCGCGCGCCTTGGCGGTGTCCAGCGTCAGCAGGCCGGCTTCGTGCGGGCCGTCGATGTGCTCGGCATAGCGTGTGCGTCCGCGGCCATAGGCGTCTTGCGCCAGGTCCACCACGGTACGCACCGCCGCCGCCTCGGTGGCGTCGGGGCCGAAGTTGTAGGCGTCCGCCAGCGCCGGGTTACCCCAGAGGGCTTCGGCCAGCGTCAGATAGCCCGCCAGCGGTTCCAGCACATGTTGCCATGGCCGCACGGAATCCGGCCGCCGCACGTGCAGTTCGCCGTCGCGTTGCCAGGCACGCACTGCGTCCGGCAGCAGCCGGTCCACTGACCAGTCGCCGCCGCCGATGACATTGCCCGCGCGCGCGGTCGCGATCGACACGCCCTGGGCCTGAAGGAAGGCGTCGCGGTACGACGCGATGACCAGTTCGCTGGCTGCCTTGCTGGCGCTGTAGGGGTCGTGCCCGCCCAGCGTGTCGCTTTCGCGGTACGGGTACGGCCATTCGTTGTTGCGGTAGACCTTGTCGGTCGTGACCATGACCGCCACGCGCGTGGACGGCGTGGCCCGCAGCGCATCAAGCAGGTGCGCCGTACCCATGATGTTGGTGGCGAACGTGTCCAGCGGCTGCGCGTAACTGGGCCGCACCAAGGCCTGCGCGGCCAGGTGCAGCACGATCTCGGGCTGGGCGGCCACGACGTGTTCACGTAGCGCGGCGGCGTCGCGGATATCGCAGTAGCAGCTCTTGATCAGGTCGCCAACGCCGGCCGCTTGAAACAGACTGGGTTCGCTGGCGGGGGGCAGGGCGATACCCGTAACCCGTGCGCCAAGGCGATGCAGCCACAAAGCAAGCCAGCTTCCCTTGAAGCCGGTATGCCCGGTCAGCACGACGCGCTTGCCGCGCCAGAACGCGGCGTTGGGGCTTACCAGACTTTCCATGGCGCCTTGCCCGTGCTCCACAGCGATTCCAGCAGGTTCTTTTCACGCAGCGTGTCCATCGGCTGCCAGAAGCCCAGGTGTTCGAAGGCATGCAGTTCGCCGTCGCGGCTCAGCGTTTCCAGTGGGCCGGCTTCCCAGGTTGTGTCATCGTCATCGATCAGGGACAGCACGCTGGGCGCCAACACAAAAAAGCCGCCGTTGATCAGGCCGCCATCGCCGCGCGGCTTTTCGGTAAAACCGGTCACGCGGTCGCCCTCGCGGCGCAGCGCGCCATAGCGTCCAGGCGGCTGCACGGCGGTGACCGTGGCCGCCTTGCCATGCTTGCGATGAAACGCAATCAGGGCGCTGATGTCGATGTCGGCCACGCCGTCGCCATAGGTGAAGCAGAACGCCTCGTCTTCCTTCACGTAGTCCGCCACGCGCTTCAGGCGGCCGCCCGTCATGGTGTTTTCGCCGGTGTCCACCAACGTCACGCGCCAGGGTTCGGCCTTGCGCTGGTGCACTTCCATGCGGTTGTCGGCCATGTCGAAGGTCACATCCGACATGTGCAGGAAGTAGTTGGCGAAGTACTCCTTGATCATGTAGCCCTTGTAGCCGCAGCAGATCACGAAGTCGTTCACGCCGTGGGCGGAATAGGTTTTCATGATGTGCCACAGGATGGGCCGCCCGCCGATCTCGATCATCGGCTTGGGGCGCGTATGGGTTTCTTCAGAGATCCGGGTGCCAAGGCCCCCGGCAAGAATGATGGCTTTCATGCTTGGGATTCGCACCAGGTGTTGAACATGCCGCGCAGGGCGGTTTCGAACTTGCGGGCGAACGCGGGTTCGTCCATGAGGGGGCTGGCGTGCATCTCAGCGCGCAGGCCGGCACGAGTACGGGCCAGCGTCGGCAAGTCGCTGGCCAGGGCCACGACCTTCTGGATGTATTCCTCTTCGGTCTGGGCGATCCATTCCGGCCGGCCGATGCCGTTCAGGACGGAACTGCCGATGCGGCCAACGCTGGGGCGGCTGGCCAGCGTGACGTAGGGCACGCCCATATAGAGCGTTTCCACCAGCGTGACGCCCGAGTTGTGCGGGAAGCAGTCCAGGCCGATGTCCATGTTGCGCAGGACATTCCATGGCGGCGATTCCCAGCCGATCAGCAGCCGTTCGCGCTCGATACCTTGGGCCATGAAGCGGCCGGCCAGCTCTTCACGCATGGGGCCGTCTCGATAGCTGTTGCTGTTGACCACCAGGCGGGCATTGGGCAGGCGGCGAAGAATATCCGACCACACCCGCACCACCTTGTCGTTCATGCGGATCGCGCGCGTCAGGCTGCCCAGCGTGATGTAGCCGTTCTTCAGTGCGGGAAGCTCGCCGCAGTCGCCCATCGTGGTGCCCGCGCGATAGATGAAATTGGTGTCGGCCAGGCGCCAGGGCTTTTCCGAGAACAAGGCTTCGGAGCCGGTGGGCGCCATGACTTCATCGCTCATGATGTAGTCGATGGCATTCAGGCCGGTTGTGTAGCCGAAGCCAAGCCAGGTCAGGGAAACCGGAGCCGGCTTGCGGGCGAACACGCCCAGGCGGTTGCCGCCGGTGTGGCCGGCAACATCGATAAGAATGTCGATACCGTCGGCGCGGATGCGCTCCGCCAGCGCGCTGTCGCTCATGCCCGCGGTCGGCGTCCACTGATCGAAGTAGCGTTCAAAGCGCGCGGTGACCGCGTCTTTCGCCACGAATTCGGCATAGGCGCAGAGTTCGAAGGCCTCGCGATCATGGTTGGCCAGCAGGGGCTCGATAAAGTAATTGCCCGAATGCTGGCGAAAATCCGGCGATACGTAGGCCACGCGAATGCGGCGGCGCGTATCGCGCTTGTTCGTGTGCGCCTGCCACGTCGCGCGCAGCGCTTCGCAGTGCGTACGATTGTATTGGCGGTAGGCCTCGAACACTTCTTCGGCGCTGGCGCTCGGCGAGTAGTTCAGGGCAAACAGCAGGTTGTTGTGGGGAATAAGCGCCTTGGGGGCAATGGATACCGCGGCCCTTGCGGCGGCGACCGCGCCTTCGGCGTCGCCTCGGTCCATGAGGATCTTGCTGAGATTGGTCCTGGCCTTTTCTTGAAGAGGGTCCAAGGCCAAGGCGGTCAGGCAGCTTGCCTGCGCCTCTTTGTAGCGCAGCTCGGCGCATAGCGCATCGCCAAGCACGCCGTGGGCATTCGCATCCTTGGGGGCAAGCTCCACCGCGCGGCGCGCGGTGCCGATCGCTTCAGACGTGCGCGTCAACGCGGTAAGGCAAGACGCCAGAATGATGTAGCACTGTGCCCGGGCCGGCGCCAGGTCCAGCATCTGCAGCGCGGGGGCGAGCGCCTCCTGGAAACGCCCGGTATTGCACAGCGTGACGGCCAGCGGTTCCCACGCGGCCGACGCGCCCGGCACCGTCTTGGCCAGTTGCCGGGCCAAGGCCTCTGCCTTGTCGAATTGGCGCTCGTTCAGCAGGTCCTGGATACGCATCGCCATGGATTCGGCAGAGGAGGGTAGCCCGCCTCGCATCGCATTGGCGGCCAGTATCCGTTGGTTCAGGCACTGGCGGGCCAAGGCGCCGCTGTACAGCCCGAAGAACTGCGCCTGGCCGCCGCTGGCAGACAGGGCATTGCCAAGCATCGACGCCCAGGACGACGCCGAGCCCTGACACAGCCCATAGCGTTTGAGCAAGCCCAGGAATTCGAGCAGGGTCGACGTATCCTGGATGATTCCGACTTCGGTTGAAGCTGGGGCGGTATTCACCTGTAGCAGCGACAGTCCTTCGCCAAGGCGGCGGGCCATTTCGCGCTGGTTTTCCGACAGAACCAGATTGACAGGCTCGTGCCACAGGTTGAAGCAGCGTGGCGCCGGATCCGAACCCGGCGCAGGCGCCGAGACCGCGACGCAAGGCAGCGGACGGGTGGGGGCGTCGTCGTCGCGATCGTACGGCCCGGCATCCAGGCAGTAGTGGACAAGGTCGTGCTCCATCAAGGTCAGCAGTGATTTGTCCAGCAGCTTGCGGGCCGCCGAATCATCCAGCCCTTCCGCATGCATGAACACGGCAACCAGCGTCGTGTAGGGCAAGGTCCCGGGCCAGGCGTGCCACAGCGTGTCCAACAGCCTGACCATATGCGGTTCTGTCGTCACCAGGCCGCGGGCCAGGTGGTTCACATACGTGGCTCCCTGTTCCTGGCCATTGGCGGCAAGACGTTGTGCGCCACTGGCCCAGCGCAGGTCTTTCATGCGGGCCAGATCGGGACGGGGCTTGGTTTGTTCAGCGTTTGCCTGCGTGGTGAACAGGCTTTGGCGGAATCCGCGTCCCGTCGCGAAGTCCAGGTATTGCTGTTTGACGGTCGCAGGCTGCCCCATCGTCAGCAGGCTATTCGTCAACGAGACGTTCTGCCCCATGTGCAGCGGAATTTCCGCCAGCGCCTGGGCATCCCCCACATAGCCCAGGCCCGCCTGTGCGGCGCGTCCGGCAAATTCGATGAAGTAGCAGGGGTTGCAGGAGAACGGGTCAACGCTGGCTTGCACCTGCCCGTCCAAGGCGCGCTGGACCTGGGCGGCGACGACGGCCAATTGATTCGCCATCGGATTGGCGCCGGAGACGCCTTCCGTGAACAGCGTCAGCGCAGCGGCCGCGCTGCTTCTAAGTTGCTCTTGCGACTGCGCGGCATGCCCATGCAACAGGATGGCGTCTCGAACGACTTCTTGCGCCTTGGCGCCTGGGTAGACGTGGTAATCCACATACAGGACGCCATTCGGCGTGAGCAGCCCGCCGCAGCGCTCAAGCAAGGCTTGGGCATGTTCGGGCGGCAGGTAACTATATAGGCCCGTCGCGATGATGTAGTCGAACTGGCCCTGTTCCGGCGCCAGGTCGTCGTAGCTCTGCGCCAGCAACGTGACATTGGTCAAGCCCAGCGAGGCCGCCATCTGTTGGCCCTGCCCGATAGCGGCTTCCAAGGCATCAATGCCGATGACCTGGGCCTCTGGGTAGGCCAGGGCAAAGGGGAACAGGCCTTCGCCCGTGCCGCAACCCAGGCTGAGCACCCGCGCATGTTCCAGCGCGGGCGCCGTCACGCCATATAGATGGGCGGTTGCCCGCAAGTGCACAGGAGAGTGGCTGGGGGCAAGAAGTCCCGGTTCGGCGATCGCCTGACGGTGAAAATAGGCCGGATTCGACATGAGTGCTTGTAACGGGAAGGCGCGAGGCCTGAGGGTGGAGTCTGGACGATTCTACGAACTGCCCCCGTCCTTCATTCCGTGAATCAGCGTCGGAATTCCGCGCCACTTTCCCGAAAGAGCCCGCTAGGCGCGACAGACGAAAAAAAACCCGCTGAAAGCGGGTTTCTTGAGATGGCCAGGCCCGGCGCGAAGGACCGGTACTGGCCGCCAGCCGGGGAAACCGAAGTTTCCCCCGCGGGTTCGTGTCTTTGCCGAGAATTAACGCAGCAGCGACAGAACCGTTTGCGGCACTTGGTTGGCTTGCGCCAGAACCGAGGTACCAGCTTGTTGCAGGATCTGAGCCTTGGACATGTTCGACACTTCCGTGGCGTAGTCGGCGTCTTGAATACGCGAACGAGCGTTGGACAGGTTGTTGACCACGTTGTTCAGGTTCGAGATCGTCGATTCCAGACGGTTCTGCACAGCACCCAGCTCGCCGGTCAGCTTGTCCAGCTTGGTGAAGGCGGCGTCCAGGGTCTTCAGCGGATCGGTGGTCTTCGTGCCCTTGCTGGTGTCTTCCGTGGTCAGCTTGCCCGAGCTGTTGACCTTGGCTTCAGCACCAACCTTGGCTTCGTAGTCGCCCGTGCCCGTGCCGCTCTTGACCGTAGCCTTGCCCGTGTTGGGGTCAACGGTGTAGGTCGTGTCGAACGTCTTGGTCGTGGTGAACGTGCCCTTGTCGTCAACGTACGTGTCGGTCGACGCGCCGCTGGTGAAGGTGACGTTGGCGCTGGTGATGCCTTGGCCCAGCGTGATGATCACGTCGCCGGCGGTGGTGTTGGCATTAACCGCTGCCAGCAGTGCATCCGAAGCGATGGTGTTGGTGAAGGACAGTTGAGCAGCCGTACCCGTGTTGGAGTACGTCTTGCCACCGATGGACACCGACGAGTTGCCGGCGGCGCCGGTGTTGTTCGAGGCGGCGGTCATGACCGTTTCCAGCGTAGCAGCGGTGGCGCTGGAGCTGTTGGTGGTCAGGTTGCCGGCGGCGTCCAGGTAGGCGTCTTGGCCGCCGACCGTAACCTTGCCCGTCGCGTCAACTTGGAACGACGTCGACGACGAACCGTTGGCGTGCGTGTAGGTGCCGGTGGCGGTGCCGGTAGCCGGGCGCAGCGAGGTCGCCAGAGCCGTAACAGCACCAGCGTTCGAAGCCGACTTGTCGGTGAACGTGAAGTTCTTGTTGGCGGCGTCGTACGTGTAGGTCACGCCGGTGGCGCCAGTGCCAACGCTGACGGTGTTGCCGTTTTCCAGCTTGGCGAAGGTTTGGTCAGCCGTGGCAGCAGCGTGCGTCGTGGTGACGGTCCAGTCGTTACCGACGGCGGTACCGCCAGCAGCTTGCAGGTCGGACACGGTGGCCGAACGGTTTTGGGTCACGCCCGAGCCGTTGACGTTGAAGCCGTCCAGACCCAGCGTCTTGACGCTGATTTCCGACAGGTTCAGGGTGATCGTTTCGCCGTCGTTGGCGCCAACTTGCAGCGTCAGGGGCTTGGCCGAATCCGACAGAACCTTCACGCCGTTGAAGTCGGTTTGTTCCGAGATACGGTCGATGTCCGACAGACGCTGGTTGATTTCGTCTTGCATCGAGTTCAGCTGTTCTTGCGAGTAGCTGCCGTTGGCGGCTTGCACCGACAGTTCGCGAACACGTTGCAGGTGGGTGTTGACTTCGGAGGCGGCGCCTTCCGTCGTCTGAGCCAGCGAGATACCGTCGTTGGCGTTACGAGCGGCTTGGGTCAGGCCCTTGACGTTCGCGGTGAAGCGGTTGGCAATGGCCATACCGGCAGCGTCGTCCTTGGCGCTGTTGATGCGCAGGCCCGACGACAGGCGTTCGATGGCGGTACCCAGGGACGATTGCGACTTGTTCAGGTTGTTCTGAGCAACGAGCGACAAGTAGTTGGTATTAATGACTGCAGCCATGTTTAGGCTCCCAAGAGAGAAAGGCTTCTTCAAACCGGGCAGCGGGGCCGCCCATCGTGTTAACGGGAGAATTCGCTTTCTTGCGTCTTCGAATTTCTCCGTTGTCAGGATTACGGCAGTCCCAAATCAATCTTTAGGCTTTTTTTTCGGCAATCGTAAATATGTTGGCTTTATGGGGCGGTTTCGCGGCGCTTGCCCGGCGCTTGCCCCGCGCTTGCCCATAAGGCGCTGGCCGCGGAAGTTGTAAGCGTCAATTCACCAGCAGGCCCGTGCGACGCAATTCGGCCAGCAAGGCATTCAGGAATTCCTGCGCGACGGGTTCCAGATTCCGCGCACCCTTATAAGACTCGCCGTTGGGGTGGGGCGTGCGTCCGGACGTCAGGGTGTCGCGCGTCAGGGTGCGAAGCTCCGCCACGCTGCGCGAGCCGTCCATATGCAGGGCGACGAATCGGCCCAATGCATCGGCAGGCGGCGTTACGGGTTGGTGCCACAGGTTGTACATGCCCACTTGGCATACCGTGCTTGTTACTTCATGTAGGAGTTCGCGGGCGCCCGGGATCAAAGCGGGCTTGCTGTCGGGCGCCAGGTAGGACGATGGTTCCATGCGGAAATGCACGGCGCTGGATTGCACCAGCGTGATCAGGTTCATATAGACCGCATTGGCCAGGTTCTCACCTTGCATGCCCGGATTGTGCGCGCGCGCAATGTCCAGCAGCGCGTCAAACGGCAGCGAGCGGGGCCAGGCCTTGTTCATCGCGTCGATCATGCCGAGCATGGCCGGGTCTTTGGTGCTGAGTGTCGCGCCGTTGGGGGTCAGGTAGTGGCGATGTTCCGCCGAGGCGCCAGGCGAGGCGGCGGCGGCGTCAAGCCGCGTGGCGAAGTGCATCGCCTTGAACGCCGTGCCTTCGGGTTGTTCCAGCATTTTTTCAGCGCGCTCGCCATGCACCAGCAGGCTTTTGCGGAAAGAGCGGCCCACGGCGAAATCCAGATACTGTTCGCGCATTTCGCGGTTGCCCTTGGCCGACAAACCGTTCAGGCCTAGCGCTACCTTGCTGCCGTAGGTGGAAGCGAAGGTCAGATGCGGTTCGGCGTCCGTCACATACGCCAGCCCGGCCTGCTGGGCGGCAGCGGCGAATTCCAGGAAGTAGCAAGGCGTGTTGATCGCTTCCAGGTATTCGTGCAGCAGGTAGTGGTCGGACTGTCCGCGAAGTTTGTGCGCCGCGCCTTGCAGAGCCGACTGCAGCGGATTGTTGTGCCACAAGCCGTTTTCCAACAGGTCCAGCATCTCTTTGGCGCTGGCCAGCTTCTCTTGGGCGGTTTGCGCGCCAAAGCTGTTCAGGATCATGGCATCGCGGACCACGTCCGCGGCTTTCCATCCTGGGTAGGTGTTGTAACTGACGTAGGCAACACCTTCGGGCGCCAGGTTTTCGCGGCAGATGCGCAGGATGGCGTCGCGGACTTCGGGCGGAACCCAGCTGAACACGCCGTGGCAGATGATGTAGTCGAACACGCCCAATTCAGGGGTGACATCGGTCACGCTCATTGCGCGCAGGTCCAGATTGCGGGCGCCAGTCTTTTCCGCCACCTGTTGGCCCGCCTCGATCTGGTGCGGCGCCAAGTCTATGCCGACGACGCGAGCGTTGGGATAGGCCAGCGCGAAGGGAAGCAGGTTGCCGCCCGCGGCGCAGCCCAGTTCCAGTACCCGGGCGCTCTCAAGCGCGGGCGCGGCCAAGCCATAAAGGCTTGCCACTGCGCGCAGGTTGCCCGGCGACGTGTACGCGAATGCGTTCGATATATAGGGGGTTTCGTCGTAGGCGTCGGAGATGGCCTGAGTCAAATGATCGGCTGCGGTCATTGCGAAATTCCAGGAAAAGGGGCGGCGCGCGGTTTGAACGCGACTGCTTGCGGATTAGTGAGCTGTGCGAAAGGCTATCAGCGTGGCGTTCGGCTATATGGCCCGAACAGCGATGGATTTCCGGGGGAGTTTCCTGTCGCGAAATCGACCCATCAAATGATCTGCGCGATCTGCCCTTCCAGCGGCAGCTCCTGCCAGGCCATTTCTTTCAGCTTGGCCCGGATCCGCGCGGTCGCCTGCGACCTCAGTTGGCACACCCGTGCCTCGGTCACATTCATGATGGCGCCGATCTCTTTCAAGTTCAGCCCTTGCTCGTAACACAGCGACAGCAACAATTTTTCGCGATCAGGCAGCGCGTCAATCGCCTGCACCAGCGCCTGGCGGAAGTCGCCAGCCAATAGGGCATCCAGCGGGTTGCCACCGGCCGAGCCGTGGTTCAGCGTCGCGGTCCAGTCGGATTGGCCGGAGGCGGAATCGGGTTCGGTGGTGAAGTCTTCGTAATGCACGATCTGCACGCCTTGGGCGTCGTGCAGCAGCGATTGGTATTCCCCGATCGGCATTTCAAGCTGGGCGGCGATCTCGGCCTCGGAAGGCGCGCGCATCAAGCGTTGTTCCAGCTGTTGAATGGCCTGCTCGATTTTGCGCGCCTTGGTGCGGACGCTGCGCGGCAGCCAGTCCTGGCCGCGTAGCTCGTCCAGCATCGCGCCACGGATACGGGTCGTGGCGTAGGTCTCGAATTGGGCGTCTGCGGTTTCCTGATAGCGCCTTACGGCGTCAAGCAGGCCGATCATGCCGGCCTGTATCAGGTCGTCGAGCTCAACGCTGGCGGGTAGCCGGGCGAGCAATTGCAGGGCCAGCTTCCGCACTAGCGGGGCATATTCGACCAAGCTGTCATCTGCGTGGGGCATTGCGGGAATGTCAGGCTGTATCCATCGTGACGCATCGTCAAACGTTGTCAATTTGCGACATTGTCGACAAACGCGCGGCTGCGCTAAAGCGACCAGGATTGAGTGATCGGCAAGGTGTCATTGTCGGCACAACACAACATTTCATTCGCGGAAGTACGCAATGTTTTGAATGCTTATTTGCCAAATTGACGTAAATTCGTCACGAGTTTCTATGTCAATGTGTATCTAAACTCACAGGTTGCGCAATATCAACAAAGATTTGTCATATAAGTCATAGAAAATGACATCACCTGTGGTAAATTTTACTTAAATTGCGAACAAATGATACATTTCGCATTAAAACAGGATGCAGCAGCATTCAGGCGCTATTAAGGCGTCGGTGCTTTTGGTCATAGAGCCCCCGTGGGTGGGATTAGGGATAGGGAGTAGGGCGTGCAACAAGTCGAAAATTCATTGCTGGCAGATATTCGTGAAGTGAATCTGTCATACCTGTTACTTGCGCAACGTATGTTGCGTGATGACTATGCAGCATCCATGTTTCGTTTGGGATTCAGCAACGAAGTTGCCGATATTCTGATGCGTCTGTCACCGGCGCAATTGGTGAAGTTGGCCAGCTCCAGCTCGCTGTTGTGCCGGTTCCGCTTTGATGATTACAGCCTGCTGTCCGCGCTGACCCACGATGTGCTGGGTGGTGCGCTGCAACAAGCCCACGCAACGATCCTGTTGGCCAAGCAACCTGTTGAAGAACTGGCCTGACGGCCGCTCGACCACCCACTCGGACTCGCGTAATGGCCTCCAAAAGCGTATCTCAGGAAGCGGACGACATCCTGCTTGCCAGCTCCATGATTACCCTGGGGGCCCGGTTACAGGTTCTGGAAGCTGAAACCAGCCTCAGCCACGACCGCCTCGCACGCTTGTACCGTGAAATTCGCGGTTGCTCGCCACCCAAGGGCATGCTGCCGTTCTCGGTTGACTGGTTCATGACCTGGCTGCCGAACATCCACTCGTCGCTGTTCTACAACGTTTATTCGTTCTTGAACGCGCGCACCAGCAGCAAGGGTATACGGGCCATCATCGATGCCTATCGCCTCTACCTGGAAAACGCCGGCCTGGATACGGCCGAAAGCGCCGAGCCCGTGCTGAGCTTCACCCGCGCCTGGATGCTAGTGCGCTTCTTTGACAGCGGCATGCTGCAGCTGTCCGCCTGCCGCCAATGCGGCGGCCATTTCATTGCCCACGCCCACGATCCGCAATCGGATTTTGTGTGCGCGATCTGCCGTCCGCCACCTCGCGCCGGCAAGACGCGCGCAGCGGCCAAAGCGCGCGCCGGCACCCGTCCCGCGCCTCTCTTTGGCGACGCCCGTCCCTGACCGGACGCGCGCAGTTTGCGTCCAAATACATCAAAAGCCCTGGAAAACTCCCCGTAACCCGCCTTTTTGGGTCGGGGGGAACAGGGGATCATTGACGCTAGTTTTAGACTTCGTTGGCAGGGGCCTGATGTGTTGATTGTTATCGGTTTTCTCGTGGTGATCGTGTCGGTCGTCGGCAGCTTCATAGCGCTGGGCGGCCATTTGGGCGCGCTTTACCAGCCCTTCGAGCTGACGCTGATCTTTGGTGCGGCCTTTGGGGCTTTTCTGGCCGGCAACAGCAAAAAGTCGCTGATGCTGGTGAAGAAGGCGCTGCCCGACGCGCTGAAAAGCTCGCGCTACAGCAAAGATGTGTACATGGAGCTGATGGCTCTCTTGTATGTGTTGCTGAACAAGGCGCGCCGTGAAGGCCTGATGGCCATCGAATCGCACATCGAGGATCCGGCGTCCAGCCCGATCTTCAGCGAATATCCCCGCATCGCCAAAGACGCGAAGCTCATGGAGTTCATTACGGACTACCTGCGCATCATGATCAGCGGCAACATGAGCTCGTTTGAAATCGAAACGCTCATGGACGAGGAAATCGAGACCTATCGCCATGAACGCGAAGTGCCCGCGCATGCGCTGCAGCAGATGGCCGATGGTCTGCCGGCCTTCGGTATCGTGGCCGCGGTGCTGGGCGTGATCAAGGCGCTGGCCGCCGTGGATCAGCCGCCCGCCATTCTGGGCGACCTGATCTCCAAGGCCATGGTCGGTACGTTCCTGGGCATCTTGCTGGCGTACGGTTTCGTGGGGCCGCTGGCCTCGCGGGTTGAACGCCGCAACGACGAAGCCATGAAAGTGCTGGAATGCATCAAGACCACGCTGCTGGCCAGCATGAACGGCTACCCGCCCCAACTGGCGGTGGAATTTGGCCGCAAGGTGCTGTTCTCGTCCGTGCGTCCGACCTTTGGTGAACTGGAAGAACACGTCCGGCAAACCAAGTCGACCGGCAAGGCCTGACGGAGCGGGCCATGAGCACGGTAAACAACCACCGTGTGGTGATCCGCCGCAAGAAGGTCAAGGGCGGCGGACACCACGGCGGAAGCTGGAAAATCGCCTACGCCGACTTCATTACCGCGATGATGGCGTTCTTTCTGGTGCTGTGGCTGATCAGCATCGTGCCACGCGAAGAACTCAAGGGCATCGCGGAATACTTCCGCATGCCGCTGCGCGTGGCGATCACGGGCGGCCCCAGCAGCTCGGCCGAAACCAGCGCGGTGCCGGGCGGCGGGCGTGACCCCTTGCGCAGCGAGGGCGATGTCCGCAAGGGTCAGGGCAACCGGGTTGAGTCCCAGCCCATGGGCGACGCCGAACGGCGCGAGCAGCACCGCCTGGAAAACCTGAAAAAGCGCCTTGAGAACGTCATCGAGACCAGCCCCGTCCTGAAAAGCTTCAGGCCGCAACTGCTGATCGACCTGACGACCGAAGGCTTGCGCATTCAGATCATCGACAACCAGAACCGCCCCATGTTCGCCACCGGCCGCGCCGAAGTGCAGCCGTACATGCGCGACATCCTGCGCGAGCTGGGGCCGGTGCTGAACGAGCTGCCCAACAAGGTCAGCATCTCGGGCCACACCGACGCGTCGCAGTACGCGCGCGGCGAACGCGCCTATAGCAACTGGGAATTGTCGGCTGACCGCGCCAATGCCTCGCGCCAGGAATTGGTGGCCGGCGGCATGAACGAAAGCAAGGTCATGCGCATCCAGGGTCTGTCTTCCAGCATGAGTCTGGTTAAAGATGATCCGTATGCAGCCGTTAATAGACGTATCAGCCTCGTGGTGCTCAATATGAACACCCAAAAGCGCATCGAAAGCGAGAACGCCGCCGCGGCGGACATCAGCGCCAAAGATGCCCGCGAGGTGGGGACGGCCGTGGAGGCGGCGCAAGCCGGCGCCCAGGCCGGGACGGTAACCAAACAAGGTGAAGCGGCGAATGCGCCGCCCGCCGAAGGGGTTCGATAGCAATGGCGGCAACGATTCTGGTGGCGGACGATTCGGCGACGATGCGAATGATCGTGCAGGCGACGTTGACGGGCGCGGGATGGAAAGTGCTGACGGCCGGCAACGGCCAGGAAGCGCTGGAAGTGGCCAAGAGCCACCAGGTGGACCTGGTGGTCAGCGACTGGAACATGCCCGTCAAGGGCGGGCTGGAGCTGATTCAAGGCCTGCGTGAACTGGACCAGTACCTGGATGTGCCGGTGCTGGTGCTGACCACCGAGGACGATGTGGATAGCAAAATGGCCGCTCGGGATCTGGGCGTTTGTGGCTGGCTGTCCAAGCCGGTCGACCCCGATGTGCTGGTGGAATTGGCGACCGAGCTGCTCGATGAGCAGGCCGGCGCGTAAAGCAGGTTCATTTATGAAGGCGTACGGGTCATGAGTTCTGGTTTGGACCTCAGTCAGTTTTACGAGACCTTTTTCGATGAGGCGGACGAGCTGCTCGCGCAGATGGAGCAGTTGCTGCTTGAACTCGACGTGGGTTCTCCCGACATCGAACAGCTCAATGCCATCTTCCGCGCGGCCCACTCGATCAAGGGCGGCGCGGCGACATTCGGCTGTTTTACGCAGTTGGCGGGCACGACCCACCTGCTGGAAAACCTTCTGGACGCAATCCGCCGTGGCGAAATGGCGCTGCGTACGGACATGATTGATATCTTTTTGGAAACGAAAGACGTGCTCAAAAGCCAACTGGATGCCTATCGGGCCTCCGAAGAGCCCGATGAAGCCGTGTTTGAGCGTATCTGCGCTGTCTTGAGGCAGTTGGCGCTGGAGCATAAGGACCCGGCCGCGGCCGCGCCCACGGCTCCCGTGCCCGCGCCCGTGGCGGCCGCTCCGGCTCCCACCCCGGCTCCCGAGCCTGTCGTGGCACCCGTCGTCGCGCCCGAACCCGTGCCGCCCGCGGCCGATGCCGGCGACCTGCCGCTCAAGGTCAGGATCACCAAGGTGTCCGACAAGGACGCCGCGTCCCTGCTGGAAGAAATGGGCAACCTGGGCAACGTGCGCGCAAGCGAACGAGCCGATGGCGCCCTGACCGTGTGGATGGACAGCACCTGCACGCCGGACGACATTGAAGCGGTGTGCTGCTTCATCGTGGACGGCGATCAGCTCAGCATCACCCGCGAAGCGGCGCCCACCGGCCAGGTGGCCGTGGCTGCCGCCGAACCGGTGGCGGTCGCCGCCGCCGCGCCCGTCGCGGCAGCCGCCGTTGCGCCCGCTCCGGCCCCGGTTGAGCCGACGCCCACCGTGGCGGACACCGCCGCCGCGACCGAGGCCATCACGCAAGCCGCCTCGCGCGCTTCGCGTCCGGCCGCGCCCGCGCATGCCGACAAGGAATCGACGTCCATTCGCGTGGGCGTCGAAAAGGTCGACCAGGTGATCAACCTGGTGGGCGAACTGGTCATCACGCAGGCCATGCTGGCGCAAACGGCTTCCACGCTGGACCCCGTCCTGCATGACCGCCTGTTGAACGGCATGGAGCAGTTGGAACGCAACGCCCGCGATCTGCAGGAAGCGGTGATGTCGATCCGCATGATGCCGATGGACTACGTGTTCAGCCGCTTCCCCCGCCTGGTGCGCGACATTGCCGGCAAGATGGGCAAGCAGATCGAACTGCAAACGTATGGCCGCGCCACCGAGCTGGACAAGAGCCTGATCGAACGCATCATCGACCCGCTGACGCACCTGGTGCGCAACAGCCTGGACCACGGCATCGAAACACCCGAAAAGCGTATTGCCGCGGGCAAGGACCCGGTCGGCCAACTGGTGCTGTCCGCGCAACACAATGGCGGCAACATCGTCATTGAAGTCAGCGATGACGGCGGCGGCCTGAGCCGCGAAAAGATCCTGAAGAAGGCCATGGCCCAGGGCCTGGCCGTGAACGAGAATTCGCCTGACGATGAAATCTGGCAACTGATTTTCGCGCCAGGCTTCTCCACCGCCGAAAAGGTTACCGACATCTCGGGCCGTGGCGTCGGCATGGACGTGGTGCGCCGGAACATCCAGGACATGGGCGGCCATGTGCAGTTGTCGTGCGAGCCGGGCAACGGCACCACGACCCGCATCGTGCTGCCGTTGACGCTGGCCATTCTGGACGGCATGTCGGTGCGCGTGGGTGAGGAAACCTTCATCCTGCCGCTGAACCATGTGACGGAATCGCTGCAACCGACCAATGACCAGATCTATTCGGTGGCGGGCAACGAACGCGTGATGCATGTGCGCGGCGAATACCTGCCGCTGGTGGAAATGCACCGCGTGTTCTCGGTCAGCCAGGCGCAGACCGACCCCACGCAGGCCATCGCCGTCATCATGCAGGCCGAAGACCGCCGTTTTGCGTTGCTGGTGGATCACCTGATCGGCCAACACCAGGTGGTGGTGAAGAATCTTGAGTCCAACTACCGCAAGGTCCCCGGCATCTCGGCGGCCACCATCCTGGGTGATGGCAGCGTGGCCCTGATTGTCGACGTATTTGCGCTTGCGCGCGCCAACCGTGAACGTTGGTCGCAGCCCGAAGCCATTTTGAATTGATGGAGCATTAAAAATCATGGCAGCCAAACCGCAAGCGCAATCCGCGCGCAACGAAGATGTCGGCAGCGAATTCCTCGTCTTCACGCTGGGCGACGAAGAGTACGGCATCGACATCCTGAAAGTGCAGGAAATCCGGGGCTACGACGCCGACACGGTGACTCGCATCGCCAACGTTCCGACCTTCATCAAGGGCGTGACGAACCTGCGCGGCATCATCGTTCCCATCGTCGACCTGCGCATCAAGTTCAACCTGGGCCGCGTTGACTACAACGAGCAGACCGTGGTCATCATCCTCAACCTGGATCGCCGCGTGGTCGGCATCGTGGTTGACGGTGTGTCGGACGTGCTGATGTTGAACGCCGGCCAGATTCGTCCGGCGCCGGAATTCGGCGCCACGCTGTCCACGGAATACCTGACCGGCCTGGGCACGGTGGACGAGCGCATGCTCATCCTGGTCGATATCGAGAAGATGATGACCAGCGATGAAATGGCGCTGGTGGAGAAGGTTGCCTCCTGATCGGAGTTTGACCGGAACGCGGGGTAGAGGCGCCATATTCATTGCGATGTGGCGCTTTCCTTTAACGATTGCAGTCAAAGGGTGGTTCTTGAGATGCGCAAGTTTTTCGCGAACATGACGATACGCAGCAGCCTGTTGTGGGTGCTGGCGTTCTTCTCATTCATGTTGGTGATTGGGGCGGCGCTTGGCGTGTTGTCCCTGCGCATCAGCAATGGGACCCTGGCCGAGATCAAGCAGTCGCAGGAACTGAATGACGCGGTGAGCCGGGTCGTGTCCAGCTACAAGGACACGATGAGCGGCCTGGGCCGCGCCGCCGCCGCCAACTATGCGGACATCGTCAGCAACGTGGGCCAAGCCACCTTGCTGACGCAGGGCCTGTCGGCGGAAGCCACCGGCTTGCTGGAACGCGCCAAGGCGTCCATGAACAAGGGCCAGGCGGAATTCGAATACTACAAGACCCTGCCGCAGCCTCCGGACGCGGTCGAGTCGCTGAAGGAAATTGAAGCGGCCTACGCCATGCTGGTGCAGCAAGGCTTGAATCCGCTGGTCGCCGCCCTGGAAAAGGCCGACATGCCGGCTTACCAGAAGCAGGTTCAGACGGTGCAGGACGCGCTGGAAGGGCGCTTTTCACGCGCCATCGAAGCCTTTGATTTCTGGCGCGCCAGCAAGATGATGGACGCGCATGACGTGGCCCAGGTGCGCTATCAATTCGTGCTGATAGCGGTGGCGGCGGGCGGTGTGATCGCCGCGCTGCTGGTGTTCGCCACCTATGTTTTCCTGCGCCGTCGCGTGCTGCAGCCCTTGAAGGAAGCCGGCCAGCACTTTGACCGCATCGCGGGTGGCGACCTGACCGCCCGGGTGGACGCGCGCAACACCAATGAAGTTGGCCAGTTGTTCGCCGCCCTGAAACGCATGCAGGAAAGCCTGACGCGCACGGTGGCAACGGTGCGCCGTGGCGTGGACGAAATCAACGTGGGCTCGCATGAAATCGCGGCCGGCAACACGGACCTGTCCAGCCGCACGGAACAGCAGGCGGCATCCCTTGAGGAAACCGCGGCATCCATGGAAGAGCTGGCGTCCACCGTGAAGCAGAACGCCGACAACGCGCGCCAGGCCAATCAGTTGGCGGCCAGCGCGTCGGACGTGGCTGAAAAAGGCGGTTCGGCGGTATCCGAAGTGGTTACCACCATGCAAGAGATTTCGGCCAGCTCGCGCAAGATTTCGGAAATCGTTTCCGTCATTGACGGCATTGCCTTCCAGACCAACATCCTGGCGCTGAACGCTGCCGTGGAAGCGGCGCGCGCGGGCGAGCAGGGCAAGGGCTTTGCGGTGGTGGCGGGCGAAGTGCGCTCGCTGGCGCAGCGCAGCGCGCAGGCCGCCAAGGAAATCAAGGGTTTGATTGAAGACTCGGTCACCAAGGTGGGCGCGGGTTCGCAGCAGGTGGAACGCGCCGGCGCGACGATGCAAGAGATTGTGGCGTCGGTGAAGCGCGTGACGGACATCATGGGAGAGATCTCGGCGGCGTCCGAAGAACAGTCCAGCGGTATCGACCAGGTCAACCGCGCCGTGTCGCAGATGGACGAAGTGACGCAGCAGAATGCGGCGCTGGTGGAAGAAGCCGCCGCCGCGGCGGGCTCCTTGCAGGAGCAGGCCGAACGCCTGGCCGAAGCCGTGGCGGTGTTCAAGATCAATGCGGGCGAAGTCATCGAAGTGCCGGCGCAGCGCCTGTCTTCGGTGCGCTCGTCCGATGAAGACTCACGTTTGCAATCGCCCGATGCGCTTGCGCTTGGGCACTGAGGAATCGCGTGGCAACTGCGGCAACCCAGGCGCCGTCCGTTTCGGTGGACCGCCAATTCGATTTTCGCGACGCGGACTTTTCCCGCGTCCGCAAGATGATCCACGCGCGCGCGGGCATCTCGCTGGGCACGCACAAGCGTGAAATGGTCTACAGCCGCCTGGCCAGGCGTTTGCGCGCCCTGGGCCGCCAGGACTTCGGCAGTTATCTGGACCAGTTGGAACACGAACCCGACGCGCACGAGTGGGAAGAATTCGTCAATGCCTTGACGACCAACCTGACCGCCTTCTTCCGCGAATCGCACCATTTCCCGATCCTGGCCGAGTTCGCCCAAAAGCGCGGCGGCCCCGTGTCGGTGTGGTGCTGTGCCGCGTCCACCGGCGAAGAGCCGTATTCCATTGCGATGACGCTGGTCGAGGCCCTGGGCCCGCGCGCGGCATCGTCCACGGTGCTGGCCACCGACATCGACACCAATGTGCTGAACCGGGCGCGCGCCGCCGTCTACCCGGCCGAACGCGTTGCCAAGATGGAAGACGAGCGCCTGCGCCGCTTCTTCCTGAAAGGCCGTGGCGCCAACGCCGGCCAGGTGCGCGTGCGGCCCGAGATTGCCGACATGGTGCGGTACGAAACCTTGAACCTGTTGGCGCCGTCGTGGCCGATCAACGAAAAGTTCGACGTGATCTTCTGCCGCAACGTGATGATTTATTTTGACAAGCCGACGCAGGCGAAGATTCTGGAGCGCTTTGCGCCGCTGCTCAAGCCGGGCGGCCTGCTGTTTGCCGGGCACTCCGAGAACTTCACCTACATCAGCCGGGATTTTCGTCTGCGCGGGCAGACCGTCTACGAATGTGCGAGTAAGGCCTGAACCGGCCAAGGCAGCAGACAATGAAAAAAATAAGCGTTTTATGTGTGGACGACTCCGCGTTGGTGCGCGGGCTGATGACTGAAATCATCAACAGCCAACCTGATATGGAAGTGGTCGCGACCGCGCCCGACCCCTTGGTGGCGCGCGACCTGATCAAGCGCCACAACCCCGACGTGCTGACGCTGGACGTGGAAATGCCCCGCATGGACGGGCTGGACTTCCTTGAAAAGCTGATGCGCCTGCGGCCGATGCCGGTGGTCATGGTGTCGTCCCTGACCGAGCGCGGCGGTGAAATCACCCTGCGCGCGCTGGAACTGGGCGCGATCGATTTCGTAACCAAGCCCAAGCTGGGCATCCGCGACGGCCTGCTGGAATACACCGAGATCATCGCGGACAAGATCCGCGCGGCCTCGCGCGCCAAGCTGCGCGCGCCCACGCCGCATTCGGCGCAGGCCGCGCCCGCGCCGATGTTGCGCCGCCCGCTGTCCAGCTCGGAAAAGCTGGTGATCGTGGGTGCGTCCACGGGCGGCACCGAAGCCATCCGCGAAGTGCTGCAACCCTTGCCGCCGGACAGCCCGGCCATCCTGATCACGCAGCACATGCCGGCCGGCTTCACCCGTTCGTTCGCACAGCGGCTGGATGCGCTGTGCGCGGTGACAGTGCGCGAAGCCGTTCACGGCGACCGCGTGCTGCCGGGCCACGTGTACCTGGCGCCGGGCGGCGACACCCACATGCGCCTGGGCCGCAGCGGCGCCAACTACGTGATCGAGCTTGAAGCCAGCGAACCCGTCAACCGCCACCGCCCGTCGGTGGACGTGTTGTTCAATTCCGCCGCCGTGGCCGCCGGCAAGAACGCCATCGGCGTCATCTTGACCGGCATGGGCAAGGACGGCGCGGCCGGCATGCTGACCATGCATCGCGCGGGCGCGCACACCATCGCGCAAGACGAAGCCAGCTGCGTGGTGTTCGGCATGCCCCGCGAAGCCATCGCCATGGGCGCCGTGGATGAAGTGGTTGCGCTGTCGGCGATTAGCGAACGCATTCTGACTCGCCTGGGCGACCGTGGGCACCGCGTCTGACGCGTCTGCCACCCACGATCGATCTCAAGCAAATTTCTTCTGGAGTGAAAGATGGTAGACAAGGGCATCAAGATTCTGGTGGTGGATGACTTCCCCACCATGCGACGAATCATCCGCAACCTGCTCAAAGAGCTGGGTTTCGAGAACGTGGACGAAGCCGAGGATGGCGCGATCGGGCTGGAGAAGCTGCGTAACGGCGGCTTCCAATTCGTCGTGTCCGACTGGAATATGCCCAACCTGGACGGCCTGGAAATGCTCAAGCAGATCCGCGCCGACGCATCGCTGGCCTCGTTGCCGGTGTTGATGGTGACGGCGGAAGCCAAGAAGGAAAACATCGTTGCGGCGGCCCAGGCCGGCGCCAACGGTTACGTGGTTAAGCCTTTCACGGCGGCAACGCTGGAAGAAAAGCTCAACAAGATCTTCGAGAAAATTGCCGGCTGAGGTGAGCAATGAGCCCCACGGAACAAGTTGAAGCCGCCGCCGAGAACCCTGATCTGATCCATCGAATTGCCTCGCTGACGCGCATGCTGCGCGACAGCATGCGCGAACTGGGTCTGGATCAGGCGATCAAAGATGCGGCCAATGCCATCCCCGATGCGCGCGATCGCCTGCGCTACGTGGCCCAGATGACCGAGCAGGCCGCCAACCGCGTGCTGAACGCGACCGAGCAGGCCGGCCCGATCCAGGACGGCATGTCGCGCTCGGCGCAGGCGCTGGATAGCCGCTGGCAGCAGTGGTACGACCAGCCGCTGGAATTGCCCGAGGCGCGCGAACTGGTGAAAGACACGCGCGCCTTCCTGGCGGACGTGCCCAAGCAGACGCAGCAGACCCAGTCCCAGTTGATGGAAATCATCATGGCGCAGGATTTCCAGGACCTGACGGGCCAGGTCATCATGCGCATGATGGACGTGGTGGGCGCGATTGAACGCGAACTGCTGCAGGTGCTGCTGGACAACGTGCCGCAGGAACGCCGCGACGAAGCCAACAGCCTGTTGAACGGACCGCAGATCAGTCCGCAAGGCAAGACGGACGTCGTCACCAGCCAGGACCAGGTCGACGACCTGCTGGCCAGCCTGGGGTTCTGATCGACCCATCGCGCCGGCCGGCTTGGCCGCCGGTGGCGCGTGCCTAGAAGAATAAGCAGGGGGGCCTTGCAGTACGAGACAAGGCGCGCGCCGCGCGCCAGGCAACGGACGCCCACAGAAGGCGATCCGGGCCAGCACAAGGAGGTCCATCATGGCCAGATCCGTATTCCGCCTGGGCGGTATGTGGGCACTGCTACGCCGCTTGAACCGGGGCGACGGCACGCTGTCCGAACGTACCCTTTCCCTCAGCCCCGCGGTTTTCTCCCTGCATCGTTTCCTGGCGCGGATGCGCGGGCGCATCGTCACCGTGCGGCAATCCAGTATCGAAATCGCCTTGAACGCGGCGCGTACCCAATACCAGGCGGGGCGTTGCTCGGTCTTGGCGCAAGAGCAGGCGCGCGCGGCGGGTGCACTGGCCGACAGCGGCGCGCAGATTGCGGCCCTGTCCACGTCCACGTCGACCCATGCGCGCCAGATTGCCGACGTGTCCGGCCAGAACCTGCACGCCGCCGAGCAGGCCTTGTCCGAACTGTCGGAGGTGAAGGCGCGGGTAGACCGGATGACCCGCGAGATGGCCGCCTTTACCGAAGTCGTGGGCCAGTTGACCCTGCGCGCGCGCTCGGTGGCCGACATCAGCAAGCTGATCAAGGACATTGCGCTGCAAACCCAGTTGCTGGCCTTGAACGCGGGCGTCGAGGCGGCCAGGGCAGGGGATGCGGGGCGCGGTTTCGCGGTGGTGGCCAGTGAAGTGGGCCGTCTGGCCGAACGGGTCAATGCCGCCACCAATGATATCGGTCGGCATACCGTCGAAATGCTGGACCTGGTGGACACCACCCAGCGCCAGACCGGCACGCTGCGGGAAGACGTGGACGCTTCCGGCGCCGTGCTGGACCGCACCTGCACCGATTTCGAGCGCTTCGTGCGTGACTTCGGCAGCATGAACCTGCAGGTGAACGAGGTGGTGCAGGCCATCGGCGAGGTTGATGCCACCAACCACGGCATGAGCGAGGAGGTGGGGCGCATTGCCGCGTTGAGTGCCGACGTGCTGGAGCGCGTGGGCAGCATGTCGAATGAAATCGACCGTATCCGCCGCCAGACGGAAAGTGTGCAGGAAGTGCTGGCCGACGTGCGCACGGGCAAGACGGCGTTTGACCGGCTGTGCGAAACACTGGAGAGTTTTCAGGCCGCGGCGCAGCGTCTGCTGGACGACGCCCGCCGCCGGGGCGTGGATGTGTTCGACCGTCATTACCAGCGCATTGCCGGCAGCGAACCGCCGCGCTACCACACGCGCTATGACCGGGCCATCGACGACGCCTTGACGCAGCTGCTGGACGGCGTGCTGGAGGCGGTGCCGGGCGGCATCTACACGCTGGTGGTCGATGCACGGGGCTACGCGCCTGCCCACAACGGCTGCTTTTCGCACCCGCCCACGGGCGACCCCAAGGTGGACATCGCGCGGTCGCGGCACAAACGGATTTTTGACGACCCCGTGGGCGCCCGGCTGGCCGCCAACACCGGCGCGATGCTCTTCCAGACCTATTCGCGCGATACCGGCGAGATCATCAACGACATTTCGATCCCGCTGTATTTGGGGTCGGAACACTGGGGCGCGGTCCGCATCGGGCTGGACTACGTCAGCTTCGAGGCGGCCCTGGATGGCGCCGTGCCGGCCGCCATGCTGCGCAGCGCGGAATAGCACCGCTTTATTCCCGCTTCTTGGCTTATCGCCCAAGCCCGGGCGATCCTAGAATCTCGGCGGGCGGCTCGTAATCCGAAAATCCGCGAGCCGCAACAGAACCGCAGAGCATGGCTGAAGAAAGCGACCTCGAGAAATCCGAAGCAGCCTCTCCCAGGCGCCTGGAAAAGGCGCGCGAGGAGGGGCAGATTGCGCGTTCCCGGGAACTGGGCACGTTCATGATGCTGGCCGCCGGTGTGGGCATGATCTGGGCCGGCGGCGGGTCTTTGTATCAGGGCCTGAGCGGCGTGTTGCACAACGGCCTGGCGTTCGATCAGCGCATTGTGACGGACCCCGGCGTGATGGTTGAACAGGCGGTGATCGGCTTTGGCCACGCCTTGATGACGCTGCTGCCGGTGTTTGGCGTGCTGATGGTGGTGGCCGTGCTGTCCAGCGTGTTGCTGGGCGGCATCGTGATCTCCGGCAAGCCCCTGCAGGCCAATTTTTCGAAGCTGAGTCTGTTTGCCGGCCTGAAGCGGATGTTCTCGTCGCAGACGGTGGTGGAACTGATCAAGGCGCTGGCCAAGGCCCTGCTGGTGGGCGGCGTGGCCGTCTGGGTCATCTGGCGCTATCACGACGAGATGATGGGCCTGATGCACGTGGCGCCGTCGGCTGCGCTGATCAAGGCGCTGTCGCTGGTGGCGCTGTGCTGCGTCTTCATCGTGGCGTCCCTGCTGGTGATTGTGCTGTTGGATGTGCCCTGGCAGATCTGGAGCCATTTGAAGAAGCTGCGCATGTCCAAGGAAGACGTGCGCCAGGAACACAAGGAAAGCGAAGGCGATCCGCACGTGAAGGCGCGCATCCGCCAGCAGCAGCGCCAGGCCGCGCGCCGCCGCATGATGTCGGAAGTGCCGAATGCGGACGTCGTGGTGACCAACCCGACGCACTACGCGGTGGCGTTGAAGTATGACGAAGACAAGAGCGGCGCCCCGCGCGTGATCGCCAAGGGCACGGGCCTGATCGCGGCGAAGATCCGCGAACTGGCTGCCGAGAACCGTATTCCCACATTGGAAGCGCCGCCCCTGGCGCGCGCATTGCATCAACACGTCGAGCTGGGGCAAGAAATCCCGGCCGAGCTATATACCGCGGTGGCGGAAGTGCTGGCGTGGGTCTTCCAACTGCGTTCGTGGCGTTCAGGATGGGGGGCCGAGCCGTCGGTCCCGACCAAACTGGCCGTGCCCGCAGCGCTGGACCCGCAGGCATCAACCGCAGCACAAGGAGTTTAAGGAATGAGCGCTTTGCTCACCATGTTGAAGAGTAGCGGGGCCGGCCATGCGCGGCTTCTGGCAGGGCCGATCCTGATCGTGATGGTGCTGGGCATGATGGTGCTGCCCCTGCCCACGTTCCTGCTGGACCTGCTGTTCACCTTCAACATTGCGCTGTCCGTGATGATCCTGCTGGTGGCCATGTTCACGCGCAAGCCGCTGGACTTCGCCGCCTTTCCGGCCGTGCTGCTGTTCGCGACCTTGCTGCGCCTGTCGTTGAACGTGGCGTCCACGCGGGTCGTGCTGCTGAACGGCCACACCGGCCCCGACGCGGCGGGCAAGGTGATCGAGGCGTTCGGCCACTTCCTGGTGGGCGGCAACTTCGCGGTCGGGATCATCGTGTTCGTGATCCTGACCATCATCAACTTCATCGTGATCACCAAGGGTGCGGGTCGTATCGCCGAAGTGGGCGCGCGTTTCACCCTGGACGCGATGCCCGGCAAGCAGATGGCGATCGACGCCGACCTGAACGCCGGCCTGATCGGCGAAGACGAAGCGCGCAAGCGCCGCGCCGAAGTCTCGCAGGAATCGGACTTCTTCGGCTCGATGGACGGCGCCAGCAAGTTCGTGCGCGGCGATGCCATCGCCGGCCTGTTGATCATGGTGATCAACGTGATTGGAGGCCTGATCGTGGGCGTGGCCCAGCACGATATGTCGATGGCCGAGTCGGGCCGCGTCTACACGCTGCTGACCATCGGCGACGGCCTGGTTGCGCAAATCCCGGCGCTGGTGATCTCGACGGCCGCCGGCGTGGTGGTGTCGCGCGTGTCCACCGACCAGGACGTTGGCCAGCAGATCATGAGCCAGCTGTTCTCGAACCCGGCCGTGCTGTTCCTGACGGCGGGCATCATCGGCATCATGGGCCTGATTCCCAACATGCCGCACGTGGCTTTCCTGACGCTGGCCGGTGCGCTGGGCTGGGGCGGCTGGATGCTGCACAAGCGCCGCCTGGCCGCCGCGCAAGCCGCCGAAGAGGTGCCGCCGCAAGCGATCACGCAGGCGCAGGCCGCGGCCGCCGAGGCCAGTTGGGACGACGTGTCCATGGTGGATCAGTTGGGGCTGGAAGTGGGCTACCGGCTGATTCCGCTGGTGGACCACGCCCAGAACGGCGAACTGCTGCATCGCATTCGCAGCCTGCGCAAGAAGTTCGCGCAGGACGTGGGCTTCCTGCCGCCGGTGGTGCACATTCGCGACAACCTGGAACTGAAGCCGAACGATTACCGCATCCTGCTGTCGGGTGTTGAAGTGGGGCAGGGCGTGGCGATGCCGGGCCAATGGCTGGCCATTGACCCGGGCGGCGTCACGGTACAGATCAAGGGCACGCCCACGACCGACCCCGCATTCGGCTTGCCCGCGCTGTGGATCGACGGGGGCTTGCGCGATCAGGCCCAAGTGGCGGGCTATACGGTGGTGGACGCGGGCACGGTGGTGGCCACGCACTTGAACCATCTGATGCACCGCCACGGTTCGAACCTGTTGGGCCGCCAGGAAGTGCAGCAGTTGCTGGACCGCATTGGCCGCGACGCGCCCAAGCTGGTGGAAGACCTGGTGCCCAAGACGCTGTCGCTGACCGCTTTGCAGAAGGTGCTGCAAGGCCTGCTGTCGGAAGAAGTGCCGATCCGCGACATGCGCACCATTATCGATACGCTGTCCGAGCACGGCCCGCGCCTGGCGGCGCAGGCGGCGGGCACCGGCGGTCAGCCCGACATCAACGAGCTGATCATGCTGGTCCGCCGTTCGCTGGGCCGGGCTATCACGCAGCAATGGTTCCCGGGCGAGGGCGAACTGCGGGTGATTGGGCTGGACGTCAAGCTGGAGCGGGTGCTGTCACAGGCGATGACCACCAGTGGCGGCCTGGAGCCGGGTCTGGCCGATACCTTGCTGCGCGAAACGCAAGCCGCCGTCGAACGCCAGGAATCGCAGGGCAATGCGCCAGTGCTGCTGGTGTCGCCGATCTTGCGCGCGCCGCTGTCGCGCTTCTTGCGACACCATCTGCCGCAGTTGGGCGTGTTGTCGAATACGGAAATACCCGATGAGCGCATGGTCCGCGTGACCGCGCTGATCGGCGGGAGCAACGGGCAATGAAGATAAGCCGCTTTTTCGGGGCGAACAGCCGTGAAGTGATGCGCCAGGTGCGCCAGGTGCTGGGGCCGGATGCGTTGATCGTGTCGAACCGCAGCGTCGATGGCGGGGTGGAAGTGCTGGCCACGGTGGACGGCGCGTTCGAGGATGCGGCGTCGGAAGCGCCGCCGCGCGAGGCGTCGGCGTACGCTGCGCCGGCCGGGGAGGCGCGTCAACCCGCGCCCGCGCCCGCGGCCACGCCGCAGCCGATGCCGTCGGCCATGCCGCAGCCCACGCATGCAGCCATGCCGTCGGCCATGCCGCAGCCCACGCATGCAGCCATGCCGCCGCCGAGGCCGCAGACCGGCTACTCGACGCCGTCGCCTGCGCAGGCGCCGATGCCGCAGACCAACTTCTCAACGCCGTCGCGCTCCATCGCTGCGTACCAGTCGGCCTTTGCCTCGTCCGCGATGCCGGAAATGGATGCGATGCCGGCGTCGAACGGCGTCGATGCACCTCAATCCGCCATACCCCATCCCACAGCGCTTGCGCCTGCGTCGCTACACCCGTCGCCCGCGCAGCAGGCGCCCATGCCGCATCCTGCCCCCGCGCCAGCTGCTGCCCCATCCATCGCCGTGCAGCCCGCTGTGCCGCTGACTGGCGCGGCGACCCGTGTCGAACTGCCAGCCTTGCCGCCCGCCCGGCCGGCGACGCCTGCGACGGCGCCCGGCTATGTGCCGGCTGCGTCCGCACCTGCGACGGCGCCCGCCTATGTGCCTGCTGCGTCCACGCCTGCCGCGGCGCCTGCCTATGTGCCGCGTGCGTCCGCAACGGCGGCGACGCCCGCCTACGCGCCCGCGGCCGCGCCGTCGATGGCCCGGATGCCCGACGCGCCCTTGCGCCAGGCGCCACCCATGGCGCCACCGTCGCTGCCGGCAAACACCACGACCGGTTTGGAGGACGCCATCAGCGCCTTGCGTGGCGCGCTGGAAACTCGCATGGATGGCCTGTTGTGGGGCGGCCGGCAGGGCACGGGCCGCGAGCCCGCCGCCGCTGCGTTGTTCCGCAGTCTGCTTGACGCCGGTTTCAGCACGAAGCTGGTGCGCACGCTGGTCGACCGCCTGCCGCAAGGCCTGTCGGCCGACGCCGCCCAAGCCTGGGCACGCAATGAGCTGGTCACGCACCTGCCCGTGGTCGCTTCCGAAGACGAATTCCTGGCCGGCGGCGTCTATGCCTTGGTCGGCCCCACCGGCGTGGGCAAGACCACCACCCTGGCCAAGCTTGCCGCCCGCTGCGTGGCGCGCGAAGGCCGTGAACAGGTTGCAATGCTGACGACCGACTTGTTCCGGATCGGCGCGCTTGAACAGTTGCAGATCTACGGCCGCCTGATGGGCGTGCCCGCGCATTCGGTGCGCGACGCGGGCGAGCTGCGCCGCATTCTTGCCGAGCTCGGCAACCGCAAGATCGTGCTGATCGACACCACCGGCATCAGCCAGCGCGACCGCCTGGTGGCGGAACAGGCCACGATGCTGTGCAACGCGGGCAAGCCGGTGCGCCGGCTGCTGGTGCTGAATGCCGCCAGCCAGGGCGATACCCTGGATGAAGTGGCGCACGCCTACCGCAATGGGGTGGGCGAGGACGTGGCCGGTTGCATCATCACCAAGCTGGACGAAGCCACGCGCCTGGGCGCGGCGCTGGACACGGCGATCCGCCATCGCTTGCCGATTCACTATATGTCGGTGGGCCAGAAGGTGCCTGAACACATGGACCTGGCGCGCGCCGACGTACTGATCGACCGCGCCTTCCAGATGGTTCAACGCGCGCGTGCCTTGTATACGCCCAGCGAAGCGGATCTGGCATCCCTGATGCCGGCCGCGCGCGAGGCGGACGCGGTTGACCCCGCGCGCCGCAGGCAATTGCTGGCGTCGGCGATCCTGCGTCCGCAAGGCGGCTCCGCATCGGTGGCGGCGGCGCAAAACCTGGATGACACGATCGGCTTGCTGGATAGCGACCCGGCTTGTGTGCAGGCGCGTGCGTCCTGGCGTGAATATGTGGGCGATGGCGCGGGCGCCAGCCTGGCGGCATTGGCTGACGAGCCCTTGGCGATGGTGCGGCGTGAATTCTCATCCGTCTGCAACCGGCACCTGTTGGCCATGCACGGCAAGACCAGCATGAAAGGCGAGGCCTTGCCGGGTGGCGTCTTGATGGGGGCCTTGTTGATGAGCGATCGCGGCGTAGCCTTGGCGGCGCCGGCGCAGCAGTTGGCGCTGGCTCACGGCATGCTGACGTCGTTCGCGCCCGCGGCGCCCGGCCTGGCGGATGCCGGCCCGGCGTTGGAGGCGCGCGTGCGCTGGTTGGGCGAACAGTTGCCGCGCCTGCCGCTGGTGCATCTGCTGGAAGCCGGCACGTCGGCGTTGTGGCAGTCGCTAAGCGAGCAGGGCGCGTCATGGGTGGCGCGCTGTCCGGGCGGCATGCGCGTGGTGCAGGACGAATGCCCAACCAATTTGAATGCCGTCGGCAAGAGCGTGGGCTACTTGCCGGTGGGCCAGCCGGGGGATATGCCGGGGTTGGTCAGCGAGCAGGACGGCAAGCCCGTGCCGCTGGCGCTGTGGGCGTCGGGAACGGAGATCGCGTTGCCGGGCCGGGGCGAGAATGCGGCGTTCCGCCTGGTGTGCGCGCGGTTGATCGACACGGCAAGCGGGGAAGTGGCGGGCCAGTTGTTTGGCGTGACGAACCTGTCGGCGTCTCAAGCCGACGCGGCGACGGTGGCGCGGTGGCTGGTGTTGCAGGACGAAGCCAAGGCCGGTTTCCGTTATATGGCGAGCGCCTGGCAGGCATTGCCGGCGGTTGATGGTTCGCATACGTTGGCCAGGCAGTCGCTGATGGCGGGCCAGCTGGGCGCCGCGTGCTGGCAGATGGCGCATTCCGCGTCTGCCGAGGTGGCGCGGGGGCCGTTGTCGGGAATTATGGGGTCAGAGAGAAAGCTATCGGGGAAGTTGCTGCCGGTGGCGATATTGAAGATGTTCGCGATGTTGGAGATGGCGGCGGGGTGATGTAGCCATCCGGCGGGGTCTGGATTTTGGGTGGGGGCTGATGGGTTTCGCGCGTTGTGCGCGGGTGTTTTTTTGGTCGGCGTGCCGCGCTGCACCCATCCTACGGATGTGCGGTGGTGCTTGTAGGATGGGTGCAGCGCGTGGGGGTCGTGGCAAGATCGCTGGGGCTGCATCGCGCGGAACCCATCTTGCGGTGAGGCCGTGCATATCCAGCCGCTGCTGCTGGGTTTCGCGCGTTGTGCGCTGGTGCTTTTTTGGTGGGCGTGCCGCGCTCCACCCATCCTACGGACCTATTTCGTGCGGAATTATCCGGCGACGATGGGTTTGCGGCTGGGGGCGCCTCGGGCGCCGCGGCCGTAGGCGTCGTACGTGACGTTGCCCTTGGCGCCGTTGATGTCGCGCAGCGCGTCCAGCGATTGCTGGGTGTAGCGCAGGTGGACGTCGATCAGGGCGCCGTTGCGCATATTGATTTCATTGGCCGACGCCGACTTGCTCAGCAGCGCTTGCCAGACCCCGGACAACTGCGGGTGCAGCACCGCGGCCTGCTCGGTGCCGGTGTGGCCGGCGGGCAGGCCGATTTCGGCCAGCAGGCCGTCGCGCGTGTCGCTCAGATCCACCAATTGCTGCGCCACCCGGCCCTTGCGTTCCGTGATGGTCTGCAGCGCGCCCACATTGCCCGGCCCGACCAGCACCTCGGTCTCTTCTTCCAGAATCGCCGAAAACTCGGTAATCAGGGCGTCTTCCTGACGCATGCAGGACTGGAGGGCGTCGACGGGGTTCATGGTCATGCTTCTGATCAGGCGTTGAACAAGGATTACTTCAACAGATCGCGCGCGCTGGCGATCAGGCTGTCGGCAATGCGGCCGGTGTCGATCTTCAATTGGCCAGAGGCAATCGCGGCGCGAATGGCGGCCACGCGCTCGACGTTGATGTCGTTCGAGCCGTCTTGCAGGGCCAGCATCTTGCGCGACGCCGAGCTCAACGCCACTTGCGAGCTGCTTGAGCCCGTGGCGTTGCTGGCGCCGTAGGCCTGCGCAACCGCGGAATCCGGGCGCTGGCTGACGGCGTCGGCCGAAATGGGCCGGTTGGAGGTCGAATTGATTTTCAAGGTTTTCTCCGCAGGGCGTTCTGGGTCGGTTTGCGACGGATCCGCCTACTTATGTCTGTGTAACGACAGGGGCGGATGGAACTTTAGGGCAGCTTGCCCGCCTCCGCAACGCGATTTGTAACAGAGCCTACAGTTGTATTTCCACCAAGCCCGCGTTGCGCACCACACCGCTGACCACCTGGCCGTTCGCGGTGCGGACCTGCACCCGGGCGCCCGGCGCGGCATTATCCAGCGCCTCGCCCTCGCTGCTGACCACAAACCCCTTGCCGCGGGCGTTGATCCGCACATTGGAGCCGCGCAGCACCGTTTGCGCATTGCGCAAGGATGAACTTCTTACCGGCTGGCCAGCGTTGATACGGTAGGCGGCCGTCATGCCCTCAACCATGTGCGGATCCGTGATGGCGCCGGGCGGCAGCGACACCAGATCGCCATCGCGGGGGGACAGGTCAGCCGGCGTGATCGCCTGGCCGGCCGCGATCAAGCGCGACGCGACGTAATAGTACCCGGACACGCTGACCGTGGCCTGCACATAGGTGGTCCAGGGTCGGGGCGCGTTGCACCGCACGCCCACCGTCATCCGCGAACGCAGTCTCACGCCCGACGGCATGAACGGGGTCATGGCGTCGCAGGGCGTCAAGTGTTCCACGCGCGGCGCGTCGACGGTCACGGCGGGTTGGCCGGGCAGGCCGGCCAACTGATTCAGCAGATAGTCTTGCGCCACGGTCGCGACCGCCGAGGGCGGCTGGCTGACGGCGCTTTGGGCCAGCGCCGCCCCGGAACCAGTCAGCGCCAGAACGATCAGGCCGCTTGTGCGCGCGAGGAGGAGTCGTGCGGAGATTTTCATGATGACTGAATTGTAGGAGTCCGCCGCGCTTGGCAATACGTGAATTGGATGAGAAATGGCAGGTTATTTGGCTGATTGTGTTACGCCGCCGGCCCCTATGATTCCGTCATCCAATGGGATACCGGTGTGTTCGGCGTCCCGTGCTTTATCCGTATTGCAACGCATGAAGGCGCCACGATGCTAGACAGGCTTAACGAAGATTTCCGGTTCTACCAGCAGGCTTTGGCGTTGCGCGCGCAGCGCCAGGAAGTGCTGTCGTCGAACATCGCCAACGCCGACACGCCGAACTACAAGGCGCGCGACTTTGATTTCAAGACCGCGATGCAGAACGCCCTGGAAGATTCCAAGCGCCTGGCCGACACCTCGTTGACGCTGACCTCGGCGCGCCACATTCCCGCCAAGGCCGTCTCGCAAGGTCCGACCGACCTGCTGTACCGCCTGCCGTACCAGCCCAGCATGGACGGCAACACGGTGGACATGGATATCGAGCGCGTGCAGTTCGCCGACAACACCTTGCACTACCAGAGCACGATGCAGTTGATCTCCGGCCGCATCCGGTCGCTGCAGACCGCTATTCAGGATTGATCCTTAAAGGGAGCAACAGGCCATGTCCTTGTTGAGCATTTTCGATATCGCCGGTTCCGCGCTCAGCGCGCAGTCGCAACGCATGAACGTGTCGGCCAGCAATATGGCCAACGCGGACAGCGTCGTCGGCCCCGACGGCCAGCCGTACCGCGCCCGCCAGGTCGTGTTCCAGGTCAACCCGGCTCCGGGGCAGGCCTTGGGGCAGGAGATCGGCGGCGTGCGGGTGGCCGGCGTCATCCAGGACCCGTCGCCCTTGAAGCAGGTCTATGACCCCAAGCATCCGTTGGCGGACGCCCAGGGTTACATCAGCATGCCCAACGTCGATCCGGTGGCCGAAACGGTCAACATGATCGCGGCGTCGCGGTCCTATCAGGCAAACGTCGAGGTGCTGAACACCGCCAAGTCGTTGATGCAGAAGACCTTGACCATTGGTCAATCCTAAACCCTGACTGAGCGAATCCATGACCACCGTCAATCAAAATACCAGCGCCACCGGCCTGGCCTTGGCCCAAACGGGTTCCACCAGCAACATCACGGCGCAGGGGCTGCAAGATCAGTTTCTGAGACTGCTCACGACACAGTTGCAAAACCAGGATCCCCTGAACCCGATGGAAAACGCCGAGCTCACCTCGCAGATGGCGCAGATCGCGACGGTGGAAGGCGTCAACAACCTGAAGAACACGATGTTGGCCATCAGCGGCCAGATCGACGTGTCGCAGTCGATGAATGCCGTGTCGATGATCGGCAAGGGCGTGCTCATCCCCGGCAACAAGATCAAGGTCGGTGTCGACGGCGACAACGCCGCCGAGCGCGTGATCACCCCTTATGGCCTGGACTTGCAAGGCGACGCGCAGAAGGTGCAGGTACGCATCGCCGACGCCAACGGCGCCATTGTGCGCACCATTGAAATGGGCGAGCAGAAGACCGGCGTGTACACGCTGGACTGGGATGGCAAGAACGACGGCGGCGTGGTGCTGGAGCCGGGCGCGTACACCGCGTCCGTTCTGGCCACCGACGGTGACGGCAAGAAGGTCAACGCGGAAGTGTTGAGCTACGGCCAGGTCAAGAGCGTGGCGTATTCGACCGACGGCTTGCGTCTGGACATGGGCCTGGACGGCCAGGCCAGCATGCTGGATGTGCGTAAGGTAATCGGCGGCGCCTGAATCGGGCGGACATGAAACGGTGCCGGCGCACGAGCGGCGGCTTTCCTAGATAAAGATCAGCGAGAGAAAACATGGGCTTCGGACAAGGATTGAGCGGCTTGAATGCCGCTGCGCAGAACCTGGACGTCATCGGCAACAACATCGCCAACTCCGGCACTGTCGGTTTCAAATCGGCCACCGCGTCGTTCGCGGACGTCTACGCCAGCTCGCGCGTGGGCCTGGGCGTGAAAGTGGCTGCCATCAACCAGCGCTTCACGGTGGGTACCGTGCAGGGCGGCGGCGGTGAGTACGACATTGCCATCGACGGCGCCAAGGGCATGTTCCGCCTGACCGACCAGAGCGGCGCGGTCATGTATTCGCGCAACGGTGAATTCCTGGTCGACAAGAACAGCTACATCGTCAACGCCCAGGGCTACCGCCTGACGGGCTATCCGGCCGGCGCGATCGGCGCGAACCCGGTTGAACTGCAAGTGCCGACCGCCAACGTGGCCCCGCAAGCCACCGCCACCGGCACCACCGTGGCCAACCTGAACGCCAACGCCAAAGTGGTGTATCTGACCGATACGGTGACGTCGCCCGCGGTCAACGGCACGGTGACGCTGGGCGGCACGCCCTACGAGTTCACGCGTGACGCCGGCGGCGCCCTGGTCTGGGACGCGGCCGTTCCGCCCGCCGGCACGTACGGCACCGCGCCGAACGAGGTCACCATCGACGGCGCGGGCGCCATCACGGCGGGCGACATCAGCCAGATTCCGGGCTACGTCAACTACACCGCCGAGGTCACGGAAATCGGCCGTCCCTTCAACCCCACCATTTCCGCCAGCTACACCAACGCGTCGCCCATGACGGTGTACGACTCCCTGGGCAACTCGCACCAGGTGATGCAGTACTTCGTGAAGCGTCCGGCGGACGTCGCGGGCAACAGCGTCTACGACGTCTACTACACGATGGACGGCCAGGCCATGTCGCCCACCACCGAGGCGGCGGGCGTCTGGGGCAACCCCCAGCAGTTCACGTTCAACAAGGCTGGCGCGATGACCAGCGCCCCGGTTGTGACGCTGAGCTTTGCCGCGCCGGGCGGCGCCGTCACGCCGGCCGACCCGCTCAGCATCGCCATGAACTACACCGGCACCACGCAGTACGGCAGCGACTACAAACTGGTGGCCAAGCCCGACGGCTATACGTCCGGTGAATTCAGCGGCATCAACATCGGCGCCGACGGCAGCCTGGTGGCCGCCTACACCAACGGCGAAACGCAAGTCGTCGGCAACATCGTGCTGGCTGACTTCTCCAACCTGCAAGGCTTGCAGCCCATCGGCAACAACGCCTGGTCCGAAACGGCAGCCTCCGGCCAGCCGATCCTGGGCCAGCCCGGCACCAACGGCATGTCCCGCGTGGTCGGCCAGGCGACGGAAGCGTCCAACGTCGACATGAGCAAGGAACTGGTCAACATGATCATTGCCCAGCGCACGTACCAGGCCAACTCGCAGACCATCAAGACCCAGGACGAAATCATGCAAGTCCTGATGAACCTGAAGTAAAGCTGGCTCGCGACGACACCGACGGAATAGGCAATGGACAGAATCATCTACACCGCCATGAATGGCGCAGCGCGTATCACTGAGCATCAGGCCGCGCTCTCCAACAACATGGCCAACGTGAACACGACGGGCTTTCGCGAGCAGATCGCGCTGTACCGCTCGGTTCCGATGGCGGACGGGGTGAGTCTGCCGACGCGCGTTTCGACGGTGGCGTCCACGCCCGGCAACAGCTTCCAGATGGGCACAATGCAGACCACGGGCCGCGACATGGACGTGGCGCTGGCCAGCGAGAATGGCTGGATTGCCGTGCAGACGCCGCAAGGCGAGGCCTACACGCGCAACGGCAGCCTGCAAGTGGGCATCAACGGCCTGTTGCAGACGTCCTTGGGTCAGCCGGTGCTGTCGGATCAGGGCGGCCCGATCGATGTGCCCGACCAGGCCGCGCTGAGCATCACGTCGGACGGCACCATCACCGCCATTGGCGCGGGCGACGGCCCCAACAACATCCTGAACCTGGGCCGCCTGAAGCTGGCCAACCCGGACAACACGCAGCTGGTGCATGGTGACGACGGCGTGTTCCGCCGCGCGCCGATCAACGGCCAGCCAGCCCCGCCGCTGCCCGCCGATCCCGGCCTGCGCCTGTTGTCGGGCGTGCTGGAAGGCAGCAACACCAATCCGATGAAGGCGATGGTGGGCATGATTGAAAACGCCCGCCGCTTCGAGCAGCAGATGCAGGTGATCCAGCAGTCTGACCGCAACGCCGAACGCGCCAACGGCATTCTGTCCGTCAGCTGATTCGACCGCTGATTCAAACATTTATCGCGCGCGGCCGGGCCGCGCCACTAGGAGTACTTCACCATGATGCGTTCGCTGTGGATTGCCAAGACGGGCCTGGAAGGGCAACAGATGTCCATGGACGTCATCTCCAACAACTTGGCCAACGTCTCCACCAACGGCTTCAAGCGCGGTCGCGCCGTGTTTCAGGACCTGATGTACCAGACGCTGCGCCAACCCGGCGCCCAGGTGGGTGACGCCACGCAACTGCCGTCCGGCCTGCAATTGGGCACGGGCGCGCGCGTGGCCGCCACCGAACGCATCCACACGGACGGCAACCTGAACAACACCGGCGGCGAAATGGATATCGCCATCAACGGCCGGGGTTTCCTGCAAGTGGAACTGCCCGACGGCACCCAGGGCTACACCCGTGACGGCGCGCTGCAACGCGACCAGAACGGCCAGTTGACCACGGTGTCCGGGTATGTGATCCAGCCGCCGATGAACGTGCCTGACAACGCCTTGTCCATCTCCATCGGCAAGGACGGCATCGTCTCGGTGACGCAGCCTGGCGCCGCCGGCGTGAACGTGCAGATCGGCCAGTTGCAGATCGCCACCTTCATCAACCCCACCGGCCTGCAAAGCATTGGCGAAAACCTGTATCTGGAAACGGATGCTTCGGGCCCCGCCAACCTGCTGCAGCCGGGCGTGGACGGCGCGGGTTCGATCATGCAGAACTACGTGGAAACCTCGAACGTGAACGTGGCTGAAGAACTGGTCAACATGATCACGACGCAGCGCGCGTACGAAATGAACAGCAAGGCCGTCAAGACCTCTGACGAGATGCTGGCCCGCCTGTCCCAACTGTGATGCCCATGTCTGTCCTGCGTCTGGTATTCAGTGCGGCGCTGGCTATGCTGGCGGCCGGTTGCGCCATGATTCCGCCCGAGCCCATCGTGACCGGGCCGACGACCGCCGCGCCGCCGCCGCCGCCCATGCCCATGGCACAGCCCACGGGCTCGATCTACCAGCCCACCACCTACGGCAACTACCCGTTGTTCGAAGACCGCCGGCCGCGCAATGTGGGCGACATCGTCACCATTGTGCTGAACGAGCGCACCAACGCGTCCAAGAACGTGGCCACCAACACCAACCGCACCGGCTCGGCCACGCTGGGCATCGCGGCGGCGCCGTCGTTCATGAGCAGTTGGGCCAACGCCAACCTGAATACCGAAGCGAATGGCGGCAACGTCTCGCAGGGCAAGGGCGACAGCACCGCCAACAATGCCTTTACCGGCACCATCACGACCACCGTCGTGGGCGTGATGTCGAACGGCAATTTGCAGGTGGCTGGCGAGAAGCAGATTGCAATCAACCGGGGCAGCGAGTACGTACGCTTTGCCGGTGTGGTGGATCCGCGTTCCATTACCGGCACGAATACCGTGTCGTCCACGCAAGTGGCCGACGCTCGCATTGAATACCGCAGCAAGGGCGTCATGGATGAAGTTCAGACCATGGGCTGGCTGCAACGCTTCTTCCTGCTTGCTTCGCCGTTCTGATCATGACAAAACCCACTCCGATATCCGCCGTGCTGTCCTTGTTCGCTCGCGTGTGCGTGGCGGTGGGGCTGCTTGCCGGCGCCGGTGCGGCGCAGGCCGAACGGCTCAAGGATCTGGCTTCGATCCAGGGCGTGCGGGGCAACCAGCTGATCGGCTACGGCCTGGTCGTGGGCCTGGACGGCAGCGGCGACCAGGTGCGCCAGACGCCCTTTACCCAGCAAAGCCTGACCAACATGCTGTCGCAACTGGGCATCACGGTGCCCGCCGGCAGCAACATGCAATTGAAGAACGTGGCCGCCGTCATGGTCACCACCACCATGCCGGCGTTTGCCCGGCCCGGCCAGACGCTGGACGTGGTGGTGTCGTCCATGGGTAACGCCAAGAGCCTGCGCGGCGGCACCTTGCTGATGACGCCGCTGAAGGGCGCCGACAGCCAGGTCTACGCCATCGCCCAGGGCAACATCCTGGTGGGCGGCGCGGGCGCGTCGGCCGGCGGCTCCAGCGTGCAGATCAACCAATTGAATGGCGGGCGCATCAGCTCGGGCGCCATCGTCGAGCGCGGCGTGCCCACCACGTTCTCGCGCGACGGCTACATCCACGTCGAACTGAACAACACCGACTTCGGCACGGCCCAGAATGTGGCGGTGGCCTTGAACCGCAAGTTCGGCCAAGGCACGGCCACCGCGCTGGACGGCCGCGTGGTGCAGGTGCGCACACCCATGGAGCAGGCTTCGCAGGCGCGCTTCCTGTCGCAGGTGGAAGACCTGCAGGTCACGCGCGCGCCCACGGTCGCCAAGGTCATCATCAACGCCCGTACCGGCTCGGTCGTCATGAACCGCACGGTCATGATCGAAGAGGCCGCGGTGGCGCACGGCAACCTGTCGGTCATCATCAACCGCCAGAACCAGGTGTCGCAGCCGGACACGCCTTTCACGGAAGGGCAGACGGTGGTGGTGCCCAACACGCAGATCGAAGTGCGGCAGGACAATGGTTCGTTGCAGCGCGTGAGCACCAGCGCCAACCTGGCTGACGTGGTCAAGGGCTTGAACGCCCTGGGCGCCACGCCGCAAGACCTGCTGGCCATCCTGCAGGCCATGAAGTCCGCGGGCGCCTTGCGCGCCGAACTGGAAATCATCTGACGGCCATGGCAATTACCCAAGACGCGGCGCGTGGCGCCACCCGCCAGGATTCGGTGTTCGACATGGGCCGCTTGTCGGACCTGAAGCGCGACGTCAAGAAAGATCCCGAAGGCACCGAGCAGCAGCGCCAGGTGGCCAAGCAGTTCGAAGCCCTGTTCCTGCAGATGATGGTCAAGCGCATGCGCGAAGCCACGCCCAAGGAAGGGCTGTTCGATTCGCAACAGACGCAGATGCTGCAGTCCATGGCCGATGAGCAACTGGCGCTGCACCTGGCGTCGCCCGGCATCGGACTGACCCAGTCCATCCTGGCGCAGATGCAGCAGGGCAAGCCGGCCGATATGTCCGACGATGCCGTGCGTGCCATCGCGCAGGGCGGTGACCTGGATTTCCGCACGGGCGGCTCGCGCGAAGTGTCTGCGCTGCTGAACGTGATGCGCAACAACCGCGCCAGCGACCGCGCATTGGCGGCAGCCGAGGGCGCGCCCGAGCATGTGGTCGACTTCGTGTCGAAGATGTCGCGCGCGGCCAACCTGGCGTCGCAGCAAAGCGGGGTGCCCGCTCGCCTGATCATGGGCCAGGCGGCCCTGGAATCGGGTTGGGGCCAGCGCGAAATCAAGCATCCGGACGGCAGCACCAGCTACAACCTGTTCGGCATCAAGGCGGGCGGCAGCTGGAAGGGCCAGGTCGTCAATGTGCTGACTACTGAATACGAGGGCGGTGTCGCCAAAAAGGTGACGCAACCTTTCCGCGCCTATTCCTCTTACGAAGAATCGTTCTCGGACTATGCCCGCCTGATCGGCAACAGTCCGCGTTACGAAGCCGTGACGCAGGCGCGTAACGAAATCGATGCGGCGCGCAAGATCCAGGACGCGGGCTACGCGACCGACCCGCGCTATGCGCAAAAACTGATCGGCATCATGGGCCAGTTACGTGGGGCAGCCTCTGACGTGGAAATTTCGCGCCAGATGTTGGAAGGACTCTAAATTTGGACGATCTCCTGCCGTTATTGGAGTATCCAGAGATATCACCTGCGGTTACACACGGGGCATTGTTAGCATGAACTTGTACAAAACAGCGCTGAGCGGGCTGAACGCCGCCCAGGCAGGCTTGTCAACCACCACTCACAACATCAACAATGCCACCACGGTTGGCTACAACCGTCAGCGCGTGCTGACGTCGACCGCCGGCGCCCAAGCCACCAGCAACGGTTACATTGGCCGCGGCGTGCAGGTCGATACCGTCGAACGCAGCTACGACAGCTTCCTGTACAAGCAGTTGGTGGGCTCGACCGGCAGCGGCGCGCAGTTGCAGACGCAGTATGCGCAGGTGTCGCAGATCAATAATCTGTTTGCCGATCGCACCGTGGGTATTGCCCCGGGCCTGACTGATTTCTTCACCAGCATGAACACGGTCGCCAGCAAGCCGGCTGACCCGGCGGCGCGCGCCGACCTCTTGGGCAAAGCCAATAGCCTGGCCACGCAGATCCGTTCGGCCTACACCGAAATGCAGAATCAGCGTGAAGGTCTGAACACCCAGATCACCACGACGGTTGAACAGGTCAACAGCTACCTGAGCCGTATCGACGATCTGAACACGCAGATTTCGCTGGCGGCCGGCAAGGCCAATGGCAGCCCCCCCAACGACCTGCTCGACCAGCGTGACCAGGCCGTGCTGGAACTGAACCAGCTCATCGGCATCACGACCTATCCGCAAGGCGACAAGATCAACGTGTCGCTGACCAAGGGCGGCCAGTCGCTGCTGTCGGGCTCCACCTTGTATCCCTTGCAGGCCGTGGCGTCGACCAAGGACGCCAGCCGCACGGTCATCGCCTACACCTTGCCCGCCGGAGCGGGCAAGACGGTGGCGGTGGAAATGGACGACAGCGAAATCACCGGCGGCACGCTGGGCGGGCTGTTGCAATTCCGCTCGTCGTCGCTGGACTTGATGCAGAACCAACTGGGCCAGATGGCCGTCGGTCTGGCCTTGTCGTTCAACGAACAGCACACCCAAGGCCTGGATCAGAACGGTAATCCGGGCACCGATTTCTTCAGCGTCAGTTCGCCCGAGGCCGTGCCGAACACCGCCAACAAGAGCAACGCGCAGATCACCGGCACGTTCACCACCCTGGGCAATGTCAACGCCAAGGACTACGAGATTTCGTTTGACGGCACCAACTACCAGGTGCTGCGCATGCCGGAAGGCGCGCGCGTCTATAACGGCCCCGCGACCGGCACGCCGCCCAACGCGACGCTGAACCTGGACGCCGAGATGGGCGTGACGCTGACGATCGACGCGCCGCCGCAGGCGGGCGACACGTGGTCGCTGTCGCCCACGCGCAATGCCGCGCGCGACATCAATGTGCTGATTACCGATCCGGAAAAAGTGGCCGCGGCCGACGCCGAGGGTGGCGACGCCAACGGCAAGAACGCGCTGAAATTGGCGCAACTGCAAAGCGCCAAGGTGCTGGGCCACGGCACGATGAGCACCACCGACATGTTCGCGCAGGTGGTGAACACGGTGGGCGTGCAAACCGCCCAGGTGAAGTCGGCCGCCACCGCGCAGGCCAACCTGATCAAACAGACCACCGCTGCCCAGCAGTCGGTGTCGGGTGTCAACCTGAACGAAGAATACGTCAGCCTTTCGTTGTATCAAGAGCAATACCAGGCCAGCGCCCGCATCATCGATGTGGCCAGCACCGTGTTCGACACGTTGCTGGGCCTGCGTGGTTAAGACGAAATTTCCATTGTGATGACTAAAAAGAAATCCGGAGCCGCACCATGCGCCTGAGCACCACGATGATGTATTCGAATGGCCTGAGCGGCATTCTGAATCAAGAGTCGGACATGAACCGCCTGGTCGAACAGGTAGGCAGCGGCCGCAAGTTCCTGACGCCGGCGGATGATCCGCTGTCTGCCTCGCTGTCCATCGGCGTGGCGCAGACCAAGAGCATGAACAGCACGTATGGCATGAACCGCGATGCGGCGACGACCAGCCTGGGCCAGGAAAGCAATGTGCTGGATTCGATCACGACCGCCTTGCAGGACGTGCGCACCCGTGTCATCCAGGCCGGTAACGGCACCTTTGCCGACAGCGACCGCCAAGCGCTGTCGACCGCGCTGAAAAGCGCCCGCGATGCCCTGCTGGGCCTGGCGAACAGCACGGACGGCAACGGCCAGTACCTGTTCTCGGGTTACCAGGGCGGTGTGGTTCCCTATTCGCAGGACGTCAACGGCAAGATCGTCTACAGCGGCGCCACCGGCGAACGCACGATGCAGGTGGACCAGTCGCGCCAGTTGTCCACGAGCGATCTGGGCAGCGATATTTTCAACCGCGCCAACCCGGGCTCGCAGGCGTATGTCAGCACCGCCGCCAACGCCAATATTGGAACCGCGCAGTTCAGCACGGTGTCGGTGACCCCCGGTTCGGCCAACATCGGCAAGAGCTTCCAGATCCAGTTTGAAGCGGATCCGGCCACGGGCAACATGGGCTACCGCGTCACGACGACGGACCCGAACGCCAACCCGCCGGTCCCGCCCGTCATCGCGCCCGCGCCGCCGGCCGCGCCCACGCAATACACGCCGGATTCGGCCATCGATTTCGGTGGCGTGTCGGTGGTGATCAAGGGCACGCCGGCCAACGGCGACGTGATCAACGTCGAAAGCGTGCAGTCGGCCGACGTGGACATGTTCAATACGTTGGACAGCCTGATCAAGGTGCTGGATTCGCCGATTGCCGGCGATGAAGTGGCACTGGCCAAGCTGAACAACGAGCTGGCGACCGCCAACAAGAAGCTGGCAAGCAATTACGACAACGTCTTGACGGTCTCGGCGTCGGTCGGCGCCCGCATGAACGAGCTGGAAGCGCTGGACGCAACCGGCACGGCAAAGGGCTTGAACTATTCCAAGACGCTGTCTGACTTGGAAGATTTGGACTACTACGCCGGCGCCAGCCAGCTTGCTCTGCGCCAGGTGGCGTTGCAAGCGGCTTCCGCCGCGTTCATGACGATTCAGGGATCCAGCCTGTTCAGCCGCCAATAAGCGGCGGGTTCCCAGGCCGCGCCCAGGCGTGGCGGTTCGCCATTCTCGGACGCTGCCGGTCAAGGACCGGGGCGTCCGTGGTTGCGTTCAGGGTAGGTTGTGTCGTTTCACTGTTTAACGCTCGGGTAATTCATGCTTGTCAATTTGAAAGTCCGCACCTGTATCGTTCTGGTGCTCTTGCTCTTCACGGGCGCCATGTTCCTGTCAAACGGGGTGGCGTGGATGGGGTTGGACTCCAGCAACGGAAAGCTGGAACAGGTCAATGACGCCTATTCCGACCAGGCGACGCAATTGAATCGCGCCTACATCGCGTTTCTGCGCGGCCGGCTGCTGTTGGCGAATTCGCTGATGGATATGCAGCAGGGAAAAACCGAGCAGGCCACGTCCCAGGCGCAGCGCGCCGACACCTTGATGCGGGAAGGCAACGAGCAGCTTGACGCGTTTCGCAAGGTGCCGCGCATGGCGGGTTCGGAAGCACTCGTTGAAAAGCTGGAAACTTCATACCGTCAGTTTGACGACGTCTACAAGCGTCAGGCTGCCGCATTGGCCAACCTGTCCATCCAGGAATATCTGGACCTGAACGACGCCGGCGGTGCGGCCAACACCGCATTCCGTGAAGCCGTGTATGGCGTATTGCAGTTCGTGGATACGCGCACCAATGAACTCGTGGCGCAAGCCGAGAGCGACCATCGCATTTCGCGCACGGTGACGATTGCGCTGTTGGCAATCACCTTGCTGCTGGCGCTGGGCTGCTGGATTTTCATCAACCGCACCGTGCTGCGTCCGCTGCACCAGGCGGGAGACCATTTCGACAAGATCTCGGGCGGCGACTTCACCGGCCGTATCGACGTGCGCAGCTCCAACGAGATTGGCCAGTTGTTTGCGGCCATCAAGCGCATGCAGGAAAGCCTGACGCGCACGGTGGCAACGGTGCGCCGTGGTGTGGACGAAATCAATGTGGGTGCGCGCGAGATCTCCGCGGGCAATACGGACCTGTCCAGCCGCACGGAACAGCAGGCGGCATCCCTTGAGGAAACCGCGGCATCCATGGA
>NZ_JBCGCS010000018.1:0-135015 GCF_038594925.1 Achromobacter sp. JD-1 | reverse complement strand
GCCGTCTGGTCCAGCATGGCGCCGAAGTCGATGGCGGGGTTGAAGCTGGACAAGTCCAGCTCCAGCCGATAGGTCTCGGACAGGGCTTCGTCCAGCGTGAATTCAATAACGTCGAATTCCACACCGCGAGCGGACGGCACGAAGGTAAAGCGCAGATCGGATGAGGGGGGCATGGTGTAGGCACTAGGCAGACGGGCGAGGAAAAACCGCGCTTGCACAGGCGCGAACCTGCGCAAGCGCGGCGGCGTGCCTTAGCTTTCCAGCGGTTTGCGCCAGTCGTCCGAGGCTTCCGTGCCCGCAATCTCGTGCGTCCACGTGATCTTGCGGTAGGCCATGGCCACCTTGATCAACTGCGTGAAGTCCGACTTGCTGGGGTCTTGCGCGTGCGGCAGCACGCTGGTGATGTCAACAATGGTGGCGTCTTCCAACGCGGTGGTGAAGAAGTGTTCCTGCTTGCCGTCGATGGACGTGCGGTACCACTTCACTTCCACTTCGGGCAGCATTTCACCGGAGGCCAGCGCGTGATACAGCAAGGGCGTGGCCTTGTTCAGCGCGCTGGTGAAGATGAAGGGCTTGTGCACGCGCTGGCCCGACGGCTGACCGCTTTGCGGGTCGGTCGGGGTGTTGACGCGGTGCTCGATTTCCTGGACCAGGATCTGGTCTTCGTGCCCTTCAACATACACGTTGCCGACCGAATCAGCGGTGAAGGCGCCTTCAGTGATGTTGCCCTGGGTTTTGCCCGAAATGCTGATGTAGGCGGGAGTAGGCATGATGTTTCCTTAGTCGTCGTAGTACATGGCCGTTGCGGCCGGATACTCCCCGAGGGAAGCGCTACGAGGGTCTAACGCAACATCCGTGCCAGGTCTTGAAGGAAGGAAATAAGCGTATATAAATCAACAGCTTGAAGGAAAAATAAGAAGATTCCGATAGGGCCGGGCTGGGCTGATTTCCTGGATTTCGCTGATTTTCAAGGTGAAATGGGCCAGTTCTGACTCGATTAAAAATAAGGCCTTATGAATCAACGGGTTGCAGCGGGTCAAATATGGCCTGATCGAGTCAAATCTGGCCCGGTACACGCGCGGCACACAGCGTTCTTGTGCAGCCGTCGTCGCTGCCAGACATAATTCACCTTCTATTTATTCCAGCGGGGCTCCTATGTTTTCCCATGTTTGCATCGGCATTCGCGACTTCGACCGCGCGCTTTCCTTCTATTCGGCGCAGGCCGAGGCGCTTGGGCTTGAGCTTCGATTCCTAGAGCGCGATATTCCCTGGGCAGGGTGGCAGCCCGCTGGCGGGGGCCGGCCGTTGTTTGTGATCACCGCGCCCTACGACGGTAAAGTCGCTGAGCCAGGCAACGGGCAGATGACGGCATTCTTGGCGGCAGACCGGGCGACGGTGGACCGCTGCCACGCGCTGGCCTTGTCGCTGGGCGGCAGGTGCGAAGGCCCGCCAGGGTTGCGGCCCGACTACCACGCGAATTATTACGGCGCCTACTTCCGCGACGCCGAGGGCAACAAGATTTGCGTTTGTTGCCATGGCCCGGATGAACAGCCCACCGGCTAACGCTGACTCATCGTTATCGGAAAGCGACGCATTCTCATTTATAATCGCCCTCGTGCCATCGCACGCTCGGCATGATCTTCATGGCGGACGCGCACCTTCAGTCAACCGGAACCCGCGATGATTTCCACTCAAGACCGTCAAGCGCTACAGCGCGAGCATGCGGCCTTGCTTGCCGCCTATGGGCAAGCGCAGTCGCATTGCAGTCGATTGCTCGCCACGCAGGCCGCGCGTATCCTGCACCTTGAAGCGGAGGCCATGCGGCTGCGCGCGGCCTTGATCATGCGCGATTCGGCGCTGGCTTGGGCGCGGGAAGATCGCCAGGCGCTGGAAGGATTGATTCCCGGCCTGCCCAGGCGAGTGGCCTTGGCGCGCCGCGTGAGCCAACTGATGGAACGGGTGCAGACCCTGATGCGGGAACGCCTGGCGTGGCAGGATCGCCTGAGCCAGCCCAGCGCACGTCAGGCTGAGCCACCGGGGAAGCAAGTGCCTGAACGACCGCCTGAACAGCATTCTCGGGATAAGCCGGCAACGCCATGCTTGACCGCGGCCGCCATGCGAGAAAAATCGGTGCTGTGCGTGAGTGAAGACGCCGTGGCCTTGATGCTGACACGCAAGGTCGTGGAGATGGCCGGCGGGCGTTATCTGGGACACAGTGGTGATGACCGTAGCGACGACACGCTGGAAGCCAGTCTGGTGGCGGCGGATTTGGTCATCTGCCAGACCGGTTGCGTCAGCCACGGCGCATACTGGCGTGTCAAAGACCACTGCACACGCACCGGTAAACAGTGCGTGCTGGTGGATAAGCCCGAGGCGCTCAGCGCCTGGCGAGTGGAGACGGGGCAGGAACGGTAGCGTCGCGTTACCTTGCGTTTCGGCATCACGGCGAAGCCCCGCAATACAGTACACGCAGCAAAAGGGGCAGACATGTTGAAAAAGCAGGACCGCGTATCCCACTCGTGGACAGATACGCTCGCCCGTCTGGAGGAAGAACGGATCATGTTGCAGCGCATAGCGGCGGGCGTGCCGCTGGCGCATGTGTTTGAACACGTCTTGCACGCCATCGAGGCCCAGTCCAGCACCGAGCTGCGTGCGGCGATCGCGCTGGTTGACGAGACAGGAACCTATCTGGTGCACAACGCCGCGCCCAGCCTGCCCTTGGCGTTCAACGCGGCGGTGCAACGCACGGCCATCGGACCCAACGTGGCGTCATGGGGCACTGCCGCATACACCGGCAAGCCGGTATATGTGGAGGACATTGCGTCGCACCCCGATTGGAAGGACTGGCGCGAGCTGGCGCTTGCACATGGCTTGCGAGCCTGCTGGTCCACCCCGATCACGGCGCCCGACGGCCGCTTGCTGGGCGTGTTCTCGAACTACTACAACGCGGTGCGCTCGCCATCGGCCAACGATATTGAAGCGATAGCGGTGGTGACACGCAGTGCCGCCTTGGCGATTGAACGCCATTTGATGGATGCCGCGCTGCACGCGAGCGGCGAGCGCTGGCGCGCCATGTTCGACGGCATGCAAGAGGCATTCTTTCTCAGCGAGGCCTTGCGCGACGCCGATGGCCGTATCGTGGACTTCCGGTTTCTAGAGGTGAATCCGGCCTTCGAGCGGCAAAGCGGCATGAAGGAAGGCGACACGCTGGGCCATACGCTGCGTGAAATGATTCCCGGGGTTCCGGGACAGATCATGGATGCATTCGCCCAAGTGGTCGAAACCGGCGAGTCCACCCAGTTCGAATTCGCAGTGCCGGGGCCGAAAGAAGCCTGGTACGAGGCCCGCGCCCGCAAAGACGGCGATGACCGCATGATGGCTTTGTTCCTGGACGTCACCGCTCGCAAGGTGGCCGAAACGGAGTTGTGGGAAGGGCAGCATCGCAAGAATTTCCTCTTGTCGCTGGTTGACCGCATGCGCGCCTTGCATCACCAAAGCGAGATCGAACACGCCGCGTGCTCGGGCCTGGGGCAGCATCTTGCACTGGGCCTGGCCGCGGTGCTGGATTGGCCCGACGAGAACGCACCGCCCACAATGTCGGCGTGTTGGCGGTCCGAGGCCGACGTGGCGGCGCAGCAGGCGCTGGCGCCCGAACAGCTAGGCGAGGAATTCCACGAAGCGATGCGCAAGGGCCGCACGGCGTATTTGCAACCGTTGGTGGCGGAGCAGGGCGGCGAGGTCCGTCCGTCCGCGATCGTGGTGCCGATGCGGCGATGGGGCAGGCAGGACGGCGCGTTACTGGTGCGTCCGCTGGCCACCAGCCGGCTAAAGGCCGGCGACGTGGCATTTCTGGAAGAGGTTTGCGAACGCTTGTGCGATGCGGTCGAACGCTCGCAATACGCGCGAACGCTCGAACAGCGGGTGGAAGACGCCATCGCGGAGCGCGACCGTATCTGGCGCCTGTCCCCGGAATTGCTGGCCGTGGTGGATAGCCAAGACCGCTTTGTCAGCGTCAACCCCGCCGTGCGGCCGATTCTGGGCTGGAGCCCCGAACAATTCCTGTCGATGGGACTGAGCGAACTTATCCATCCCGACGACCAGGCCGCCACGCGCGCGACGATTGCGCTGGCCGCGCAGGGCAATCCGGCGCAAACCGTCCGGCACATGGAAAACCGGCTGCTGACACGCGATGGCACCTACCGCTGGATCACCTGGAGCATGTCCTGGTCGCAAGACAACCTGTACATGACCGGACGCGACGACACCGACCTGAAGGTCCAGGCCGAGACCTTGCGCGATACCGAACAGGCGTTGCGGCAATCGCAAAAAATGGAAGCCGTGGGCCGGCTGACGGGCGGCATCGCGCACGACTTCAACAACATGCTCCAGGGCATTACCGGCGCCTTGTATCTGATTCAGCGCAAGCTGGCGGCCGGCACGCCGGAACAGGCGCAACGCTTCATCAACGTCGCCATGGATTCGGCGAACCGCGCCGCGCACCTGACTCAACGCCTGCTGACGTTTTCACGGCGCCAGCCCATCGACCCGAAGCCGTTCAGCGTGGCGCCCACGCTGCAATCCATGGCCGACCTCTTTCATCGCTACACGGGCGAGGGCGTGCGCCTGCGGTTCAAGCTGGAGCCCGATCTATGGACGGTGCGTTGTGACCGCAACCAGTTTGAGAATGCGCTGCTGAACCTTGTCATCAACGCTTGCGACGCCATGCCCAATGGCGGCGAACTGACCGTCGCGGCGCTGAACACGCGCCTGGACGAGGTCACGCTGCGTCCTTATCCCGGCGTGAGCCCCGGCGAATTCGTGGAAGTTTCCGTCACGGACGAGGGCTGCGGTATGTCGCCGGACGTGCTGGCCCATGCCTTTGATCCCTTCTTCACCACCAAACCGTTGGGCGAAGGCACGGGGCTGGGCCTGTCGATGATCTACGGGTTCGCCAAGCAGGCGGGCGGCATGGCCGTGTTGGAAAGCACCGTCGGGCAGGGCACCACGGTCAGGCTGCACCTGCCGCGTTATGACGGCGCCCCGGATGCCGGCCTGCGGGCCGAACCCGCCGCGCATCGCACGCAAGACACGACGAAGCCGTCGGTGGTCATCGTGGTGGAAGATGACGCCAATGTGCGCGACATGGTGCATGAATGCCTGGCCGAGCTGGGGATGCAGGTCTTGACTGCCGCTGACGGCGAGGCCGGCTTGGAATTGGTGCTGCGTACGACCGATATCGATCTCTTGGTGACCGACGTGGGGCTGCCCGCCCTGAACGGGCGGCAATTGGCCGATGCCGCGCGCGCGGCGCATCCTGGTCTGAAAGTGCTGTTGATGACGGGCTACGCCGAGAGCGCGGCGCGCGGCGGCGGTTTCCTGGAGTACGGGATCGAATTGATCGTCAAGCCGTTCTCGCTCGACATCCTGGGCGAGCGCGTGCAGCGCATGCTGGATGAGTCGGAGCTTGAGAGGAACGGGGGCCGCGCGGGGTAGAGAGGCCCTGCCGAGGCCAAGTGAAAGCGAGATGTGGCCGGCGGCGATGCCGGTGTTGCAAAGGCAGGTAAAAAATACCCTGCCGTGCACTCCGGAAGGCACTATCTCGCAAGAGGAACGAGTCCGCAGGCTGGGAACGGCAATTGCTTAAAGGTCTGTGCATTCCCACAAAGGAGTCTGACCTATGAAATTTCGTTCTCTGACTTGCGCTCTCGCATTGGCTGCCGGCTTGACGTCCGCTGGCGCGGTGTTGGCTCAAACGGCCACCCCGACCTCGCCGTCCAACACGCCGAACGACACGACCGCCGCGCAGCCCAATCGCCCCTTGCCTCCGGGCCAGATGGCGCCCGCGCCCAACCAGACCCCCTCAACCGGAACCGTGCCGCCCAATGTGGACAAGAGCGGCTCCATGTCCACGGGCAAGCATTCCGACCAGATGCCCAACAAAAAGCGCGAGGCGAATGACAACGTGCCGCGCACGCCGGCCTCCGGCGCCACGCCTCCTCCGGGCTATCCGAACACGGGCGGCTCGAAGTAAGCGCCAAGCAAAAGGCTTCCCCCAGGGAAGCCTTTTTTATGCGCCTGGCTTGGCCTTAGTGCTGCCTACGCAGTTCAGCGGGCGGTACGCGCAACTGCCCACGGTATTTGGAGACCGTGCGCCGCGCCAGCAAGATGCCGCTGGCCGCCAGTTGCTGCGTCAAGGCTACGTCGGACAGCGGCATTGCCGGATCTTCGGCGTCGACCATTTCCTTGATCAGCGCCCGCACTGCGGCGGCTGAACACGAGCCCCCCGACTCCGTGGCAAGTTCCCGCGAAAAGAAGTGTCGAAACTCGAACACGCCGCGTGGCGTCACCATGTATTTTCCGACGGTGGCGCGCGACACGGTGGACTCGTGCATGTCCAGGTCATCGGCCACTTCGCGCAGCATCAATGGACGCAAGGCGACTTCACCGTACTCAAAGAATGTCTGCTGACGCTTGACGATGGCCTCGGCCACGCGCTGGATCGTCGTATAGCGCTGCTCGACATTGCGCACCAGCCACCGCGCTTCCTGAAGCTCTTGCGCCATGGGGCTGCGGTCATCCAGGCGAGCGCGCCGGAACAGGTCCGCGTAAGTGCGATGCAGCCGCGCTTGCGGCATGGCGTTGCGGTTGGGCAGGACGCGCCAACGCGAATGCCACTTGTCCACGAACACGTCCGGCACAACATACACCGGCGCCTCGGCGCTGTAGCGTGAGCCGGGCTTGGGATTCAGGCTGCGGATCAGGGCGCAAGCTTCCCGTACCGCATCATCCGAGCACCCCAACAGCCGCCGCAGCCCGACGGAATCGTTCTTCCCCAGGCGATCCAGATGGTCGCGCACAATGCGCAGCGCCAGATCACGGACTGCGGGGTCCGCCGCCTGCGCGGCCGCCAATTGCAGCGACAGACACTCGGTAAGGTCGCGGGCCGCCAGTCCGGGTGCGTCCAACTGCTGTACCAGTCGCAGGGCGGCGATCCATTCGCCTTCATCGGGCGGGGGGGGGAACGCCGACTGGGCGGGGTCGCAAAGGCTGGTCAAGGGCGTCCGCAGGTAGCCGTCGTCATCCAGGGCATCGATGATGAATTCGGCCAGCAGGCGGTCGCGCGGCTCAAGATGGTAATTGCCCAGATCCGCCGACAGCCTTTCCCGCATGGATACGGTGGCGCAGACCCATTGCCCCATGTCCTTGCCGTCGCCGCCGCTGGACAGCTGGGTCGGGTAGTCCCCGGAATAGGCCGGCGCATCGGGGATGGGGTCGTCTGCATCCGCGGTGGGCGGGGTGGCGGCAGGTTCGGCAGCGGCTTCGCCCGCATCGGCGTAGTTGCCGGGCTTGATGGCGTCGCCGTTCACCGGGGGGGTATCGTCCTGCTCATCGCCGTCCTCTAGAAACGGGTTCGTGGCAAGCGCATGTTCCACCGCGGTCGTGAATTCAAGTGCCGACATCTGCAGCAGCTTGACAGACTGCTGCAAGCGAGGCGCAAGCGTCATTTGTTGGCGCAGGCGCAATTCTTGCGAGGGGTGGCCCAATCGAGTCTCCTGGATGAAAGCCGCCGAAAGGCGGACCATCCCAAGACTCATGCAAGATCCATGCCAGCCCATTTTGCGGGCGGGCGGGTGCAGGGCGCCGCCTGCGACAACGACCGTATTACAAGTGGAAGGTAAGAACTGCTCAGCCGCTGGCCAAACCTTCTTTTTCGTAGACGTCCAGGCGGTTGTACAAGGTCTTCAAGCTCACGCCCAACGTGTCCGCCGTGCGCCGCTTGTCGCCGCCATGATGGGCCAGCGTGGCCAGGATGAAGGCGCGTTGCGCCTGGTCCAGCGGCATGCCCACCGGAATGCTCATGGCGCCTTCGCGCAGTTCGGCCTGCTGGCTGGCCGGAGCACGGGTCAGCAGGTTGGCGTCCAGTTGCGTATCCGCCAGGATGTAGGCGCGCTGCACGACGTTGCGCAGCTCGCGTACGTTGCCTGGCCAGTCATGCTGCGCGATGGCCTCCAGCATGCGCTTGGAGAATGTCTTGTGCGTGTCGTGCCTTGCATTGAGGGCATCCAGGAACTGCTGCGCCAGGATCACGGCGTCGTCGCCGCGCTCGCGCAGCGGCGGCACGCGCAAGGGAATGACCAGCAGGCGGTGCAGGAAATCCTGGCGCAGACGGCCGTCCGCAACGGACACGGCCGGGTCGCGGTTGCTGGCGCAGATGATCCGCACGTTGGCGCGCAGCAGGTCGGTGCCGCCCACGCGCTGATACGTTCCCGCTTCCAGTACGCGCAGGAAATGCACCTGCATGTCGGGCGGCATTTCGGTGACTTCGTCCAGGAACAAGGTGCCGCCGCTGGCGTATTCGAAGTAGCCGGCATTCTGGGCCACGGCGCCGGTGAAACTGCCTTTTTCGTGGCCGAACAGTTCGGCGTGGGCCAGGGTGCCGCTGATCGCGCCGCAGTTCACGGCCACGAACGGCGCACCGCGCCGCTCGCTGGCGTCATGAATGGCGCGGGCAATGATCTCCTTGCCCGCGCCGCTTTCTCCCACGATGAATACACTGGCGTCGGTGGCCGCCGCCAATTGCAATTGAGTTGCCAACTTTTGCATGACGGCAGACATGCCGGTCACATCCATGGGAGTAACCGGGGACACGGGCGCACTGTCACGCCGCGCGGTGGTGCGATTTGCCATACGTTTACCTCGGGCCGCCGGGGCCTTACGCGACAGCACAATCGTAGTGGCGAGGTTGCCGCTCGTTTGCGACGAGTTGCAAGCATTCGAAAACTTTATTGGACAGTATCGATTCTTTACGCATTCTGCCGCCAGACTGTCTATTCTCACACTGGTAAACGCACGGCGACATTCACCTAAACCCTCGCACGTCTACACGGAGAAGCTATGCCTCATCTGCTTGTCGTCGATGACGACGACGCGATACGGGAAACACTGGCCGAAATGGGCCGCGACAGCGGTTTTTCGGTGGCGGTGGCAGGCAGTATCAAAGATGCCCTGATACAGCTGGAACGGCAAGCGCCGGATCTGGTGCTGACCGACGTCCGCCTGCCTGGCGGCAATGGTCTGGACATTTTCAAGAATGCGGCCGTGGCCAGTGCTGAAGTCGTTGTGATGACCGGCCATGGCACGGTGGATTACGCGGTGCAGGCCTTGCGCCTGGGCGCGAGCGATTTTCTGGTCAAGCCGATCTGCATGGAACGGCTGAATGAAATTCTGACGCGCGTTGTGACGAATGCCGGTGGCGAATTGCCGGGCATGCCATTCGAGGAACCCGGACGCTTCGGCAAGCTGTACGGCGAGTCACCCCGCATGGTCGAGCTCTACCACCAGATCGGGCGCGTGGCGCCCACGAACGTCACGACGCTGTTGATCGGCGAAAGCGGCACGGGCAAGGAACTGGCCGCGCATGCGATCCATGAACTCAGCACACGCCGGCAGCGGCCATTCATTGCCGTAAATTGCGGCGCGATATCGCCGAACCTGATCGAAAGCGAAATGTTCGGCCATGAGCGCGGCAGCTTTACCGGCGCTGATCGCCAACACAAGGGCTACTTCGAGCGCGCGGACGGCGGCACGCTGTTCCTGGATGAAGTGACCGAGATGCCGCTGGACTTGCAGGTCAAGCTGTTGCGGGTGCTGGAAACCGGACAGTTCATGCGCGTGGGCACCAACCGCGAGATCAGCTGCAACATCCGCATCGTGGCGGCCACCAACCGCAACCCGGAACAGGCCGTGCAGGAAGGCAAGCTACGCGAAGACCTCTATTACCGCCTGAGCGTCTTTCCGATCGAGCTACCGCCCTTGCGCGAGCGCGGTGACGACATCCTGCTGTTGGCGCGCCGTTTTCTGCAGGCGCAAAACCAGGAGTCCGGCAAGAACAAGGACTTTTCACCCGAGGCCGCTGAACTGCTCAAGCAATACGAATGGCCCGGCAACGTGCGCGAGCTCAAGAACTTTGTGCGGCGCGCCTTCATCATGGCCGACGGCGACGTGTTGGGGGTCGACATGCTGGTGCCGCAGGTGTCGCCGGCCGGCGATTCAGCGGGTGATGAAGTCAGTGTGCCGGTAGGCGAAACGTTGGCGGAAGCGGATCGGCGGCTGATACTCGCCACGCTGGAACGCTGCAACGGCGTCAAGAAGCAGGCCGCGCTGATGCTCGGCATCAGCCCCAAGACGCTCTACAACCGCCTTGAGGAATACGCGGCCGCCGGTGTCGTGTTGCCTCGCGAAGAAAGCAGGCCGCGCGATTCCAGGAGTGCCGCCTGAGGTTCGCGTCGGCATTCCTGCCTGGCTTGCTGACTGCGCAAATCACTTGCCGAATTGCTTTCCGGATTACTTGTCGTGGCGGGTCTTCAGGTCCGCCATGCAGGCATCCTTGGCTTCGCACTCCTTCTACAGACGCAAGTGGCGTTCCCACCCTCCCAGGCACGGCACTTGCGCAGGGTAACGTGACGCGACACGCATGATGCAAGTCGCCCTAAGCGATACGGAGAACGCAATGACACAGCAGACCGAGCAAGATCCGGGAAAATCCAAAGCGAATGAGCCCAAGGACGATACCGAAGCCGCACGCGACAGCGGCCAGTTCGGCGCCGACAAGCCGGGCTATGGAGAGGCGCGTGAACCCGCCAAACGGCCTGCCGACAAGAAGCCCAATACCAAGGGCGCGGAATTCGAAGAGGGCGGCCAGTATCCGGGCATTCGCAAGCCGGGCAACTAAGAGGCGGAATACCAAGGGGCGGCGGCCAAACCGACCCGGGGGAGGCGAAGCGCAGCCGGGTGCTCAAGCCGGCTCGCCTCCCCATCGGAACAGCATGACCACGCAATGCAGCGCGGCCAGCCCGATCAGGCCTTGTATGCCACGCGCCACCGCGTGGGGAAAAACGCGGGCAAACACATCCAGGTTGACGGCGGCCATCAGGCCGCAGTTCAAGCCGCCTGCCACCACCAGGATCAGCGCGGTCCAGTCGAGCAAAGACAGGTCGTGCGCACGCGCCGCGGCGCGCGGGGAAAAATCTTCTTGCTGTTCTGCAATATCTTCACTTTCTCCAGACATGTCCATGATGGGCGTTCTCCAAGAGGGGCCGGCTGCGGGTGATGAAGGGCAAGGCAGCGGCGCGTGGGGTAGCGCCGCGCGTTGTAGGCGCCCTAGCAAGCGCCATGCCGTTGCGGGCGGGGCCGCGGGTATGCAAGTTGCTGGTTCCAGCCTATTCGCAACCACGTGTCCGCCTACGGGAGAGCGCTATGTCTTTGATCGTTGCCGCCAGGTTCCAGACGTTTGACCAGGCCTCCGTCGCCACCCAAAACCTGTTCAAGGAAGGCTTTACGGAAGACGACGTCCACACGTTCTATATCAATTCGGCGGGCAGCCATTCCCGTTATCCCATCGGGGGCGACCGCGTGGCGGACCCCGATGCAAAGGGCGGACACATGGGTGCGGTGGCCGGCGCGTCCGCGCTGGGTCTGTTGTTTGCCTTGGTGGGCGGGGCCATCGCCGCCCAGATGGCGGCCTCCGTGTTCATCGTGATCGTGGCCGCGGGCGTGGGCGCGTACCTGGGCGCGCTGGTTGGCGCCATGTGGGTGGTGGGGCGGGGCCGGCGCAAGACCTCGGTGTCGCCCGTCGTACAGGAATCCCATCCGGCCATACGCATGGCCGGCGTCATGCTTGCGCTGCATGTGACGGCGGATCAAGAGGCGCGGGCGCGGCGTGTACTGCGCGAGTCTGGCGGGCAGGACATCGAGCGCGCCCAGGGGCGTTGGCGCGACGGCAAATGGCAGGACTTTGATCCGCTGACGCCGCCCCAGACCGTTGAAGCGCCTTCGCCCACGCCCTGAACCCCGGTCTCGCCCCGACGCGATCGTGTATCAGTCGCCCGCGCTGCCGGTGATGGGCAGCACGATGCCCGTGATGTAGCTGGCGCAGACTGGCGCGGCCAGGAACACATAGGCCGGCGCAATTTCTTCCGGTTGCGCCGGGCGGCCCAGGTCCGTCTTCTTGCCAAATTCCTTGATGGCCTGGGCGCTTTGGTCGGCCGGGTTCAAGGGCGTCCAGACAGGGCCGGGCGCAACCGCGTTCACCCGGATGCCGTCGGCGGCAAGATTGGCGGCCAAAGAGCGCGTGAATGCATGGATGGCGCCCTTGGTCGACGAGTAATCCAACAGCTTGGCGCTGCCGCGCAGGCCGGTCACCGAACCCGTATTGATGATGGAGGCGCCGGCCTTCAGGTGAGGCAGCGCCGCGCGCGCCATGTAGAAATAGGCGGTGATGTTGGTACGCAGGGTCTTGTCCCACTTGTCGTCACTGATCTCGACAAGCGACTCGGAGTGCTGCTGATAGGCGGCGTTGTTCACCAGAATGTCCAGCTTGCCGAACGCGTTGACAGCCTTCGCCACGGCATCCTTGCAAAAGGCCGGGTCTTGCACGTCACCCGGGACGAGCACGCAACGCCGGCCTTCGGCTTCGACGACGCGGCGGGTTTCCTCGGCATCTTCATGCTCGTCCAGGTAGACGACCGCGACGTCGGCCCCTTCGCGGGCGTACAGCACGCTGACCGCGCGGCCGATACCGGAGTCGCCGCCCGTCACGATGGCGGCCATGCCTTGCAGCTTGCCGCTGCCGGCGTAACCCGGCGCTTGATATTGCGGTTTCAGCACCATGTCGGATTCATTACCGGGCTTTTCCAGATGCTGGCCGGGCATGGGTGGGGTGGGGTGCGGACGGGCGCCGGTGTCGGTGGTGCCGGTGGTGCTCTTGGGTTTGCTCATGGTTGGGCTCCTGTTGTCGTGGCATGGCGCAAAAGACCGCGCCGTGGCAAGGCAGGCGGGGAGCAAACCCTGTTCCCAGGCCGCCATGCTGTCGCGGTTTGGGCACGTCACTTGCGAGAGTGCCCCTACCGGCGCCGACTCTGGCGCCGGTATTCCGTCAACGCGATGAAAGTGAGACAGCCATGAACAAGGACCAGGTGAAGGGCAAGATTGACGAAGCCGCCGGCAAGGTGAAGGAGGTGGCAGGCAAGGCGACAGGCAACGCATCGACCGAAGCCAAGGGCACGGCCCAGAAAGTGGCCGGCAAGACGCAGGCGGCCTATGGCGATGCGAAGGAAAGGGCCGAGGACAAGGCTCAGGGCAAGGCCTGAACCCCAGGCTGAATACCCGGGCTGAATACCTGGGCTGAATGCAACAAGGTCCGGACGTGATCCGGACCTTGTGGGGTGGCGCTTGCCGTGGCTTACTGGCGTCCGACCACCACGCCGAACAAGAACGCCGCGCCGGCCACCAGCCCGATGGCTTGCCACGGGCGAGCGTGGATGTATTCCTCGGTGCAATCTATCGTTTCGCGCATCAGGTCGCCCGCGTTGTCAGAGGCGTCGCGCAGGCTGCGCCGCGTGGCCGCCAACTGATCCGCCAGGCGTGCCTTGAGCGCATCCAGATCGCCCGGGTCGGCGTCGCGCAAGGTGGCTTCGATTTCATCGATCCAACTTTCCGGATGGCGCGCGCGGCTGCGCGACCCACGATTGTCCGGGCCGTTCTCGGGAAAGTCGGAAGGCAAAGGGGTGTTCGTAGAGGCCATCTAGAAGCTCCTGGCAGTCGGGCTGGGTAGGCGCCAGCGCTGGCCTGCCCGTGCGGCCGCGTGGCGTGTCGAAGCGTCAAGCTTCAAGCATATCTTGGCAAGCCAGCGTGCAGGCCAGGCAGGCGCCCGCGCATATCTGGCAATGTTCCACGTCCTGGTAAGGCGCGCAAGCGCGGGCGCAAGCATCGCAGACCAAGGCGCACAACGTGCAAAGCGCGGTGGAAAATTCGCCGTTGCGCGCCAGCATGGCGGCGCAAAGGCGGCACACGCTGGCGCAATCCGTCGCCAGACTGATGCAGCGCTTCATCCGCGTAGCGTTGGTTTCAAGGCAGCCCGCGGCGCACTGGTCACAAGCCACCGCGCATTCATAGCAGGCTTGCACACATTGCTCGAAGTTTGGGTCTCGCATTGCATCTCCTTGTGAGTGCCCGTGGCGCTTGGCAAAGGCGCGCCCGCCCCGCGCCGGGCACATCCGCTTGCAATTTGAAGATACTGACCTTGGTTTGCACGGGTCAGCCGCCGTAGGATGAATGCTCGAAACCAGACAGGAGTCAGCATCATGAAATCCCGATCCGCTTCGAAACCCGGCAACGCCGCCCGCCCGGCGGCCGACACTGACGACACCGCAAAGATACTGCCGCCACGCGGCCCCGTCGATGTGCCGAAACAACCAGTCAAACCAGACGCCTCCACGCCCAACGAAGCCGCGCGCGACAAACGCATCGTGGTCGACAACCAGACCGAATCGAACTGGGCGGACGGCGATGCGCCGCAGCCCCGCGCGAAGAACGCGCGCTCACATCTGCTCTGAGGGCGTGGGCGGCGCGGGCACGTCCAGTGGCGGCAGGTTTTGCAGAAATGCCAGCAGCCGCCGTTCGTCGGCATGCAGGCCGCGCGGCCCGTCTGGCGCGCGCGTCTTTGGCGGCAAGCGGCCTTCCAGATAGGCTTCGAGCACTGCCGGATGCACATAGCAGGCGCGGCACACGGCGGGTGTGTTGGCCAGCCGCCTGGACACTTGCTTGATCACGTCGGCCACCTGTTGGCGCGCTTGCGTGGCGCTCTCGATCGGCTGGCCTTGCAGGGCGGCATAGGCCATCACCGAGCCAGCCCAGGTGCGGTAATGCTTGGCGGTAAAGTCACCATCGCCGGCCGCGCGCAAATAGGCATTTACCGCGCCTGAATCCACCGGATGTTTGGCGCCGTCTTCATCCAGGTACTGGAACAACTGCTGGCCTGGAATTTCCATGCAGCGTTTGATGATGCGCGCCACCCGGCGGTCTCGGACGGTGACGTCATGGGGCACGCCGCTTTTTCCCACGAACCGGAAACGAAAGCTGCTGCCCGCCACCGTGGCGTGGCGACGCGTCAGCGTGGTCAAGCCATACGATTTGTTGGACCGCGCATACTCGCGCGCGCCGATACGGATCAAGGTCGTTTCCAGCAGCCGTACCAGCGTGGCCACCACCTTGTCCTGCGTCAGCCCGCGCGCCCGCATGTCGAGCGCCACCCGGCGCCGGATGCGCGGCAGCGCCTGCCCGAAGGCAAGCAGGTTTTGATATTTGCCCGCATCACGCAGCGCGGCCCAAGCCGGGTGATACCGGTATTGCTTGCGACCGCGGGCATCGCGGCCGGTGGCTTGAAGATGGCCGTGGGCCAGGGGGCAGATCCAGACGGCTTCATACGCGGGCGGTATTGCAAGCTTGTTGATGCGTTCAATTTCCGCATCGTCGGTAATGCGTTTGCCATCCGCGTCGAGGTAATGAAACGTGTTGCCGTTGACCCGTACCCGGCGATACCCCGGCAGAGTGTCGTCCACATAGACCAAAGGGGGGTCAATGGCGCTCGGCGCCGTGTCGGCATGCGGGGTGCGGGTGTCCATGCTGTCTCCGGAAACAGGCGCGCGCAGCGCAAGCAAGCGCCGTGCCTGACGCCGCTTGCGGCAAGCTGAAGGTTTGGGCACGGCGCTTGCTGAGGGGGGTTCAGCGACAAATGTCCGCGAATCGATTGTTTCGGGCCCTGTGGTTTTGCGGGGTTCGCGATGATCCCTACAGGAGAGTGCCATGCAAGCCACACAGTATCTACACGTGCCGCCGAAACCCGAGCCCATCCCGCCGGGTTCGCCGCCGGGAGACCTGCCGGTGGATCCGGACACCGACCAACCCGAGGTGGACCTGCCGCCGCTATCGCCGCCCGTCAAGGAAATTGAGCCACCAAAGCGTTGATGCCCGCTTGCCATCCAAGAATTCGAATCAATAACGACGAGGAGTCATCATGTCGACCATCCTGCTGATCATTCTGATCCTGCTGCTTATCGGCGCTGTGCCGGCGTGGCCGCACAGTAAAAGCTGGGGCTATTACCCTAGCGGCCTGCTTGGCATTGTCGTGATCGTGCTGATCGTGATGCTGCTGATGGGGCGCATATAGCGTTCTGATGGCTGCTAACTCGGCCCGGCCGCGCCGCGCGCGGGCTGGGCCACCCGAGTTTTGCCAGGAGGAATGGCCGCTGCCTGGACGGCGGGTAGCGCATGAGGGTCCCCAGGCGTAAGATTTCGGCGCCTACATCGACCCGCCTATCCGCAGCAGCAACATGCCCATTCCCTTACTGATTCTGATCGACAGCGTGCAGGACTATCTGCCCGAGATCCAGGCGCGCGGGTTTCAGCCCGTGTACGCGCCTGACGACCAAGCCCGAGAACAAGCCATTCAGGACCACGCCGACAAGATCCGCATCGTCCTGACGCGCGGCGCCACCGGCCTGCGCGCCGATGAAATGGCCGCCATGCCCAAGCTGGAACTGGTCTGTTCGCTGGGCGTGGGCTACGAAAACATTGACCTGGCCGCGGCGGCCGCGCGCGGCATCGTGGTCACCAATGGGCCGGGCGCCAATGCCGTGTCGGTGGCCGACCACGCCATGGCGCTGTTGCTGGGCGCGGCCCGCCGTCTGCCACAGGCTGATGCCTGGGTGCGGCAAGGAAAATGGAGCGGGTTCATGGGGCCGCAGGTGACGGGCAAGCGCCTGGGCATTCTGGGGCTGGGCACCATCGGCCTTGAAATCGCGCGCCGTGGGGCGAACGGGTTCGGCATGCGGGTCGGCTATTACAAACGGCGGGCGCGCCCCGAAACGGGCTACACGTATTTCGATAACCCGCGCGCGCTGGCCGCGGAATCCGACTTTCTGGTCATCGCCACACCCGGCGGCGCCAGCACGCGGCATCTGGTGGATGCCGAGGTGCTGCGGGCCCTGGGCCCCGAGGGCTATCTGGTGAACATTGCGCGCGGCAGCGTAGTGGATACCGACGCGCTGATCGCGGCGCTGGCCAGCGGCGGCATCGCCGGGGCGGGGCTCGATGTGGTGGATGGCGAACCCCACCTTCCTGACGCGCTCAAGCAGTTGGACAACGTGGTGCTGACCCCGCACAGCGCGGGACGCTCACCCGAGGCGGTGGCGGCCACCGTGGCACTGTTTCTGGAAAACGCCACGGCGCATGTCAACGGCAAGCCCGTGCTGACTCCGGTGCGGGACGCGCACGCGCAAGCCGCCTGAGCCAGGCCCGGGCCTGAGCCGCGGCCGGTACTCGTCGCGGGCTTAGTGCGAGAACATGATCGGCACGGTCATGCTTTGCAGGATGAACGCGGTGGCGCCGCCCATGGCCCATTCGCGGAACTTGCTGTGGCCATAAGCGCCCATCACGATCAGGTCGGCGCTGTGGTCGGCGACCGCGTTCAGGATGGTGCTGCCCACGCCCACCCCCTTGATGGCGCGGCGCACGTGTTCCGGCGCCGGCATGCCGTGCGCGACGCAGTACGTGGCCAGGTCGTTGAAGGGCACGACTTCGTGCCCGGCGGCATTTTCGCCTTCGTCCATGGTCAGCACCACCAGGTGCGACGCCAGGCGCAGGGCTGGGGCGGCGTCGGCCAGGGCGCGGGCCGCTTCCCGGCTGCCGTCCCAGCAATAGAGCACGCGTTTGCCTATGCCTGAAAAATCACCGCTTGATGGCAATACCAGCACGGGCCGGCCGGTGGTCAGCAGCATCTGTTCCACGAATTCTGTCTCGTGCGCGGCGTCGACATCGTCGCGGTTGAACTGGCTGATGATGACAAGGTCGCTGCTGCGTGCGTGCAGCGCAACGGTGGCGCTGGGCGCGGCATCGCCCGCGCGCACCACGGCGGGCACGTCGGCGGCCGCGGCGGCTTCCAGAAAGGCGTTCTGTACCGCGCCCCGATTTTGCGCCTGCAGTTCCTTCATGACGTCCAGCGTGCGCGACATCAGCACGGACTCACCGTAGTAATACTGGGGCGGCGCGGCGTTGGCATAAATGCCGACCACGTCCGCCTGATGCTGTTTGGCTAGCGCCAGCGCCAAGGCGGTGCGGCGTTTGCAGTCGAATCCGTGGTCCAGGTGGACGGAAATGCGTCGGTACATGGCGGGCCTCCTTGATAAGCGTTCCCATGAATCCATGGTTGCGCGATCCGGCTGGCCCGCCATTGACGCGCGTCAACTTGGCGCTACTTTTTGCCGACGGCGTCAACCACGGCTAGCGCGGCGCTTCCTTTTCCACGCGGTCGCGCAGTTGCCGCACCTGGCGCGCCTGTTGGGCGATGCGGTCCAAGGGGCCGGCCAGCGCGGGGTCGGCGGACTGCACGGCGGCCGGGACCGTGAACTGGCGCGGGGCCAAAGCGGGTGCATTGTCCTGGGGATGGAGCGCGTGCGCCAGGACCAGGCCGTAATCCTGCAGCGCCTGCGCGGCGGCCGGAGCGTCGGGCGGCAAGGGCGGCTGGATTTCCAGCACGGTGCCGGCGGCGGTAATGCGCCGCATGGCGTTCAACAGGTTGACGGCGGTGTCGACCTTGCGGTCGCGGTGCACGGGGTTTTGCTGCAGCCGCTGCAAGGACGCTTCGGCGTTGTCGGCCGACAGGCAGGCCAGCCGGCGCAGGCCGACAATGTCGACCGCGCCGGCATCCGCCTGGGAATTGCTTTTCAGGCGGATCAGCGCCAGGGCGTAGGCGGCGTGGCGATCCAGGGCGCGCGTCAACGCGTCGGCCAATTGGCGCGGTTCTTTTTCGGGCCACACCAGAAAGCCCACCAACAAGGCCAGAATGCCGCCCAACACGCTGTTGAAGGCACGCAGCGCGGCCAGCATGGGTTCGTAGATCTCGGGTTGCTGGATATGGCTGACCAGCACGAACTGAGAGGTCAGGAAGAAGGTGAACAGCGCGTAATGGATGGTGCGGGCGGCGAAGGTGCCCAGCGCAATGGGCAGCACCGCCAAGGCCACGGACAGCGGCGTGCTCAGCAACAGGCCCAGCAATGACGCGCCGATGGCGCCGGCCACGCTGCCGATCACCCGCTCTAGCGTGCGCTGCCAGGTAGTGGCGAAATAGGGCTGCAGGATGAAAACCAAGGTCAGCGACATCCAATAGCCGTGATTGACGGCAAAGGTCTTGGACAACGCCACGGCAATGGTGGCGCCCACCCCCACGCGCAGGGCATGGCGAAAGGCGTCGGACTCCACCCCCAGGTTCTGGCGCAAGGTGCGGGCAGCCTGGCGCGCGCGGCTTGCCAGGCCTGGAACGGCGACCGGCGCCGTGGGCGTGTCGCCTTGGTCGAACAGCGCCTGCATGACGGCCTGGGCGGTGTGCAGCATGCGGTCCAGCACTGGCACGATCGAGGCCAGATCGGGCGCATACGCCATTGCACCGCCACGCAGATCATGCAGGCCGGCGCTGAAGTGCGCCAGCCGCTCGCGCAGGCATTGCGCCTGTTTGGCGTCACCAACGTCGGACGTGCTGGCGATGGCGTTGCACACGCTCGCGTAGCGGTGCAGCGCATGGGACAGATGCGCGCCCGCGCTGCGGCCCAGCCAGCGGGGCGCATTGGACTCCAGCAGGTCCGCTGCGGCCACCAGCGCAATGAAGCTGTCTTCGGCGCTGTCCAGCAGGTACATCAGTTGGTGCGCGCGGGCGCGCCGCGAGGGGCGGGTGTCCTGCACTTCACGGATACGCACCCGGGCCGCTTCCAATGCCGCCCGCTGCGCACTGCGTTGCGGCTTGGTGACGGCCGTCCACGCCTGGGGACCGCCCGTTGGGGTCAGGCCGGAATACATGCGCGCCAGGGCATCGGCAAAGTCGGCCAGGCCGCGATAGCAGTGGGCGACCGCGTGGGTCGCGTCTTTCCAGGGCCGCCTGCGCCACACCAGCGCGGTCATCAACATGGCCCAGACCGCGCCCGCCAGGAAAAACAGCGTGTAGGACAGGCTTTCGGCCATGGTGGGCGCGGGCAGTTCGGCCGCCACCACGAACCCGGCCGACAGCAGTGTGCCGACGATGGCGGCGGCAGGCCCCAACACCCGCAGCAGCCCGCCAAAGGTGCAGCAGACGAAGGTCAGCGGCAGCAGCAGCCACAGATGTCCGGCGCTGGCGCTGGCCAGGAAGCAGAACAAGGCGCCGATCAGCCCCAGCGCCAGCATGGAACCCGCGCGCTGGCGTAACGGCCCGCCGGGGTCGCCGAAGCAGGCCCAGAAGGCGGCGATGGCGGTCCAGCCCAGGCGGGGTTCGTGCGCCAGCACGGCCAGAATGACGGGGGCCGCGCTGATCGCGGCGGCTTGCAGGGCGTCCAGCCACAGCACATTGCGCAGCGAGGCGCGCCAGAGGGAGAGCAGTTTTGTCACGCTAGAACAGGGCAGCTTCAGGCAGGGGGAAAGGCGTAGGACGCAAACCCTAGCATGTCGACAAGGATGTCTGCGTATACGGACCGTTACATTAATGTGAATCCAGCATCTGAAGCACGCAAATTTGCCTGGAACAATTGCGCAAAATGGCATAAAAAAACAAGTGCGGTCGCGTTATCGATAATTTTGGTGACACGCGATCGCGGTAAGCCCACAGTGAACTCATGTCCCAATGTGTCCCTGTCTGCGCCTGGACAGCGCAGGCTTCATCCAGGGATGCGCCAGGAGCGTAGACATGACGCCGAATCACGAGGCTTCCACGAGCTCGGTGGTCAGCGATGATGAAATCGCCGCCATGATTACAGGAAAAGACGGGCTGCGCGTGCTGTTGCAGCCCCAGATGGATTTGTTGACAGGCAGGATCGTGTCGGCCGAGGCGCTGGCGCGATGGCAGCATCCGCGCCTTGGGCTGGTCATGCCGGCCGAGTTCATTCCTGCCGTCAACCGCATGGGCATGGACAAGCAGTTGTTCGAACGCGTTTGCCTGCGCGTGATTGATGTGCTGCTTACCATGCGCCGGATGGGCGTGGCGGTGCCGGTCGCGATCAACGCGCCTGCCACCACGCTTGCCGATGATCGCTCGGTTGCCTTTCTGCTTGAACGCATCCGCGCGGCGGAGCTTCCGGCCTCGCTGGTGCGTGTCGAACTGACCGAAGACCAGCCCATCAAGGACCTTGATGTCTTGCGCGCGTCGCTCATGAAGCTTGAGGACGCGGGCTGCGAGGTCAGCCTGGACGACTTCGGTACCGGGTATGCCTCGTTGAAGCTGCTGTCGGCCATTCCGCTTTCCGAAGTCAAGATCGACCAGTATTTCGTGACGCGCATGCGGCGCAGCGCCGTAGCGTTCGAAGTGCTGCGCAGCGCCGCTGAGCTTGCTACCCGCATGGGTTGGCGCGTGGTGGCCGAAGGGGTCGAGAACGTCGCCGACATTCCTGCCTTGCGTGCGGCGGGTTGCCGATATGGCCAAGGTTTCGCGTTGGGCCGGCCCATGACGCTGGACGAGCTGATGCTGCGCCTGCGCACGCAACGCGACGGGGTGGCGCCGCTATCTGCGTCGGCCAGTTATGCGTCGTCCTGGATTGAAGCGTTTGACGGCGCTGATGCCGAGCCCGGCCCTCCCGTGCGCGTGACGACGCAATAGTCGGCGACGGCGGTAATTCTTACCGAGGAATCGGTGTCTGCGCGCGTGGCTTCCCGCATCCCTCGGCGCGCATGGCGTTTGGGCACGTCAGTTGCTATAGCAAGTCCGGCGGAACTGTTCCGCCCTCTAGGAGACTTGCAATGTCCAATCAGAACCAGCCCGACCAGCAAAAGCAGCCGCAAAAACAACAGGCCCAGGAAAATCCCAAGGACCGCAACCAGCAATCGGGCCAGCAACCCGGTCAGCAGTCAGGGCAACAGCCTGGCCAGCAGATCGACAAGGGGCAAGGCCAGCAGGGCCAGAACCCGGGTCAGCAAAACAAGACGCAACGCTAGCGTTTTGATCGCGCCTTGAGACCGCATACCGGCAGCGCGTATCCCGACGGCCCCGTCCACGCCCTCTGACAGGCGCGGCCGGGGCCATTTGCTTGGGGGGGACGGTTTGCCGCCATCATCCTTTTCGGCCATTGAAATATGTTGCCTTATCTTTGACCATGCCTCTTTGACCATGCCTGTTTGCCCCTGTCTTTCTGACTCAGCCTCTTTGACTCAGCCTCTTTGATCCAGCCTTTCTGACCCTGCTTTCGTTCGACCATCCTCTCGTTGGCTTTATCCAGGATTGCTCATGAACCCGCTTGCCCCCGCATCGCGCCAGCGCTCCGCCTTGGGTACCACCCTGGCGGTGCTGCTGATGCTGATTGCGCTGGCGGCCATTCTGGCCTTTGCCGCTGTACGTATCGTCGAACAGCGCGTTTCAAGCTTGCTGGGACCGCGCAGCCAGGTGGGCGATGTTCAGGTCCGTCTCCGGCAGGTGGTATTGACCGACGTCTTGGTGCCAGGCGCGTCAGGGCAGGCTGAGGCGCGCGCCAAGCGGGTGGTGCTTGAGCCCCGTTGGTCCGGGTTCTTGCGGCACGAAGCGGTGTTCGACGCCGTCATCATCGAGGGCTTCGATTTTGCCGTCGTGCGTACCGCCGATGGCGATATGCAGATTGCGCCTGCCTTGAAGACGGCGCTGCAGGGGGGCGAGGGCCGCACGCGCGCCCGCATGCCCATCGAAATCACGCAACTGGTGCTGCGCGACGGGCGGCTGGATTTCCTGGACGCCGCCATGGCCAAGCCCGCCCATCGTATTGCGTTCAAGAATGTGCAGGCGCGGCTGAGTCCCGTGGTGATTCCGGGAGAGGGCGCGCACAGCAACATCGAATTCGCCGGCGACGTGGAAGACAACCGCAATGGCGAATCGACCGTGCGCGCGCAAGGCTGGGTGGCCATTGGCGGCACCGATTCAGAGATGAAAATCGCGGTGCGCAATATGGATATCCGCCACGCCGCGCCGTACCTGGCGGAAAACGGCGCCGGCACCTTGACTGGCGGGGCGTTGGACCTGGACATGACCACGGCCATCGTCAAACAGAATTTGCGGGCATCGGGCGCCGTGGCGCTGCGCGACATGAAATTCAGCGGCGACGGATCGATTTTTTCGCTGCCGCGCAAAGCCGTTCTGGCCGCCATGAAAGACAACACCGGCGCCTTGCGATTCCAGTTCGCCTTGCGTGGCAGCCTGGACAACCCCAAGTTTTCCGTCACGCGCGGTTTTGCCGCGCAAGTGGCGCAGGGCTTCGGCCGCGCCATCGGCGTGGGCGCGGAGGGCGCCGCCCAAGGCGTGACCGGCGCGGTCAAGGAACTGGGCGACGCCTTGTCGGACATGCTCAGCCCCTGACGCGCTGTCGTGTTGGCGCAGGCACGCGACTTGCGGCGTACTCGAAAACAATTCCTCACCCACTCCTTATCCGTTGGCATTGCGTTTGTCACTGTCATTAATTGGGAGACAACGATGAAAAGCCACAAACTGCTATTCGTGTCCGCCCTGCTGGCGCTATTGCCCTGGCAGGCCGGCACGGCGCAGACGAGCCAGACCACGTTGGTGGCACAGGCCGCGCCGCCGCCCTCCATGCCCATGCCTACGGCCGACGAAAAGATGGCGCCCGCCAACGCCATCCGCGAGCCGGTTCCGGGAGTGGAAAGCCAGGGCAAGAAGAAAATGCCCACTCCTGAAGAAACGACCGGAACGCCCCAGCCGAAATCCAACGATTCAAACGCGGCGCCCAGGCGCGGCGAGGATGCCCCGGATGGCGGCAAGCGCGGTGGCCAACACAGCGGTCAAGGCGGGCGCCAGTCCAGCGGCGGCAGCTAGGCGGGCGCGCCGGATAGCAAGGGCATGTCGGGTTCTGGCGTATCGCCCGGATCGTGAGGCTCGGCGGATACGCGCTGAGGCCCGGGCTTGCACCGACAGAAGGCGAAACGCCTTTCAGGTATTATTCAGCTTCCAGTAAGAACGAGAGCCCAGCGGTGTTACGCCCATTGCTTGCAAAAGCAACCCCGTGAACACCGCCTTCAATGACTCAAGAACCTCCTCCTGGCAGGGCGCCCCGGCGCCCGCCTTTGCTTTCTCTACGCCGACAGGCTGCCGTATCGACACGGCGCCCCGTACCAATCCGTGTTGCCGCCGCGCCGCCCGTCGCGTGCCGCGCACCACCGGGTGCAAACCCCAGCCGCCTTCGCGGCCTGCCAAACTCCTCTCTGCTTACCCACGCTTTCCACCTACAGCAAGGCGGCGCCATTGCGCGCGCACGCCCGATACCCGCGGACCAACAATGATTTTTGACTGGATGAACGACCCCACCGCCTGGCTTGGCCTGGCGACGCTGGTGATTCTTGAAATTGTTCTGGGCATCGACAACCTGGTGTTCATCGCCATTCTTGCGGACAAGCTGCCGCCCGAGCAGCGCAACCGCGCGCGGCTGATCGGCCTGAGCCTGGCCTTGCTGATGCGCCTGGGCCTGCTGGCCAGCATTGCGTGGGTAGTGACGTTGACGGCGCCGCTCTTCACCGTATGGGGCAGCGAGATTTCCGGACGCGACCTGATCCTGATCCTGGGCGGCCTGTTCCTGCTCTTCAAGGGAACGATGGAATTGCACGAGCGCGTGGAAGGCAGCGCCGGCCACGAGGCCGGGCAGAAGCCGCAGCACGCGATCTTCTGGCAGGTCATCCTGCAGATCGTGGTGCTGGACGCCGTGTTCTCGCTGGATTCGGTCATTACCGCCGTCGGCATGGTGCAGGAACTCAGCATCATGATGATTGCCGTGGTGCTGGCGATGGCCGTCATGATGGTGGCCAGCCGTCCGTTGATGGCGTTCGTGGGCCGCCATCCCACCGTGGTGATCCTGTGCCTGGGCCTGTTGCTGATGATCGGCTTCAGCCTGGTGGCCGAAGGTCTGGGCTTCCATGTGCCCAAGGGTTACCTGTACGCCGCCATTGGTTTTTCCATCCTGATCGAGCTGTGCAACCAATTGGCCCGGCGTAACCGCGCCAAGGGTACGCATGCGCTTGGCCGCCGCCAACGCACGGCGCAGGCCGTGTTGCGGCTGCTGCATACTGGCCGCGCCGGTCAGCCGGGCCAACAGGCCGACGAGATGGTGGCGCTGGTGGACAGCGCGGGCGATGAACCCGCTTTCGCGCCCGAAGAAAGTTCCATGATCGAGCGCGTGCTTTCCGTGGGTGCGCACGATGTGCGTTCCATCATGGTGCCGCGCGGCGACATGGTCTGGCTGGATGTGGCCGACTCATCGGAAACCATTGTGCGCAAGTTCGCAAGCGGCCATTCGCGCTTGCCGCTTTGCGCGGGCGATGCGTCCAACGTCTTGGGAGTGCTGCACTTCAAGGACGTGCTGCCGCTGCTGCGCAACCCCGGGCCCATCGACCTGGTGGACCTGGCGCGCGAACCGCGCTACGTCATGGAGACGATGCCGGTGCTGAAGGTGCTGGAAGAACTGCGCGCCACGCGCGACCACATGTTGATTGTGGTGGACGAGCACGGCGTCTGCGAAGGTCTGGTCACGCCGATGGATGTGCTGACCGCCGTGGGGGGAGAATTGCCTGAACACAGCGAAGACCAGCCCGAAGCGTTGCCGTTGTCTGACGGTTCCTGGTTGCTGGAAGGCGGTTTGTCGGTGGGCGAGACCGCACGCTTGCTGGACATTCCTGGCCTGGTCGACGATTACCCGGACGCCACGCTGGCGGGCTGCCTGCTGCGCGCGGTGGGCCGGCTACCCGACGCCGGCGACACGATTCGCCTGCACGAATGGAATTTCGAGGTGACGCGCCGCGATGGCCTGCGTATTCATCAAGTGCATGCCCGCCCGGAAATGGCGCCTGCGATGTAAGAAGCAAGCTGGACAAGGCCTGGAAAGAGGCCCGCCGCCTAGCTGCACACGCGGCGCCACGGCGCGATGCCGCGCGGCGGGCAATAGCCGGCGCACGGCGTCGCCATCGACATACCGCTTTCGCAGCGCTGTTCGGGCGCTTTGTCGCCATAGGGCACGGTGCCCTGGCAGTCGCAACTGGCCAGGCCGGCGCCGGACGGCAATTTCTTGGGCGCCGGGGCGGCTGGCGCGGCGGCGGCAAGGCCGTCGCCATCGTCGTCCTTGCTTTGCATGGCGGCGCGCACCTTGGCCACCGTCATGTTGCAGGCTTTGGCGATGGCTTTTACCGATTTGCCATCGTCGGCCATCGTCATAATTTTCTGATCGCTGCAAGCGGCCTGCGACGGCGCCGAAAACCCAGCGCTTAACGCAAACAGGACGGTCATGAACAGGAGTGGCTGGCACCGGGTCATCGCACGTCTCCAATAAAACGAATCGGTCGGGCGAAGTACGCCGTATGCGTGATGGTGCTTCGTTAAGAAGCCATGATCAGGGTCTGGCGCCTCTTGCTTGCGGCCTAGCGTAGTGTGCGCGTTTCCGCGGTGTCAATGCGACCCGATTTAATAAGCGGACGTGGCTGAAAGGCCTGGTAAACAAGCACTTATGAAGAATTACCAGGCCTGGCCGCGATCAGATGACGGATGCCAGCGCGAGCGGATGCGCGGCAATATCAGCTTCCGCCACGGCGCGCGCCGCCTGCAATGCCGCGTCGCCGCGAGCCGTGCCTTGCACCGAAAAAAAGGTCACGTTGTGCAGGCCGATCGTGCCCAGCACATGCTTCAAATACGGCGTCAGGAAATCAGGCTGGCGTGCCGCGTCGCCCAGGAATTCACCGCCCGACGACACGGCCACGTACACCGGGCGATCCCGCAGATTACCGACCTTGCCTTCGGCGGTGATGCGAAACGTGCTGCGCACCCGCACCACATGATCAATCCAGACTTTCAACGCCGACGGCACCGTGAAGTTATGCATGGGCGTGGCGATGACGATGTGCGTGGCGTCTTGCAGGGCCTGGATCAGTTCGCTGGATCGTTGCAGCGCGCCCCGGGCCAGGACCTCGTCCGCCGGGTCTGCCGGCGCGCTTAACGCCAGGGCATACTCGTGGTCCACAGGGGGCAGGCGGGTGGCGTCGATTTCCACGATGGCGGGCGTGGCGCCGTCAGCGGCGTCGACCAGGCCTTGAATGATGCGTTGCGACAGGCGCCGGCTTTCGGAGGCGCGGCCGCGCGGGCTGCAGGTGAGGTGAAGAATGTTCATGCGGTCGTCGTGTCCAGGTTTTTGCTGAAGTGCAGGCCCTTGCTCAAGAGTCCTTGCCGGAAGTAGAAGCGTTGGGCCAGCGAATTGGCCAGACCGGTGTCCAACACCAATTTTGCGCAGCCCGCATGGCGTGCAAGGCAGTCCAGCGCTTGCAACAGGCGCGCCCCCCAGCGGCCGCCGCGCCGCGAGGCGTCCACCACCAGGTCGTCCACATACATGAAGCGGCCGTAGAGCAGATTTTCCTGGTAGCGGTAGCCGGCCAGGGCCACGGGCGTATCGCCATCAATGCCCGCCAGCAGGTGGTAGCGTTGATCGCGCATGCGGCGGATGCGGGCGGTGAAGTCGTCGGTGTCCACAAGGTGGGGCCGAAGCTCACGCATCAGCGGCAGGCAGGCGCGTAATTCGTCTTCGGTTTCGATGTGGCGCAGGGCAGGGTCGGCCATGGCGGTTTGCATAGGGGCTGATGTCATAGGGGTTGATTCAGCCGCCATCGTAGGTTTGGCATGCCATAATTTAAAGAGCCATAAATTGAACTTTGGACTATGCCATGATCAGCCGCCGCCCCGAGGCCCAGCGACCGCTTGCCCCGGACAGCACCGACCCGCTTTACCGCCAGGTCTATGAGCGGTTTCGCGGCGCCATCGCGGAAGGCACGCTGAAACCCGGCGACCGCATTCCGTCAGCCCGCGCGCTGGCCAAGGACATGGGGGTGGCGCGCGGCACGATCGAAGTGGCGTATTCCCTGCTGGCCGCCGAAGGCTATATCCAGGCGCGCGGGCAAGCCGGCACTATCGTCGCGCCGGACCTGCAACCGCAGGCCGCCGCACCCGCTGTCGTCACGCCTGTCGAAGCGGCTGACGACGAGCACGGCTGGCCTCGTCCGCCCCGCATTCTGCCGTTCCAGATGGGCATACCGGCCCTGGACGCTTTTCCGCGCAAGCTTTGGGCCCGCCTGGGTGCGCGCCAATTACGCAGCGTGCAGGCGCCCGACCTGTCGTATCCGCCGTCGGATGGGTTGCCAGACCTGCGTACCGCGGTGGCGGCTTATCTGCGGGTGGCGCGCGGCATACATTGCCAGCCCGCGCAGGTCTACATCACGTCTGGCTACAACTACACGATGCAGTTGATCATCCAGGCCTTGCTTGCGCCCGGCGACCGCGTCTGGGTGGAAGACCCCGGCTATCCGCCCACGCGCGCGCTGCTGGCGCAAGCCCGGCTGGATGCCGTGCCGGTGCCGGTGGATGCGGATGGCTTGATGGTGGCGCAAGGCGAGGCGCACGCGGGGCAGGCCACGGCAGCGGTGGTGACCCCGGCCCACCAAAGCCCGCTGTCCATGTCCTTGTCGCTACCGCGCAGGCAGGCCTTGCTGGATTGGGCCGAGCGCAAGCAGGCCTGGATTGTGGAAGATGACTATGACGGAGAATACCGCTATGTGAGCCGCCCGCTGCCCGCGTTGAAGAGCCTGGATACGCAGGGGCGCGTGCTGTATGCGGGTTCGTTCAGCAAGGTGCTGTTTCCCGGCATGCGGCTGGCGTATCTGGTGGTGCCCGACGCGCAAGTGGCGCGCTTTGACCGCATCAGCCGACTGCTGTCGGGTGGCGCGCCGGCCATTACGCAGGCGATCCTCTCCGCCTTCATCAGCGAAGGGCATTTTGGACGGCACATCCAGCGGATGCGCCGGTTGTATAGCGAACGTCGCGAGGCCACCGCGGCGGGCTTGAAGGCCGCGCTGGGCACGCAACTGCGGATTGACCCGCAACCAGGCGGCATGCATCTGGTGGCGCGTATGGACGGCAAGCCGGGCGACCAAGCATTGGCGGCGCGCATGCTGGAACAAGGTCTTTACGCGCATCCCTTGTCCCGATGGTCGACGTTGCCCGATCCGCCCTCAGGCCTGCTGCTGGGGTTCACCAACATTGCGTCCCAAGAGCAGGCTTACGATTTCGGTTTGCGGATCCGGGCGTTGATGTAGCGGCTGGCGCTTAGGTTAAACCGGCCTTGTCCAGGCCGAAGGCGGCGTCGGCGGAACCGGGCACCGTGCGAAACGCCACGTTCAAGCGGTTCCAGCCGTTGATGGCGACCACGCGGAACGTCAGGTCCGAGATTTCCGCTTCGGACAATTGCGCGCGCACGGCTTCATATACGTCGTCGGGCACGCCATGGGCGGGCAGGGTGGTCAGCGCCTCGGTCCAGGCCAATGCGGCGCGTTCGCGGGCCGAAAACAATGTTGATTCACGCCAGATGGCCACATGATGCAAACGCAATTCGCGTTCGCCGCGCATCCTGGCCTGCTTGACGTGCATGTCCAGGCAAAAGCCGCAACCGTTGATCTGCGAGGCGCGGATGTCGACCAGGTCGCCGAATTCCTTGATGACGGGTACGTTTTTCATGGCCGCGCTGAAGTCCATGTAGTGCTTGGACAAGGGCGCCGACACCTGGAAGTAATCCAACCGCTGGGTCATGGGTCTACCTTTTTTGGAAACGCTGTTGTTGAAAGGGCGAAGTAATCAGCAAGCCGTAGGATGCGGCAGATTGGCCCAGTTCAGAAGTGCCATGAATATGGTTTAGTTCTAGGCCATGACTCGGGGCAACGGCGCTTCAAAGCGGTGCTTGAAAGCGGCGCGCGCCCCGGCTATAAGCTTGGAGCAGGGGCGAAGTTCCAGCGCTCCGACCGACCACGAAGCCCACGTCCCATGCCGCACCCCCCCTCCCACGACGAACACGTCGCCAGCAAGCCCGCCACCCACGAACAGGCGCAGCCGGCGCGCGGATCCTGTCTTGAAGTCTTCCTGGTATTCCTGCGCCTGGGCCTGACTTCATTCGGCGGTCCGGTGGCGCACCTGGCGTACTTCCGCACCGAATTCGTCGACCGACGCCAGTGGTTGGATGACTATGCTTATTCAGATCTGGTTGCCTTGTGCCAGTTTTTGCCAGGCCCTGCCAGTAGCCAGGTCGGCATGGCGATCGGCCTGCGCCGCGCCGGATGGGCCGGCATGCTGGCTGCCTGGCTGGCGTTCACGCTGCCCACGGCCCTGGCGCTGATGGGTTTTGCGATGGGCCTGGCCCACTTCGGCTGGCTATCCGGGTCGGCCGTTATCCATGGCCTGAAAATCGCCGCCGTGGCGATCGTGGCCCAGGCCGTGTGGGGCATGGGTCGCACGCTGTGCCCCGACCACCCGCGGGCCGGCCTGGCCGTGGCGGCCGCCCTGATCACCCTTGTTCTGCCCACGGCCTGGGGCCAGATAAGCGCCATCTTGCTGGGCGCCGTGGTGGGGGCCGTGGCACTGCAACTGCCGCCCCGGCCTATCATGGCCAGCCATACTCAGGGCGTATCGCGTGGTGCGGCCTATGTCGCGCTGGTGCTTTTCGTGGTGTTGCTGGTGGGCCTGCCCCTCTGGGCGGCCGTGTCGAACACGGCGGCGGCCAGCCAGATTGCCGGCTTCTATCGGGCGGGCGCCCTGGTGTTTGGCGGCGGCCATGTGGTGCTGCCTTTGCTGGACGCCACGGCGGTATCGGGCGGCATGGTTTCCAGCGCCGACTTCCTGGCCGGTTACGGCGCGGCGCAAGCGATGCCGGGGCCGCTGTTCGCCTTTGCGGCTTTCCTGGGCGCCTTGTCGTCCCGCCCGCTGTCGGGCTGGATGGGCGGGCTGGCGCTGTTGGGCGTGATTTTCTTGCCCGGCGCCTTGCTGGTGGCGGGCGCCTTGCCGTTCTGGGAAAGCCTGCGGCGGCGTCCTGCCGTACGCAACATGATCGCGGGCGTGAACGCCAGCGTGGTCGGCATCTTGTTGGCGGCACTGTACGACCCAGTCTGGACCAGCGCCATCTTGAACAAGACCGATTTCGGCCTTGCCTTGCTGCTTTTCGCCTTGCTGGTCTATGCCCGCTGGTCGGCCGTGTGGGTGGTGCTGCTGGCGGCCGCCGGCGGATGGGCGCTGGCCTTCTTCGCCTAGGACTGCCAGCGCGGCGCGCGCTTTTGCAGGAAGGCGTCGATGCCTTCGCAGGCGTCGGCTTCCATCATGTTGCGGGCCATCACGTCGCCGGCATAGTCGTAGGCATCCGCCAACGCCATCTGGCGCTGCTGGTAGAACATGCGTTTGCCGTAGCGGATGGCGGCAGGGCTCTTGGCCAGGATGTCCGCCGCCAACGCGTTGACCCGCGCATCCAGTTCGGCCTCGGGCACGGCGTCGTTGATCAGGCCCCAGTCCCGCGCCTGCGCCGCGTCGATAAAGCGCGCGGTGACCAGCATTTCGAAGGCACGCTTGGCAGACACGTTGCGGCTGAGCGCCACGGCGGGCGTCGAGCAAAACAAGCCCACGTTGATCCCCGACACGGCAAAGCGCGCCGTGTCCGCGGCAACGGCCAGATCGCAACTGGCCACCAGTTGGCAGCCCGCCGCCGTCGCAATACCGTGGACCTTGGCGATGACGGGCACGGGCAGGGCTTGCAAACCTTGCATGACCCTGCCGCATTGGCGGAACAGGGCGCGGTAGTAGTCCAGGGAAGGCTGGCTGCGCATTTCGCGCAGGTCATGGCCCGCGCAAAATGCCCGGCCCGCGGACTCCAGCACCACGCAACGCACATCGGGGTCACGGGCCAAGGCATCAATTTCTTGTTGCAAGGCGGCCAACAGACCTTCGGACAGTGCGTTGAACTGCGAGGGCCGGTTCAAGCGCAGCGTCACGGCGCCGCCTGCCGAAGTGCGCAGCAGCAACGGCTCCAGCGGTGCTTTGTTATTCAAGGAATCGGAATCCGGGGCCATGTCGTCTCCAGAAAAGGGTTTCCTGGATACTAGCGCAAGCGGATCCGCGCAGTTCAGCCGCGGAGCCGCCGCGCCATGCCAGGCGACAGGCACAAGAGCGGCGCCACGATCACCAGGCCGATCAGCGCCATCGCGGCTTGGGGCGCCATGCCACTGTCGAGCAACACCGTTGCCACCACGGCCGAACCGCTCATCTGGAACAAGCCGTACACCGCGGCGGCCGTGCCGGCGCGATCGGCGAAGGGCTCCAGCGCCAGGCTCAGGCCGGAACCCAAGGCCAGCGAAAACCCTACTGTCAGCACGGCAACGGGCAGCATGAATATCCAGGCCGACAGCGGCACCCACCACCACGCGGCAGCATGCATGGCCGACGCCAGCAGCAATGCGGCCATGCCGACCCGTACCATCGTGTGGCGCCCGAACCGGGCAATGAACGTGGGCGCCAGAAAGAAAGCCGCAATGTTGATGGCGGCGTTGCCGCCGAACCAAGCCGAAAAGCCCAGCTCGTTGTAGCCGAGTTGCTGCACCAGCACCACAGGCGCCGCCGACACGAACACCAGAATCATCGCCATGCCTGCCATGCCAAACAGGGCGAAGTACAGAAACCGCCCGCTGGCCACGATGGGCAGATACCGAGGCAGGCTGTAGAGCGGGGCTCGAGGCGCGGTTGGCGTGGTTGGCGCCGCGCGGGTTTCTTCAAAACGCCGCGCCAACAACACTATCAAGGCTAAGGCGAACACCACCATGAAGACAAAGGTGGCGCGCCAGCCGGCATGTACGGCCAGCGCGCCACCGAGCATGGGCGCCAACGCGGGCACGGAGCACAAGGCGCCATTCAAATAGCTGTAGACCCGCGCACCCACGGCGGGGCTGAACTTGTCGCGCACGGCGGCAAACGCCACCAGCGACGCCGAACACGCGCCCAAGCCCTGTATGACACGCGCGACATAAAACACCTCAAGCGTGGACGCGGCGGCGCCCAGCGCCGAACCCGCCAGATACGCCATGGCCCCGCCCAGGGCCACCGGCCGACGTCCGTAACGGTCTGCCAAGGGGCCGATCAACATCTGTCCCAAACCCACCGCGAAGATGAACAGCGTGATGCTGGCCTGCAGCGCGGTGACGGGTTCGCCAAACCCCGCCGCCATGGCGGGCAACGACGGCAGGTAGATATCGATACCCATCGGAGTCAGCGTGACCAGCCCCATCAAGAGACCGATCAGCCAACGTTGGTAAGGGGGAGAAGCGGCAGACGTCATGGCAGGCTTTGGGTGCGATTCGCATCCGGGAAAACCCGACATTATCCACGAACGCAGCAACGCGCCAGCATGAGCGTCGTGACAGAATCGACACGCACAGTAGAATCTTTCCCCATGAATACACCAGCCTTTCGTCCCCGCATCGTCATCCTCTACTGCACGCAGTGCCAGTGGTTGCTGCGCGCCGGCTGGATGGCGCAAGAGCTGCTGTCCACGTTTTCCACCGACCTGGGTGAAGTGGTGTTGCAACCTGGCACGGGCGGCATATTCCAGATCACCTACAACGGCGACCTGATCTGGGACCGCAAGAGCGACGGCGGTTTTCCGGAAGCCAAAGTCCTGAAACAGCGCGTGCGCGACCGCTTGGACCCTAGCCGGTCGCTGGGCCATATCGATGGCCACGTGGCTGGTCCGCTGGCCGCGCCCGACATCTGAACGCGTAGGCCCGAACCTGGCACGGCTTGCGCCGTGCCCCATGCGGTCAAGCCGCGCCGCGCATGGGTGTGGGACGAAACCGGGCCGCCATGGCAAATAACAGTACGCAAAGCGCCGCCATCATCATCCAGGCGGGCTTCAGGTCGGCCAGATGCTGGCGGATCAGCCCGGCCGCAAAAGGGAAGAGCGCGGCGATCAGGTAACCCACGCCCTGCACGAACGACGCCAGGCGGCCGGCCTCGACCGGCGTTGTTGCGTGGTCCATCGTTACGATCAAGGACAGCGGGAACAAGGCGCCGATGCCCAGGCCGGCCAGCACGGCGGCAGGCCAAGCCAGCGCGACGGGCGACGCAATCAGGCCCACCAAGCCCAGCAAGAGCGCGCCGATCGCGGCTAGCAACGCGGGCCGGCGATCTGGCATCCGGCCAATCACCAAGGACACCAACAGCCCCGCCGCAATCTCGGCCACCGTCACTGCGCCCAGCAATTGCCCTGATGCCACCGGGGTCCAGCCCAGCGCCGTGTAGTAGGGGGGAAGCCATGCCAGTACCAAGGTGTAGGCGCCCGTGCCCAGACCAAAGAACCCGGCCAGCAACCAGCGTCGCGCGCGTGCGGTGGACAGGCTGTGCGCTATCGTCGCTCCGGCGCCGCGCGCCGCGTCGCCCCGGTTGACCAACCCCCAGCAAAGCAGCGCCAGGGCCGCGGGCAAGGCCCAGGTCGCCAACGCTTCGAAGCCACCGAAGCGTTGCGCCAGCACGGGCGAGGCCACGCTGGCGACGGCCGCACCGCCCATGATGGCGGTCGAATAGATGCCCATGATGGGGCTGATGCCCGATGAAAACCGGGTTTTGATATACAGCGGAAGCAGTGCCTGCGTGACGGCGATACCCAGTCCGGCAATCACGCCCGTCAGCAGCATCAAGATGGTGTTGTCGGCCCACAAGCGGCACGCGGTGGCAGCCACGATCAAGGCAACGCCGGCCGCAATGCCATGGTGCTCAGCGGCCATGCGGCGCAGGGGCGCCACGCTCAGGGCGCCCAGGCCCATCACGAAAACGGGCAGGGCGGTCAACAACCCCGCTGCAGTGTCTGACATGCGGGTGGCGGCTTGCAGCGCGTCCAGCAAGGGGGGCACGGACGCCAGGACGGGGCGCAGGTTCAGCCCCACCAGGATGATGGCGGCAATGCGCCAGGCGTTCAAACAAGAAGGTGACACGGTGGCTCCAAAGCCGGACGCGTCGCGCCATGCGAAGCGTTCCGGTAGACTATCTTGGCGTCAAGATATTTTGATTTTATCTTGACGTCAAGATAAAAGGAGAGAGTCCCGTGGACAGAGCAAGTCGCGCCGTAGCGCAATGGAACCGCGAACGCCCCGAGCTGGACGTATCAACGATGCGTGTGTTGGGGCGTTTGGGCGAATGTGCCTTGGTCATTACCCGCGACCGCATCAATCCGCTTTTTGCGGAATTCGGCTTGCAGCCTGGTGAATTCGACGTGCTGGCTACCTTGCGCCGCAGCGGCAAACCTTATGCGTTGACGCCCACTGCGCTGTACGAAGACGCCATGATTTCGTCGGGCAGCATGACCAACCGGATCGACCGCCTGGAAAAAGCGGGGTGGGTCGTGCGAACGCCCAGCCCCGACGACGGCCGGGCCACGCTGGTGATGCTGACCAAGGCGGGCATCAGGCTGATCGACGAGGCTGTAGTGGCGCACCTGCGCAATCAAGCAGAAGTGCTGTCGCCGTTGACCGCGGCCGAGCAAGAACAATTGAGCCGCCTGCTTGGAAAATTGTTGAAGGCCTATGAATAGCGAGGCTCATGGATAACGAGGCCCATGAATAACGAGGCCTGACGCATTGTCAGGCTGGCCTTCACAAGCCCAATTCCGACAAGCCCGGGTGCTCATCGGGGCGACGGCCCAGCGGCCAGCGGAATTTTCGGTCGGCTTCCTTGATGGGCAGGTCGTTGATGCAGGCGTAGCGATTGACCATCAGACCACCTTCGCTGAACTCCCAGTTTTCGTTGCCGTAGGAACGGAACCAATTGCCGGAATCGTCATGCCATTCATAGGCATAACGCACGGCGATGCGGTTGTCGGTGTACGCCCACAGTTCCTTGATCAGCCGGTAGTCCAGCTCCTTGGCCCATTTGCGCGCCAGAAAAGCACGCGCTTCTTCGCGATTCTTGACGAATTCGGCGCGGTTGCGCCACTGCGTATCCAGGCTGTAGGCCAACGCCACCTTGTCGGGATCGCGGCTGTTCCAGCCGTCTTCGGCCAGGCGGACTTTCTGCACGGCGCTCTGGAGGGTGAAGGGCGGCAGCGGGGGGCGGGTTTCGGGTTGCTGTGTCATCGTCAGGGCCTTGTCGAGGGGAGGGAAGTCAGGGGTTGGCTGGAAAGAGCGCGGCGGCGGCGCGTTGCGCGCTGGCGGTGATGGACACATCGCCCGAGACCAGCGCCACCGCGATCGCGCCGTCGATCAGCACCAGCAACTGGCGCGCGGCCTCGTCAGGATCGGGCAGCCTGGCCTCTTGCGCCAAATGCAGTACGTGTTCCAGCAAGCGGGCTTTGTGCAGGCGGGACACCGCGCGGATGGGGTGCGCCGGGTCGCTGATTTCGCCTGCCGCGTTGATGAACGCGCACCCGCGAAAACCGTCGGACTCAAACCATTCCTGCAAGGCGTCAAAGACGGACAGCAAGCGCTCGCGGGGCGTGGCGGCCCGCGTGGTGGCGGCGATGAACCATTGCATCCACCGTTCGTCGCGCGCTTGCAAGGCGGCCGCCACCAGTGCGTCTTTGTTCGGATAGTGCTTGTACAGGCTTTTGCGCGCCACGCCCGAGGTCTTCACAATCAGGTCCATGCCGGTGGCATGGATGCCGCCCTGATAGATCAGGTGTTCGGTGGCCCGAAGCAGGCGTTCCTGCGTGGGGGTCAGGGCATCTGGCGTTGCAGTGTTCATAGCGGGAGAACGATCGTTCTTCATGAGATGGCCATATGATAGAACGATCATTCTCCCGCGTCAAGAATCTGCTTGGATCAGAGGCATCTGCTTGCTATTTCAGTCATAAATATGTTAAGATCTTTTAATTGACGGCAAAATTAAAACAACTATTTGATCTGCCGCCTGACTTCTTGGAATGCCCGCCCCCCGCAATGCATCGGGCATTTCTGGCACGCTTGAACCGGCGGTGCATCGCTTTGGCGGGGGTAGCCAAGCACCACGCATAGGAGAACGCTCATGTCGCATCAACTGGTCGGTAAAAAGTGGCGCTTCGAAGTTCCGCCCCTTGACTGGAAAGCCCCTGACGCGAATCAGGACTCTGACATCGACGCCGTCGCCGCAGATTCCGACGCTTCTAAAGACAGCGACAAATCGCGGTCATCCAAATAACCCTGGCAGCGGCCCCGCCTTCGCGGGCATGAATCACGCTGCTGGCAGATCCGGGCGTCACCCCGGATCTGCTTCTTAGCTGCTCGAATGGCGCGCCTTGTGCGCGCCGTTTTTTTTGCGCGCCATTTTTGCGCGCATCGCCATGCTTTAGCCAGTGAGCTTTTGGAATGCCTGAAAACACAGCAAGCAATCACCAAGTTAGGCCTTTCGTCTACGCCACGACAACGTCTCGGTCGTTGATGTTCTCGCACGCAGAAATCCAGAGCCGCATGTGGACGAAAGACCCGTCGGCGCTGAATCTGGAATACACCCGCATCATGATGGCGTTTCTGATGTTCAATCCGACGCCGCGGCGCATCGCCATGGTGGGCTTGGGCGGGGGGTCGCTGGCCAAATTCTGCTACCAGCATCTGCCATCCACATGCATCGATGTGTATGAAATCAACCCACACGTTATTGCCCTGCGCGATTCCTTTCATGTGCCCAGGGACGATCACCGTTTCCGTGTCTTGGAAGGCGACGGCGCGGTGCTGATCAAGCAATATCAAGACCACTATGACGCGGTTCTGGTAGATGGTTACGACATCAACGGGCTGCCCGAACAGTTGGCCAGCGAGGGGTTCTACGACAGTTGCTTCAATGCCCTGGCGCCAGGCGGCATGATGGTGTGCAACTTTCACGCGTCCAACTTTCAGTTCAGCACCTACCTGGGCCGTATCAAAAAGCAGTTTTGCGGTTCGGTCATTGAAGTCAGCGACACGTCTTGCGCGCACAGCATTGTGTTTGCTTGCCGGGGCGAAACGCTCAAGCGCCGCACCCGCCTGCCCAAGCGCAAGCCCGACGCCATGAGCGCCGAGATGTGGTTGTGCCTGGCGCCCACCTATTGGCCCATGCTGGTGTAGAGCAATACACGGCGCCATGCCCCAGCCGCCATCGCAGCCGGGGCATGACGTTAAAAGCGCTAGAAGCGTTAGAAGCGGTGGCGCACGCCCACCACGGATTGCAGCGTGTGCGCCTGGCGCTCGTCTACGCGGTCGAGCAGGGCGTAAAAGTTGGTGCGCTTGGACAGGTCGTATTCATAGCCCAGGCCCCATCCCTTGATGTGCGAACTGGTGGCGCGTTGATAGGCGGCCAACACTTTGCTGCTGCCATTGAGCGGCACGCTGACGCCACCCACGAACGAGTTCACACGCCTGACGCCGGCCGACGGCCCTTCGTTGGGATTGCGCAAATTGCCGTAACCCCCATGCACTTTGATCCATTCAAAGTCATAGGCCGCGCCCAGTTGAAGGTTGCGGGAGTTCAACTTGCCCGGCACGCTGGCGTCCGGGTTCAGGCGTTCATAAGTCAGGGCGGTGGATAGTGGCCCGGCGCGGTAACGCAAACCGGCCGTCCACACACGGTCGTGGTCGGCGGTGGCGAATTGATCGTTGTCGTGGGCCTCGAAGCTGTAGCCCAGCCCCGCCTGCCATCCGTTCCAGACCGGCGTGCGATAGATAAAGGCATTGTTGACGCGACCGCCTTTACCAAAGTCACCATCGTTATAGCCGGATGTGACTGAAGACGCGGCGCCGCCCCAAGAGGCGCCGAAGGGGGATGAAATGTCGCCCCAGCTATCGCTCAACAGCTGTTGGCGTCCGGCGCGCAGTTCACCAAAACCGCCAACCAGCCCAAGATAGGCCCAGCGCCCGAACAGACGGCCCTGGCCCTGCGTGCCGTTCGACGGATGAAAGCCGCTTTCCAGGCGGAACACCGCGCTGTAGCCGTTGCCCAGATCTTCGACGCCGCGCAGGCCCCAGCGGGAGCCGGACTGCGTGCCATCGCGCATGCCAACCTGCGAATGGGACGAGTCGTCTGCGTTGTTGTGCCGCCGCTCGAAGGCCAGCCCCGTGTCGAGGACGCCATACAGCGTGACGCTGTTGGTGGCCGCATGGACGGCGCCGCCGGACAAGGCCGCCAAGGCGATGACCAGCGCGCCGCGCTTGATGCTAGCTGCTTTCATGATTACCCCATGTGATGGTTGTGTTGCGTTGGACAAAAGGATCCCCGACGGCCAGCCAGAAGGCGGGTCGCAAAGGAGGGTGGAAAAGGAGGATGGATAACGGCGAAAAGGACCGCGATTGAAGCGGTGGAAAGAACGGCGAGCGAACGAGGCGTCCGAAGTGGGACACCCAATGTGGGACACCCAAAGTGGGACACCCAAAGTGGGACAGCCAAAGCGGACCGCTCGAGGCAAGCCGATTTAAGCGGACCGCCAAGAAGCGACGTCTAAGGAACCACCTCTAAAGAGCGACGGCCGGCCGGGCCTGTTGGCGATTAGTAATTAACATCGCAATCAACATGGGCGCATTATGGTGAGTGTTGCCGCCTAATCAAATAAGACGACTACGAATATGAGTGGTGGTAAACACCAGTCCGGCGCTAATCCGCCGCTATAGGACGGATTAACCCCGTGGGAGCGGCGTAGCCGGCAAGATAGCGGCGCGGCGCCAGCCCCGAAAGGGCTATGCGATGTGCATCACAACCCGATTGCGCCCTTGCTCCTTGGCGGCATACAGGGCCGCGTCGGCCGCCTGGAAGACCCCATCGATCTCGGCGCCGCAAGATGGCCACTGCGCAACGCCCGCCGACACGGTGATGCCGGCCACTCCATGCAGGGGCCGGTCAGCGGTGTGCAGGCGCAAGCGTTCGGCAACCTGGGCGGCTTCCTTCATGCCAACGTTGGGCAGAAGCATCAGAAACTCTTCGCCGCCACTGCGGCACAGCACGTCGGACGGGCGCGAGCATTCCTGCATCAGCTCCGCCATGCCCCGGATCACGTCATCGCCCTTGGGATGACCGTGCGTGTCATTCACGCGCTTGAAGTGGTCAATGTCCAGCGCCACGACGGCAAACGGCGTGCCCCCGGTTTGCCATTGCTCCACGGCCTCCTGCGTGCCACGCCGATTGCGCAAGCCCGTGAGCGGGTCGGTCATGTTGGCCTGGTTCAGTTTGCCGATCTTGTCCTGCAGGGTGGAAAAGCTGCTCATCACCGCGCGCTTCAAGCGTTCAGCCTCGAAGTACCAGGCCTTGACCGACTGCACCCGCTGCATGGCGACGGCCACGTCATGGTGTTCAACATTGGTGGCCAATTGCGATAGTGGCAATGAAATCAGGCGCGCGCACCACCAGATGGCCAACAGAAACGCCAGCGCCAACGGCGCCGCGTAGCGGATCAACGCCCAGGTCAATTCATAGATCGGTTCCAGGGTGATGTGCGCCGGACGTTGCGCGATGATGCCCCACCCGCTTAGCGGTTCGGCCGCGTAGCCCGCCAACATGTCCACGCCCCGCGTGTTGGCCACGCGCTGCGCGCCGGACTGACCGCGCGTCACGGCTGCCACGACTGGGTTGTGCATGACATTTTCGCCAATGCGGGCGGTTTCCACGTGATAGATCAATTGGCCATCGCGGTCGACCACGTACAGGGAAGAACCGTCCTGATAATGGTGCTTGCCCAACAGTTCCTGCAGCGCGCTTTCGTGGCGCAAATAGATGGTGCCGGCGATATAACCCAGGTAGCGGCCGTCGTTTGAGTGGATCGGGTGCGACAAATTGACGAGCATGTTGCCCGCGATCGACACATAGGGTTTGCTGATCAGCGGTTGACGCGCCTGCAACGCCGCGCGGCTGCCCGGGCTATCCACCCGCGTGCCCACGAAACTGGCGAAGGTTTGTGTGGTGGCCAGGATGACTCCGTCGGCGCTGATGACGCCCACCGAATTGAAGTCATTTGCCTGTTCCCGCAAGCGCGCGACCTCGGCGGCCAGCACGGCGGGCGCGTTGACCTGGCTGGCAAGATGGCGAGCGCTGTAGGCCAGTTGCTGCTGCGCGGACTTCAGGAAATGGCCGGTGCTTTCCGCCAACTTGGCCGCGTAGACCCGGTTGGATTCCAGCGTATTGGCAATGAGCTGGTCGCGTTGCACCAGGTAGCTGGCGTAGAGCGCGTTGGCCGTGGCGGCAATGGCGCTAAGGACGGTAAGCGCAAGCACAAGCCCGCGTAAGTTGATTCGCATGGGGTATGGACGGCGGGCTATCTGGAAAGGACGACAAAGCGACGCGAGGTTAACGGCAAATGCGGCGCGTATCTATAGGGGTTTGGTGTCAGGGTCGTCCAGCAGGTGGGCGGCTGGCGACTGCACGGCCGCGCCGGCGCGGAAGTAGCCCATGACCGTGGCCACGCTTGCGTGCCCGGTCATGGCCATGGTGTCGCCCAAGGGGACGTTTTGACGGCCGGCTTCCGTGACGAACCCGGAACGCAGGCTGTGCGCCGAAAACTCGCCTTCCAGGCCCGCCAGTTTGCAGCGCTCGAGCACGATGGCGCGCACGGCGGCGGGGGCCAGCGGCTCGCCGACGACATCGCCGCGCCGCACCCGGCGAAAGATCGGGCCTTGGCGGATACCGCTCGCCGCAAGCCAGGCCGCAAGCGCCTGGGCCGCCAAGCCCACGATGGGCTTCTGGTCGCCTGGGCGTTGGGCGCCCGCCTGGTTCGTCTTGGACTGGGTCAGCGTATAGAGAAAGCCGTCGGCCGTGCGGCGGGTGTTTTCAAGCGTGGCACGCACCACCTCGGAGCGGCGGCGGCCACCGCTGGCCCAGGCAAACAGCAGCAGCGCGCGGTCGCGGACGCCGCGCAGCGTATCGTCGCAGGTGGCCAGCAGGGCTTGCAGGGGTTCACGGGTCAGCGCTTCCTTCTTGGCCGGCGCCATGCCGCGCCGGGCGTAGGCGCGGCGCGTCTTGGCCAGCAGTTCTCGTACCGGCGCCGCGCGGCAAGGGTTGGGATAGCCGTGCAGCTCGTGCGCCTTGGACAGCACGGATAAGCGTTGCAGCAGCGTGTTCAGGCTGGGCGGCCCCAGCCGGCCCTTGGCCTTCAGGCGGACCAGTTCCTGGTCCAGGGCCAGCGGAAGCTCCCATTTCAGGCCCTGATCGGTCGCGCGCTGCGCATGGTCGACCACGAACTGAATGACGGCGGCTTCGGGCAAGGGCAGGGCGAAACGCTGGCCGTAGCGCAATTCAAACCAGGCCGTCCAGTAGCGGATGGCGGCGCGGTAGCTGGCCGCGGTATTGGCCGAACTGCCTTCGCGCATCAAGCCGCGCACGGCGGCATCCGCCTGCGTATCCAGCGCATTCGGGTCCAGCAGGGGCAGGGCATCCAGCAATTTCAATGGCATTGGGCAGGGAGTGACTGAGAACGGTGCAAATTCCGCGGGTTCGACCGAACAGCGGCAGTCGAAGGCGGATCTTGTGTATTTAATAAATAAACATACGTATGCTGTATGATATCTAACATATATTTCTGTTAAGTCACGATAAGGTTCCATTATCGTGACTAATTCAGCATTTTATCCAGTCAAAAAAGGAAGCGGGTGATGGCCACGGGAATTACCGAAAACGACGTTTGGACCGCCGCCGACGCCTTGCTGCTGGAAGGCGCGCGCCCCACCATCGAGCGGGTCCGCCAGAAGATAGGGCGAGGGTCGCCCAACACGGTCAGCCCGCACCTGGAAACGTGGTTTCGGGCGCTGGGCGGGCGCATCAAGGATCCGGGCGCGTTCGCCGCGCCACCCGCCATTCCCGACCCGATTACCCAAGCTGCCACGCACTTTTGGGAAGCCGCGCTGACCGAAGCGCGCGCCGAACAGGCAGAGGGCTATCGGCAGCGCTGGGAAGAACTGGCGGAAGAGGGTGAACAGTTGGCCGAGCAGGCCGAGCAGCTTCAGCAGCGGGAAATACAGTTGGCGAAGCGGGAACAGGACCTGCAGGAGAGCCTGCGGGTTGCCACGGCGCAACTGGCGGCCACGGAAGAACGGCTGCAAGCGGCGGAACGGCAACTGCGCCAGCGCGACGAACAACTCAAGCAAAGCCAGGGCCAGTTGGAAGACGCCCAGGCCGCCGTGCAGACCCTGCTGACCGAGGCAGAAAAAATGCGCGGCCTGCACGCACAAGCGCTGGAGGCGCTGGAAACCCGCCACGGGGCGCACGAAAGGCGTTGGCTGAACGAACTGGACGCCGAACGCGGCTCGGTCAAAAAATTGCAAACGCGGCTGGACCAGGCGCACACGGCCAGCCAACAGCAGATAAGCCAACTACAGACCGCCCTGGCCCAGGCTGAGGACGCCAAGCGTGAAGCCGATATTGCCGCGCAGGCCGCACGCGCTGACAATGTGGCGGCACAAGTACGGCACGACGCTGCGCTGAACGCCGCGCAAGAGGCGGTGGCGTCAGCCCAGAATGCACTGGCGGCGGCGCGTGGCAACGAGCAGGCGTTACTGGCCCGCCTGGCCGCGGCCGACACGCAGTCTTCCGCGCTGTTGGCCCAGTTGCAGCAGAAAGACGAACAATTGGCCGCGCTGACGCGACACCTGATGGCGGCGGCGCAGGCCGTCACGCAAAGCCCGCCGCCCGCTGCCCCGTAGTCCTGCACACGCCGGCCTTCCCGGTATCGTTTTCTCTATAAGCGCCAGCAAATTTCGTATAAATTTCGAATTGATCGCATCCTCGATGCCTATACGGGCAACCGCCCCTCGGCCGCGATGCGCCATCATGCAGGGCGCTTTGCCCTTGCCGGGAGCTGCGGGTGAATCCACGTACCACGGTTGATCTGGCCCGCATTCTGCTTCTGATCGTCATTCTTGCCGCGCTGATGGTCGGCAGCCTTTACGTGCTGCGTCCATTTCTGCCCGGGCTGATCTGGGCGACCACCATCGTGGTGGCGACCTGGCCGGTGCTGCTGGCGGTGCAGCGGCGCTGCGGTGAACGCCGCTGGGCGGCCACCATCGTCATGCTGCTGATTCTGCTGTTCGTGATTGTCTTGCCGCTTTACCAGGTGATTTCGACCCTGGCGCTGCATAGCGGCGCCATCATGGCGGCGGTCAAGAGTTTGCCCGACTACACCTTGCTGGCGCCGCCCAGCTGGATCAGCAGCATTCCCGTGGCGGGGCCCCGTGTTGCGCAGGAATGGCAGACGCTGTCGGACGCGGGCGCGGGCGGGCTGCTGGCCCGGCTGGAACCCTACCTGACCATGGCTGCCCGTTGGTTGCTGAGCCACGCCGCCATCGTGGGCGTGTTCGTCATGCACATGCTGATCACCATCATCATCGCCGGCATCCTGTATAGCCAGGGCGACGCGGCGGCGGATTTCGTGAAGCGCTTCTCAAACCGGCTGGCGGGCGAACGCGGCGTGGCGGCAGTTCGGCTGGCGGGGGCCGCCGTGCGCGCCGTGGCCCTGGGCATTGTGGTGACGGCGGTGGTGCAGTCCGTGCTGGGCGGTGTTGGCCTGTGGATTGCCGGAGTGCCGGCCGCGGGCATTTTGACGGCCCTGATGGTGATGCTGTGCCTGGCGCAACTGGGTCCGTTCCTGCCCATGCTGGGCGGGGTGATCTGGCTGTTTCAGAACGACATGAAACTGGCGGCCATTGTGCTGCTGGTCTGGGCACTGGTGGTGGCCACGCTGGACAACCTGCTGCGCCCCATGCTGATCAAGCGTGGCGTCAACCTGTCGCTGCTGCTGATTTTGTCGGGCGTGCTGGGCGGCATGTTTGCCTTCGGCATCGTTGGCCTGTTCATCGGCCCGGTGATCCTGGCCGTGACCTCCACCTTGCTGAAAGCCTGGATCGACGAGGTGCCTCCGCCCGCGACGACGCCACGGATTGCCGACGCGGCCAACGACGCGCCGATCGCATCCACCCTTGACACGCCGCCGGGCTCCCCCGTTGAAAAGGCGTAACATCTGCCTGAGACCGCGGGCGCACAGCCCGCTTTTTTGCAACACCCCGGCAACTCCCCATGACGATGCACCCGATTGCGCTGGCAAACAGCGCGCCCGAATTTCAATTTGCCCCGGCTACGCCCGTCGCACAGGCGGAGGCCCAATGAACGACAGCGTACGCCTGGCCAAACGACTGGCCGAAGACCTTTCTTGCTCGCGCGGCGATGCCGAACGCTATATAGAAGGCGGCTGGGTCGCCGTGGACGGCAAGACCGTGGAAGAGCCCGGCGCCCGGGTTGCCCCCCGGCAAACCGTGGCGCTGCTGCCCGGCGCCAAGCTGGAAGACATCAAACCTGTAACGGTGCTGGTGCACAAACCCGCGGGCACCTATGCCGACAACGAGCCGGGTTCCGCCCTGGACCTGATCATTCCCAAGAACCTGATGCCTGGCGACCGCTCGGGCCGGCGCTATCTGAAGCGTATGTTCCATGGCTTGAAGCTGGTTACCCCGCTGGAGCGCGCGGCCAGCGGACTGGTGGTGTACACGCAAGAATTCGCCATATCGCGCAAGCTGATGGAAGAAGGGAAGTTGGTTGAGCAAGAGTACGTGGCCCAGGTCACCGGTAAGCTCAGCGAAGGCGATCTGGCGCGCCTGCAACGCGGCATGGCGTTTGAAGGGCGCGCCGCGACCCCCATGAAGGTCAGTTGGCAGAACGAAACCCATCTGCGCTTTGCCCTGAAAACTCCACTGCCGGGCTTCATTGAATATGTGTGCGACACCGCCGGCCTGCAGCTTCAGGCCCTGCGCCGCATCCGCATCGGGCGGCTGCCCATGGCGGGGCTGGCCGTGGGCCAATGGCGGTACCGGCTGGACTACGAGCGCTTCTAAGCCCGGCTCTGAGAACGCAAATCGACCCGCAATCACGCAACCCCACGCCCCATGATCCCGCCTTCCCAACACGCCCTGGCTCTTCAGACTGGCCGCAGAGGCTTCCTGAAGCAGGGCGGGGCGTTGTGCCTGTCTGCGCTGGCGCTGGGCGGGTGCGCCAGCCGCGCGCCGGGTAGCGGCCCTGGCGCGGCGGCCCGGCCGACGATAGGCCAGACTCATCAACCCACGCCGCCGCCGCCCCCAAATGGCAAAGGCGCCGCGCCAGTGCCTGCCTTGCGTCCGGGCGCCAGGATCGCGATCGTGGCACCGGCTTCGGCCGCGCTCAACGCCAGCGACGACGCGGCGCAATGGCTGGAAGCGCGGGGCTACGTCGCCCAGGTCATGCCCGCCAGCCGCACCCGCCTGACCCCCCCCTACGACTATCTGGCCGGCAGCGATGCCGACCGCCTGGCGGACTTGCACGCCGCGTTTGCCGACCCCGACGTCGGGGCAGTGTGGTGCCTGCAAGGCGGTTTTGGCTCTTGGCGTTTGTTGGATCAGCTTGACTACGCCTTGCTGCGCCGGCACCCCAAGCCTTTCATCGGCTATAGCGACATTACGGCCCTGCACCTGGCCATGCAGCGGCATGTGGGGTTTGTGACGTTCCACGGCCCGATGCTTGCCCAGGATCTGCTGGCCGGCAAGCGCGAGCCCACGGAATCCAGTGTGCTGGCGATGATCAGCGGGCAGTTGGGCCCGGGCGCCTGGATTGCGCCTCCGCTGGATGCCCTGGCCACCGAATTGGTGCCTGGCGTGGCCAGCGGGCGGCTGGTGGGCGGCAACCTGGCGCTGGTCGCCGCATTGATCGGCACGCCCAACGAGATCGACACGCGCGACGCCATCCTGTTCCTGGAAGACGTGAACGAAGCCGTTCCCCGAGTCGACCGCTTGCTGGGCCAACTGGCGGCCGCGGGCAAGTTCGACGGGGTAAGGGGGGTGCTGGTGGGCAACTTTACGCGGCTGCGTGGTCAGATGGACGACGCGGAAGCCCAAGGCCTGCTGTATCCGCTGATACTCGACCAGTTTCGGGCGCGCGGCGTCCCGATATTGGCAGGCTGGCCCAGCGGCCATGGCGACCCGAATTTGACGCTGCCGCTGGGTGCGCAAGTCACTTTGGACACCAGGCGGGGCGGCTTGCGGCTGGATCAGGCCGTGGTGATCTAATGCATCATCCACATACACGATATTTGGCCTATTTATAGTTCATAGGCGCAATGATTGACTTATTAATGAGTCAATACAAAAAAACCACATGATTCATTAATCGTGCACTTCCGTCACGATGGATCTATTATTGCGTCATGAAAAAGAAGCTTGCGCCCAGTTTTGACGCCGCCGAAGCACTGATTCGCCTTGGCGCCAACGTACGCACGGCTCGCTTGCGCCGCGGGGAGTCCGAGAGCGTGCTGGCCAGCCGCATGGGTGTTTCGCGCGCCACCATAGCCCGGCTGGAACGGGGCGATGGCGGCGTGTCGCTGGCCCTGGCCATCGAGGCCTTGCTGCAATATGGCTATGGCGAGCAGGTGTTTGCACTGGGCGACCCCGAACAAGACGGCGTGGGCAAGCGGCTTGACGCCATGCGCCGGCCCCGCCGGGGCAGTGGCGCCGCGTCACACGCGCACCGCGTCGACCCTTCCAAGCTGTAGGCCGGATCGCCATGGCGCGCACCCGCAAGCTTAAATCCGTTGAAAGCGAACTGTTCGTCTACGTGGACATTCGTGGCGAAGCGGTCCTGGCCGGCGTGCTGACGCTGGACGATACCGACGAAAGCCGATTCTTCGCCGAATTCACCTACGTACAGTCCTATGTGCGCGACCCGCGCGCCTTTGCGCTGGACCCGCTGAACCTGCCGCTGATCGACGCCAAAACCACGTTTCGCACCGAAAGCCGCTACGAAACGCTGGGCGCCATCTTTGACGCCGCGCCGGACGCCTGGGGCCGCAACGTCATGCGGGTGGACAAGGAGGGGGCCCGCGTCACGGAAGACGAAGTGCTGCTGCGCGGTCGGGGCATGGGCGTGGGCGCTCTGTTTTTCAGCGCGCGCCTGTTGACGCCAAACATGCGCAAAACCTACCGCTTGCCCGAAGTCAGCCAACTGGAGTCCTTGGCCGACCTGCTTGGCGACATTGACCAGGGCATAAAGCCCAAGGGGCTGTACCGCGACATCCTGGGTAGTTCGTGGGACATCGGCGGCGCGCGCCCCAAGACCATCGTGCGCGACGAACAGGGCGAAATGTGGATTGCCAAGTTTCCCCGAAAGGGCGATTCCTATGACCGCCAGCGCATTGAGTTCGCCAACTTGCGGATGGCGCGCGCCATCGGCCTGACCGTACCCGACATCCGGTTGACCGAAACGCATCTGGGCGCGGTGCTGCTGACCCACCGCTTTGACCGCGAACTGCTGCCGGCGCCCGAAGGCGCGGCTCCGGTGGTGGCGCGGCGCCATTTTCTAAGCGGCGCATCGCTGATCAGCCCGTCGCTGCGCATCGGCAAGCGCGACCTGGACGGCCCCCAGGGCAAGGCCACGTATTCCTATGCGCGACTGGCCGACGTAACGCGCCGCATTTCGTCGAATCCGGTGCAAGACCTGAAAGAGCTGTATGCGCGCATGGTGCTGAACGTGGCCGTGCACAACACCGACGACCATCTCAAGAACGTGGGGTTTCTGAAGGACCCGGGCGCCCATACCTACCGGCTGGCGCCGCTGTTCGACGTGGTGACGCAGGAAGGGTCGGCCCGCCACTACCTGCATATCGGCACGGCGGGGCGCGACAGCACGTTTGAGAATTGCCTGACGGAATACCGCCGCTTCGGCCTGCGGTCAGAGGCGGCCGCGCGCTCGATCGTGGACGCGGTGCGCAGCGTGGTGGCACGACGCCGCCGGTATTACGAGGCCGCGGGCATGGGGCAGGACGAGATTGCCCTGGTGGAATCGACGCTGGCGGCGTGGCGGACCCCAGCCTGATGATCTTCTGCGGGGCTGGGCTAGGGCGGGGCGGGGCGGGGCTGGGCTGGGCTGAGCTGGATGGCGCGGCGTTGCGCTGGGACCGGGATCGCCCCGTCAGCGCTCGTGCACAGCGCCCAGATCAATACGGCGGCCCTGTTTGACCATGGCGTCGTGAAAGTCCTTGCTCAACGCTGCAAGAGTGACGCCGCCGAAACGCTCCATCAGCAAGGCTTCGGCGTCTTCGAAGGCGCCGTCCAGCGCCCGGTTCACGGCGGCTTCCACCAGGCAGCCCGGCGTTTCGCTGCGGTTGCCCATGGCGAAGATTTCCGGCGCACCCAGCGCTTGATAGATGTCGCGCAGCGTCACCGCGTTGAAGTCGCAGGAAATTGTCCAGCCCCCGCCATGGCCTTTTTCAGAGCTGACCAACTGCTGGTCGCGCAAGCCCGCCATGATGCGGCGAATGACCACGGGGTTGGTCTGCATGACCCGGCCCAGGTCTTCGGAAGTCATGGGGCCGGGCGCTTCCGCCATATGAAGCAGAACGTGAAGCACGCCGGAAAGTTTGCTGTCTCTTCTCATGCAACGCATGCTATTGCATGAGACGCGGGCCGGTCAAACCTGCCGTCTTTTACCCGCCATCGCCCGCGTTCCTATGCCCGTGTTTCTACGCCCGTTTTGCCGTCCACTTGCCCCGGCCATCCGCCGTGCCGCTCATGGTCTTGCCGTTGACTTCGCCCGTGTAGCGCACGCCGTTGGCCGTGAACTCGATAGTCGTGCCGCGCATGCGCGCATCTGAAATGTCGGCCGACCCGAACTTGCCGGACAGCATCTGGTAGCGCTGGGTCAATTGCAGGGTCTGGCCGTCCACTTCCCATTTGCCTTCCACTTTCGCGGGCACGATCCACAGCAACGCGGTGCAGTAGGTAGAGCAGTCCTTGGTGACGGTTTCGGACGCATCCGGCTCCCAGTCGCCCATGCGGAACGTGTTCGACACCACTCGCGTGCCGGGCGCCAATTGCAGCAGGGTGGGACGCAGCTTTTCGTTGATGGTGGACAGCAGGAACATGGTGATGACGTCCGCCTTGGACAGGTCCGTCTGGAACAGATCCGCCGCCACGAAGGTGGCGCGGTCGGCCACGCCCGCGCGCTGCGCGTTGCGGCGCGACAGCTCCACCAGGTCCGGGTTGTACTCAATGCCCTGAGCCGTCAAGCCGCGCTGCGCGGCGGTGATCACCGTGCGGCCGTCGCCCGACCCCAGATCCATCAACCGGTCCTGCGGGCTGACCTTGGCCATGTCCAGCATCTTGTCCACCAGCGTTTGCGGCGTGGGCACCCAGATGACGTCCTTGCCGGCCTGGCCGACATCCGGCTTGTAATCGTCGTTGGCCGCGGGCTGCGCGGTGGCGGCGGCACCCATTGCCAGGGACAGCGCCATCGCCGCGGCGACAGCAATGAAGCGGGCGCGCCGCAGGCCGGCGCCTGCCTGGCGGTAATCGGAAACGAGAGGCTGAGTCGAGGCTTGCATGATGGCTCCTTGTAGGTCGAACAACAGGAACAAAGCGGGAATGGCGGCGCGCGAAAAGTCAGTCCGGCAATCGGGCGGGTTTCAGCAAACGCAGCATCGGTATGCCAGCCGCCAGCACCGCCAGCCCGATCAAGGCCCCGGCGCCCGCGTACACGGCGCTGGAATAGACCAGGCCCGCGCAAGTCAGGCCCAGCAGCAAGGGCGGCAACGGGTAGAACGGCGCCCGAAACGGCCGGGGGCGGTCGGGGTCCAACTGCCGCAGGCGCCAGACGGACGCCGCCACCAGCAACATGAAGATCCAGAACACCGGCGCGGTGTAGGCCACCAGCGTCTGCACGCTGTTCTGGCTGAAGGCGCCCAGCCCCACCAGCCCAAGCGTGATGGCGCCCTGCACCAGCAGGGCAGCCACCGGCGTTTCATTGCGGGCGCTCCAGCCAGACAGGGCGCGCAGCTTGGGCACGTCGCGCCCCAGCGCGTAGTACACGCGGGCGCCGGTGATGATGGTGCCGTTGATCGTGCTGAGCGCCGTGGCGCAGATCATCAGGCTGAGCAGCGCGGCCGCGTAAGGGCCGGCCGCCAATTGCATGACTTCGGCGCCCAGCGCCGGGGTGTCGCGCAAGCCCTGCAAGCCAAATATCTCCAGCAAGGCCAGATTCGTCAGCAGATAGGCGCCGGTTACCACCGCCGTGCCAATGAGCAGCACGCGGCTCATGTTGCGCCCGGGTTCGCGCAGTTCACCGCTAAGGTAGGCGGCTTCGTTCCACCCGCCGTAGGTCAGCAGCACGAACACCATGCCCATGCCCATCAAGCCGGCCGGGTTGCCGGCAAGCGCCGCGGGCGCCATGGGGGGCTGGCCATCGCCCGCCGACGTAGACAGGCTGGCCACCAGGACTGCCCCCAGGGCCGTCAGCGTCAACAGCGTGAATACCCATTGCAGCCGCTTGGAATGGCGGGTGCCCACCACGTTCAGCGCCGTCAGCGCCACCACCGATATCGCCGCGTGCAAGGCCGGCCCATAGATGCCCAGTGGCATCAGACGCTGCGCGTAGTCGCCGTAGATGTAGGCCACCACCGCGATGGCGCCTGTCTGAATCACCGTGCAGCGCGCCCACGCAAACAGCAAGCCCACGCGCGCACCCCAGGCGCGCGTCAGGTACAGGTATTCACCGCCCGCGCCGGGGTAGGCCGAGCCCAGTTCCGCATAACAAAGCGCGCCCACCAGCATGACCAGGCCGCCCGCGCACCACAGTGCGATGTACATGACTTCAGACGTGGCATGTTGGGCCACCAGCGGCGGAAAGCCGAAGATGCCGATACCGATCACCACGCCCACCAGCACCACGGTGGCGTCCATGACCGACAGGCCGGCGTGCGGGGTCTGCGCCGAAGTTTGGGTAAAACTGGGCGGTGCCGCAGCGGCTCGCGTGCGTGAAGGCATCATCGGATCTCTCGAAAAGGGGAGATAGGCCGCGAATGGGCCTGCCTGGGTCGTGCTTGGGCCTGGCTTCGTGCTTGCTTCGGTCTGCTGATTGTCTGACACGCAACTGAACGATGTGCGACTGCCGCCCAACTGGAAAAGTTTCTTCGGGTTTTCCCTTTTGAACAGAAGGCGAGGGCTGGTTAATGCAAAATCCAGGGGTAGAAATCACATTGAAATTACACCGCAATCAATTGATAAACCAGGATTTAGCTATGAATCTAAAGTGAAATAGTTAAAGTGATTTCTTAACTATGCAACGCTGCGTAAACCGCGGGATGCCGGTGTTCGGGAACATAATTTGCTGAATGTCCGGCCGACTGAAAGGAGCGGATCATGGCAACAAGAACCATCTGGAAAGGGGCTATTTCCTTTGGCCTCGTTCACATTCCGGTTGGCCTGCATACGGCCACCACGGAATCGGGCGTGGACTTCGACTGGCTGGACAAACGCTCGATGGACCCGGTGGGGTACAAGCGCATCAACAAGCGCACCGGCAAGGAAATCGACAAGGACAACATCGTCAAAGGCGTGGAATACGAAGACGGCCAGTACGTGATCATTTCCCCGGAAGAGATTGCCGACGCCTACCCCCGCACCACGCAAACCATAGAGATACAGCAGTTTGTGGATGCCGACGACGTCTCTTTTGTCTACCTTGAACGCCCGTACTACGTGGCGCCCATCAACAAAGGCCAAAAGGTTTACGCCTTGTTGCGCGACACGCTGGCCAAGACCGGCAAGATCGGCATCGCCAAGGTGGTGATCCAGACCAAGCAGCATCTGGCCGCGCTGATTCCGTCGGGCGATGCGCTGGTGCTTAACCTGATGCGCTGGGGCGATGAGGTCAAGCCGCTGGAAGGGCTGGACCTGCCCAAGGTTGGCGCCAAGGGCATGGCGCCCAGCGCCAGCGAATTGAAGATGGCCAAGATGCTGGTCGAAGACATGTCGGGCAAGTGGGACCCTGAGGAATTCAAGGATGAATTCAAAGCGGCCGTGATGGATCTGGTGGCCCGCAAGGTGAAGGCCGGCAAGACGGAGACGGTGGTCGAGCCGCAGGAAGAGGCTCCCGCCTATGCCGACAACGTGATCGACCTGACCGAATTGCTGCAACGCAGCCTGAAGGGCGGCAAGACCGCCAAGGAAAAGACGCCTGCCAGGAAGTCGGCCAAGACCGCAAAAAAGACGGCCAAAACGACGGCCAAAACGGCGGCTAAATCGATGGCCAAACAGGCCACGGCGAAGACCTCGACAAAGGCCCCGCGCAAGGCGGCAAAGCAGACCAGGACACCTTCGTCTTCGCGCAAGGCGGCGTGACATGGCCGACAGTCTTAAAACCTATCGGCAAAAGCGCAATTTCAAGGTGACCGCGGAACCGGAAGCGGGCGGCCAGCCAAACGAGTCCGCGCGCGCCTTCGTCATCCAGAAACACTGGGCCAGCCGGCTGCATTACGACTTTCGGCTGGAGCTGGATGGCGCAATGAAAAGCTGGGCGGTGCCCAAAGGGCCCAGTTTCGACCCATCGGTCAAACGCATGGCGGTGCAGGTGGAAGACCATCCCATCGCCTACAACCAGTTTGAAGGGCAGATTCCGGCAGGCCAATACGGCGCCGGCAAAGTCATCATCTGGGACGAAGGCGTCTGGACGCCGGTGAGCGATCCGCGCAAGGGCTATCGCGATGGGCACCTGAAGTTCGACCTGCAAGGCAGGAAGATGCAGGGCCGCTGGGCGCTGGTGCGCATGAAGGGCAAGGAAGGCGACAAGCAGCCGCCTTGGTTGCTGATCAAGGACCGCGACGCCTATGCGCGGCCGGAACGGGAATTCAGCGTGGTGGACGAGATGCCGGACAGTGTGGTGCCGCTGCGCGAGGCAACGCCGGCCCGAAACAGCCGCGAAACCGCCCCCCAAAGTGCCCGCGAAACTGCCCACCCCAAGCAACCGCCGCCCGCCAAACTGCCCGGCCGGCCTGCCGATCTGCCTGCTTCTTTCAAGCCCCAACTTGCCACCCTGGTCGATGGCCTGCCGCCCCACGCGCAAGACTGGCTGTATGAATTGAAGTTCGATGGCTACCGGCTGCTGGTGCGCATCGAAGGCGACTCGGTCAAGCTGTACACCCGCAACGGCCACGACTGGAGCGCCAAGCTGCCGCACATTGTCCAGGCCTTTGCAAAACTGCCCGCCAAATGGGCATGGGTGGATGGCGAGGTAGTGGTGCTGAACGATCAGGGCGTGCCCAACTTCCAGGCGCTGCAAAACGCCTTTGACAATGACCGCACCGGCGACATCGTGTTCTACGCCTTCGACCTGCCGTTCATCGGCTGCCGCGACCTGCGCGAAGAGCCGTTGACCGTGCGCCGTGAACTGCTGGCGCAATTGATGGATGCCTCTCAAGACGACTGCCTGCGCTTTAGCGAAGCGTTCAAGGAAGCGCCCGCGAACCTGGTCGCGTCGGCCTGCAAGATGGGCCTGGAAGGCCTCATGGCCAAGCGCCAGTCGGCGCCGTATGTGTCGCGGCGCAGCGATAGCTGGTTGAAGATCAAGTGCGCCAAGCGGCAGGAATTCGTCATCGTGGGCTATACCGCCCCGCAAGGCGCGCGCGAAGGCCTGGGTGCCTTGCTGCTGGCCGTGCATGAAGACGACGGCGCCTTGCGCTATGCGGGCAAGGTCGGCACCGGCTTCGACCGCCAGGGGCTGATTGCGTTGCATAAGACTTTATCGGCCATCCACACCGACAAAAAACCTGTCAGCGGCGGGCAGGCGAAGGGCGTGCAGTGGGTCAAGCCGGAACGGGTGGCCGAGGTGTCCTTTGGGGAATGGACCAGCGGCGGGCACATTCGCCATTCGGTGTTTCGCGGCTTGCGGCAAGACAAGCCGCCCAGCCAGATTACGCGCGAAAAACCGAAAAACACGCCAGCGACCGCGCCCCGGTCTCAAGCCGCGGCCAGCCCCAAGCCCCGGGCCGCCGCGCCGACCCGCGCCAAGCCCGCGCGGCTGACACACCCCGAGCGCGTCATCGACCCCTCCACCAAACTGACCAAGCTGGACCTGGCCCGCTACTACGGCCTGGTTGCGCCCTTGATGCTGGAACACCTGAAAGGCCGTCCCGTGTCCTTCCTGCGCGCCCCCTCGGGCATCGACGGCCAGCTTTTTTTTCAGAAGCACCTGGAAGCCGCCATGCCGGGCGTCAAGCCCTTGCCCACACGGTTGGACCCCGATCACCCGCCGCTGCTGGAGGTGCCCACGGCCCAGGCCATCATGTCGGCGGTGCAGATGAACGTGGTGGAATTCCACACCTGGAACGCCGTGAAAACGGCCATCTCCAAACCCGACCGCATGCTGTTCGACCTGGACCCCGGCGAAGGCGTCAAATGGGCGACGATGCAGCAGGCCGCGCGCCTGGTCCACACCATGCTGGACGAACTGGGCCTGGATTCGTGGCTGAAAACCAGCGGCGGCAAGGGCTTGCATGTGGTCGTGCCGCTGCGCCGTCAGTACGATTGGGACACCATCAAGTCTTTTGCGCATACCGTTGTGGCGCATCTGGCCCAGACCTTGCCGCAGATTTTCGTCGCCAAAAGCGGCCCCAAGAATCGCGTGGGCAAGATCTTTGCCGACTATCTGCGCAATGGCTTTGGCGCCACGACGGTGTCTGCGTGGTCGGCGCGGGCGCGGCCCGGCATGGGCGTGTCGGTGCCAGTGGCGTGGGACGAACTCGACAAGCTGACTAGCGGCGCGCATTGGACCATCAGCAATATCCACGAGCGCCTGGACGCGGGCAACGCCCCCTGGGACGGCTATGCGCCGCAAGCGCTGGGGCCGGCCATGGACGCGCTGGATTTCAAGCCCGGGAAGTCATGACCAGCCGCCCCGCGATTCTGTTGCCGACCGCGCCGCTGGCGGCCATCCGGCGCGTGTTGGGAAAGGGGGCCGAGCCGCCCGATCCCGGGATGGCGTTGCGCCAACTGGTGGATGCCGCGTGTGACCGCTTGCCGCTACCAGGTTCCGGCGCCACCTTGGCCCGCTGGCGGGCGCTGGCGTGCGTGGCCGCCGTGGACCTGAGCCTGGTCAAACTGTATGAAGGGCACACGGATGCCTTGGCGATATTTGCCGAACTTGGCCTGAGCCCTGACGCGCCCGCGGGCAGCCGCTGGGGCGTCTGGTGCGCCGAAGCACCGGCATACCGCGTGGCGCTGGTCCCGCAGGCGGACGGCAGCGGCCGTTTGCGCGGTGTGAAGGCTTGGTGTTCCGGCGCTGCCACGGTCAGCCATGCACTGGTCAGCGCCTGGAACTCCGCGGGCGAACCCTGTCTGGCGGCGGTGGCCTTGGATCAGCCTGGCGTTGCGATCACCAACGAAGGTTGGCACGCGGTCGGCATGCGCGCGTCGGCCAGCGTCAACGTGGTGTTCGATGACGCGGTGTGCCAGCCAGTCGGTGCACCCGGCGCCTACGTGAACCGGCCGGGCTTTCAGCATGGCGGTGCGGGCGTGGCGGCGTGCTGGTACGGCGGCTTGACGCGCATTGCGGCGACGCTGCGGGCGGCGACGCCAGCAGAGGCAGCAAACCCAGAGAGCGCAAACCCGCATCGCTTGGCCCACCTGGGCGCCGTCGACGTGGCCATGGCGCAGGCGCGCGCCGTGTTGCGCGACACCGCGGCCATCATCGACGCGAATCCGGCGGATGCCAGCGCACTGGCTTGCGCCCGGGCCAGGCTGGCTGTCGAGGCCGCCGCTGGCGAGGTGGTCGCGCGGGCAGGGCGGGCGCTGGGCGCGGGGCCGCTGTGCCGCGATGCCGGCTTCGCGCAGGTCATGGCCGATCTGCCTGTCTTCCTCCGGCAAAGCCACGCGGAACGTGATCAGGCTGCGTTGGGACAGTTGGTCCGCAGCCAGGAGGAACCGCCGTGGCAGTTGTAGGCGTGGACCACTTCGAAACGCTGTACCGCCAGCACGCCGACCCCTGGCGCGTGGGCAGCGCCTGGTACGAAAGACGCAAGCGCGCGCTGCTGTTGGCGGCGCTGGGTAGGGAACATTACCGCCACGCCTTCGAACCGGGCTGCGGCAACGGTGATCTGAGCCTGCCCTTGGCCGCCCGCTGCGGGCGTGTCTGCGCGGTGGATGTCGCTGGCACCGCGCTCAGCCGCTGTCGCGCGCGGCTGGCAGACCACGGCATCGGCCACGTCGACACACTGACGCTCGCGCTGCCGTACGACTGGCCGCCCGTGCCCCATGGCGGGTTTGACCTGATCATCGTGTCGGAACTGGCGTATTACCTGGACGACGCCGCATTGGCCCAGTTCCTGCAAGGCGTGGACCGCAGCCTGGCCAACGATGGCGAACTGGTGGCCTGCCACTTCCGGCCGGACTTCGACGACCGCCTGCAAGCCACCGATGCCTTGCATGACGCGCTAGGGGCCCTGCATGGACTCGTACCGATTTTCAAGCACCAGGAAAGCGCCTTTGCGCTGGATGGGTGGCGTAGACAACATCAAGGGTGAGCCATGATCGGCATCTGTATTCCGGCCCACAACGAAGAACGCCACATCACCGCCTGCCTGCGTTCCGTGCTGCGGGCGGCGCGTCACCCCAAGTTGCGCGCCGAGCCGGTGCGCGTGGTGGTGGTGCTGGACCATTGCGTGGACCGCACGGCGCAGTTGATCGGGGCGTGGCCCGTGCATAGCCTGGCGATTGGCGCGCGTAATGTCGGGGTGGCCCGCGCGCAGGGCGCCCACGACCTGCTGCAAGCTGGCGCCCGCTGGCTAGCGTTCACCGACGCCGACACCCGCGTATCGCCGCGCTGGCTGGTGGATCAGTTGTCCTTGAATGCCGAGGTCGTTTGCGGCACGGTCGGTGTGGCGGGCTGGCGCGAGCATGGCGCCCGTGCGGCCAAGGCGCGTCAGACATTCACCCGGCAATACCAGGATTGCGACGGACACCGGCATGTGCATGGCGCCAATCTGGGTATCGAAGCGGGTGCGTATTGCCGCATAGGCGGTTTTGAAGCGCTGCCGTGCAGCGAAGACCAGGCGCTGGTGGACAAGCTTGAGCAGAGTGGGGCGCGAATTGCGTGGTCTTGCCTGCCACGCGTGACCACCAGCGCCCGTCCGCATTCCCGCGTGGAGGGCGGCTTTGCCAGCGCCCTGCGCGGCGCCTGGAAGGTGGCCAATTCATGACGCGGCCAGCCCGAATCTCCCAGCCATCATCTGCCAGCCATCATCTGACCGCGCTTCGCGCTGGAACCATCACCACGGCGCCATCGACATGATCACCGCAACCGCCACTACCAATACCAGGATCGTCAGAATGTGCTTGGTTCGCATAAGACCTCTTGAAGTATCGTGAAAATGCCCGAAAACAGACAGATCAGCACAACTCGTGCCCAAGGAGCTTTCGATGCGCGACGTCGTGCAATGGCGGCCTGAAGGCCTGTACTGCCCGGCCGGCCAGTTCTACATCGACCCCTGGCGCCCGGTGGCCACCGCCGTGCTCACCCATGGCCATGGCGATCACGCCCGCGTCGGCATGGGCTGCTATCACACCAGCGCCGAAGGGCTGCCCATCTTGCAGTGGCGCCTGGGCCAGCAGGATTACCGCGTGCACGGCTACGGCGAGGCCTTCACGCTGGGCCACGCCCGGGTGTCCTTGCATCCGGCCGGCCATGTGCTGGGGTCGGCGCAGGTGCGCATTGAAGCCGAGGGGCAGGTCTGGGTGGTGTCGGGCGACTACAAGCGCCAGCCGGACCCCACTTGCAGCCCCTTTGAAGTGGTGCCATGCGACACCTTCATCACCGAAGCCACCTTTGGCTTGCCCATCTACCGCTGGCCCGACACCGCCGAGGTGGCGCGCGACATCGTGCAATGGCGCGACCGGTGCGCCGCCCGGGGCGAGGCCGCCATTCTGTACTGCTACGCGCTGGGCAAGGCGCAACGGGTGTTGGCGGAACTGGCGCCCTGGATAGACCGGCCCGTTTATTTGCACGGCGCCATCGCAGCCGGTGTCGACGTCTACCGGCAGGCGGGCATCCACATGGCCGACACGCAGTTGGTCATCGACGCCGACGGCGCGCCGACCGCGTCCGGATCGGGCTTCGCCGGTGAACTGATCCTGGCGCCGCCCTCGGCCGCGGGCAGCGCATGGCTCAGGCGATTCCGCCAGGCGCAGCATGGCTTTGCGTCGGGCTGGATGCGTTTGCGGGGCAACCGTCGGCGTCGCAACATGGACCGGGGCTTTGTCGTGTCGGACCATGCCGATTGGCCAGCCCTGCTGCACACCATTCGCGACACGGGCGCGCGCCGCGTCATCGCCACGCATGGCGATACCGACGCCCTGGTCCGCACGCTGAACGAGGCGGGGACCACGGCCGAAACGCTGGCCACCCAATACGGCGAAGACGATTGACACGGAGGCCAAGCCCAGCATGAAGCGATTCGCGGCGCTGTACCAGGACCTGGACCGTAGCACCGCCACCTTGGACAAGCGCGCGGCGCTGGTGGCGTACTTTCGCGATGCGCCGCCGCGCGACGCGGTCTGGGCGCTGTATCTGTTGGCGGGCGGAAAAATCAGCGGCGCGCGCCGCAAGATCGCGGGCGTGGCCGAGCTGCGCGCCTGGGCCGCCGCCGCGTCCGGCACGCCGCCATGGCTGGTGGACGCCAGCTATGACCAGGTGGGCGACTTGGCCGAAACCTTGGCCTTGCTGATGCCGGACCTGAATCCTCGCGTCGATGAAACACCCCCCGAGCGCGGCCTGGCGGACTGGATCGAAGAAGTGTTGCTGCCCACCGCTAACCGCGATGAAGCCGAGCGCCGCGACATCATCGTGACGGCCTGGCGCAGCCTGCCGTTCGACCAGCGCCTGGTGTTCAACAAGATGCTGACGGGAGCGCTGCGGGTGGGTGTGTCTCAGCGCATGGTGCAGCAGGCGCTGGCCGAGATGTCGGGCGTGCCCATTGCCCGCATCGCGCAGCGCATGCTGGGCGCGTGGACGCCCAGCCCCGCCTTTTTGCGCGATCTGCTCAGCACCGAAGCGCTGCCCGGCGACCGCCAGCAGCCTTACCCGTTCTTCCTGGCCTCGCCGCTGGAAGGGGAGCCGGCCAAGCTGGGGCCGATTGACGATTGGTTGATTGAATGGAAATGGGACGGGATCCGTGCCCAGTTGATCCGTCGCCATGGCGAAGTGGCGCTGTGGTCGCGCGGCGAAGAACGGCTGGACGGCCGGTTCCCGGAAGTCGAGGCCGCCGCCCAGGCGCTGGATGTGGACGCTGTGTTCGACGGCGAGCTGCTGGCCTGGCAGGAAGACGCCTTGGGACCCATGCCGTTTTCCGCCTTGCAAACCCGTATCCAGCGGCTCAAGCCCGGCCCCAAATGGCTGGCCGATGCGCCCGTGCGCATGCTGGCCTATGACCTGCTGGAACTGAACGGCGCCGACCTGCGCGACCGGCCCCAGGCCGAACGCCGCGCCATGCTGGAAGCACTGCTGCGCCGCCATCCCGACCCGCGCCTGTCGCTGTCGCCCGCGCTGGCGCCAGGCAGTTGGGAAGCCGCCGCTGAATTGCGCATGGAATCGCGCGAGCGCGACGTGGAAGGCTTCATGCTCAAGCGCGCCGTCGCCAGCTACCAAAGTGGGCGGAGGCGTGGTGATTGGTGGAAATGGAAGATCGACCCCCTGACGATCGACGCCGTGCTGCTGTATGCGCAGTCCGGCCATGGCCGCCGCAGCACGCTGTACACCGACTACACCTTCGGCCTGTGGCAAGGCGATGCGCTGGTGCCCATCGCCAAGGCGTATTCCGGGCTGGACGACAAGGAAATCCTGGAACTCGACCGCTGGTTGCGCGCCCACACGCGCGAGCGCTTCGGCCCCGTGCGCTCGGTGGAGCCGGTGCAGGTGTTCGAGCTGGGCTTCGAAGGCGTCAATCTGTCCAAGCGCCACAAGTCCGGCGTGGCCGTGCGTTTTCCGCGCATCCTCAGATGGCGGCGCGACAAGCCCGCCGCCGAAGCCGACCAGTTGGACACGCTGAAGGCGCTGGCGCGATGAGCACCGCGATCAAACCTGCAAGCAAACCCGACAGCAAGTCGGCGATGGCCCCCACAACAATCCGGCCCGCGCGCCGCTGGGACGGGCCGTTGGCGGCCTGGTTCAAGGCGCGCGGCTGGCGGGCGGCGGCGTTTCAGCGCGAGACCTGGCAACGCTATCTGTCGGGCGAATCCGGCTTGCTGCACACGCCCACCGGCAGCGGCAAGACCTTGGCGGCCTTCGGCGGGCCGGTGTTGGAAGCCTTGTCCAACCCGGACATGGCGCGGCCCACAAACGGTGCAGGCCCCCGGGTGCTCTGGGTGACACCGTTGCGCGCCCTGGCCACCGACACCGGCCGTGCCTTGGCCCAGACGGCAAGTGATTTGGGCCTGGGCTGGACGGTGGCCTTGCGCACGGGTGACGCCAGCGCGCGCGACAAGCGGCTGGCGCGCCAGGGCAAGGCAGACGTGCTGGTCATCACGCCGGAATCGCTGGCGCTGCTGTTGTCGTACGCGGATGCCTCGTCGCGCTTTCGGGCGCTGCGCGCGGTGGTGGTGGATGAATGGCATGAGCTGCTGGGTAACAAGCGCGGCGTGCTGCTGCAACTGTGCCTGGCCCGGCTGCGCCATTTGTCGCCCGCCTTGCGCACCTGGGGCCTGTCGGCCACCCTGGGCAATCTGGACGAAGCCCGAGATGTGTTGCTGCCGCATCGGCCGCAAAGCGCACTGGTGGCGGGTGCGCGGCCGCGTAAGGTGACCCTGTCGACCTTGCTGCCCGAGCGCAGCGGCGGGCTGCCCTGGGCCGGGCACCTGGGCCTGTCTCAGTTACCGCGCGTGTACAAGCGGCTGTTCGACGTGCGCGCAAGCCTGCTGTTCACCAACACCCGCGCGCAGGCCGAGCTTTGGCACCGCGCGCTGGAATCGATCTGGCCCGAAGACCTGGCCACGCTGGCGCTGCACCACGGTTCTCTGGATCCGGCGCTGCGCACCCGCGCCGAACAAGGCCTGCGCGATGGCAGCATCCGCTGCGTGGTGGCAACGTCCAGCCTGGACCTGGGTGTGGACTTTCCGGCGGTGGACCAGGTGCTGCAGGTGGGCAGTCCCAAAGGCGTGGCGCGGCTGTTGCAGCGGGCAGGGCGGGCCAAACACCGTCCGGGCGAATCCGGCCATGCGCTGTGCGTGCCCGCGCAGGCGCTGGAACTGATCGAATACGCCGCCGCGCGCCAGGCCATCGCGCGCGGCGAAATCGAATCGCGGCCGCCGCCGCGTGGCAGTCTGGACGTGCTGGCGCAGCACGCCGTGACGCTGGCGCTGGGTGGCGGCTTCAAGGCCGACGCGCTGTTTGACGAGGTGCGCGGCACCCATGCCTATGCCGAGCTGGACGCGGCCACCTGGCAGGCGGTGCTGGACTTCATCGTGCAGGGCGGCCGCGCCCTGTCCAACTATCCGGAATTCCGCCGTGTTGAAAAAGACGATGACGGCTGCTACCGCGTGCACGACCGCCGCATCGCGCTGCGCCATCGCTTGTCCATCGGCACCATCACGGCTGACGGTGCGGTGTCGGTCAAATATCTGCGGGGCGGCGGGCTGGGCTCGGTCGAAGAAGGGTTCTTGGCGCGGCTGCGGCCGGGCGACCGCTTCCAGTTTTCCGGACGCACGTTGGAACTGGTGCGCCTGGAAGGCATGACGGCCTATGTGCGGCGGGCCAAGGGGGGCGATGGGCCCGTGGCAACGTGGCAGGGTGGGCGCATGCCGCTGTCCACGCAGTTGGCGCGCGAAGTGCAAAGCCTGTATGCGGAACCCGGCAGCCACCCTGAAATGCGCGCGGTCGAACCCTTGCTGCGCATTCAACGCGAAGCCAGCGCGCTGCCGGCGCCCGGCCGGCTGCTGGCCGAACGCATCGCCACCCGCCGGGGCATGCACGTATTCCTGTTCCCGTTCGCGGGCCGCGCCGTCCATGAAGGCATGGCCGCCATGGTCGCGCTGCGCTGGGGCCGGCTTCAGGCCAATACCTTTTCCTATACGGTCAATGATTACGGCTTGATGCTGACCCTGGCCGAACCGGCTGATCTGCACGACGCACTGCTGCGTCAACTGCTCAGCCCCGAGAACATGGCCGCCGACTTGCGCGATGGCGTCAACCTGGGCGAGCTCGCGCGCAGGCAGTTTCGCGAAATTGCGCGCGTCGCGGGCTTGCTCACGCCGTCGCTGCCGGGCAGGGCGGCGCGTTCGCTGCGCCAGGTGCAGGCGTCCAGCGGCCTGCTCTACGACGTGCTGCGCCGCTACGACCCCGGCCACCTGCTGCTGGCGCAAGCCGAGCGCGAAGTGTTCGACCAGCAGTTGGAAGCGCCGCGCCTGCTGGCGGCCTTGCAGGATTGCGAATCGCGCGCGCTGGACCTGTGCCAGCCCCGCGCACTGACGCCCTTGTCGTTTCCGCTATGGACCGAAAGCCTGCGCGGGCAACTCAGCACGGAAAGCTGGCAGGCGCGGGTCAAGCGCGCGGCCGCGCAATTGGAGCAGCGCTATGCCCGGATTGGGTGACGACACCCTGGCCGTCCGCCTGGCGGGAGAGACCGTGCTGCTGCTGGGCCAGCGCGCCTTGTATTGGCCGGCGCGCGCGCGCTTGATCATTGCCGACCTGCATTTGGGCAAGAGCCATGTATTCCGCCAGGCGGGCATCGCCGTGCCGCGCGGCGCCACCCAGGCCGACCTGGACCGTCTGACGCGCCTGGTGGATGACACGGGCGCGCGCGAGCTATGGGTGGTGGGCGACGTGCTGCATGGCCCCATGTCGCAAGCGGGCTGGCGTGAGGATTGGGCGGCATGGCGGCATGCCCATGGCGCGCTGCATGTGGCGGTGCTGGCGGGCAACCACGACCGCGCGCTGGAGGGGGCGGCGCTGGGTATGCAACAACTGGGCGAAGCGCATGTCGATGGCCCCTTTGTATTCCGCCATCTGCCGCAGCCCGATCCGCAGGGCCGCCACGTCATTGCCGGACACGTGCACCCCACAACCCGGCTGCGCGGCGTGCCGCGCCATTGGCCCGCATTCTGGTTGCGACCCGGCATGACCGTCCTGCCCGCGTTTTCGGCATTCACGGGCGGCTACGCGGTCAGTGTCGAGGCAGGACGTGAAGACGGCCAAGCCCTGGCCGCATGTGTGGAAGGCAGCGTGGTGCTATTGGGCGCAATTGCCAACACTCCGTAGGGTGGGTGCAGCGCGAGGATGGCCGTGGCCAGGAAAAGGTGGGTATCGCGCGTAACCCATCAGCCCCCATGGAAAAGGACGTGGTCCCTTGGCGTAGTGACTGGGTTTGCGTGGCATTCGCGGCTGCTTGATGGGTTGCGCGCGAACTATGCATGGGTTCTTTTTCTGGGTATCTCGCGCTTCACCCATCCTACGATGCACGGCTGGCGGGGCGACCTGCTACTTATTACCGCCGTTGTAAGAAGTGCCGGACGTTGCCCGCCGCGCGCCCATGCATCCCGTTCATGGCCCGGCCCGCATCGGCGGCACACGACTTGCTGCGTACAAGGCAGGTCCACTCTACACAGGAGACACGCAATGAACCGTGACCCCAGGTACTCGCCCCGCTACGACGACGACTTTGAACGTGATCCCGGCGGCGACGCCGGGCGGGGTGACCCGCATCGGCAGGCCCATCAACGCGGACGCGCCGGCGGCAATTTCTATCGCGATCCCTCCCGCGACCCTTATCGGGACGCCTCCCATCGCGATGCCGATTCCGAACGGCGCCAAGCCCGCAACATGGGCGACCAGGAACCCTGGCACGATCCCGCGCCGTCCTTCGGCTACCAAGGGGAAGGCAATCGCCCGGGCCCCGGCACGCGCGAAACCCGGGGCGGCCTGCGCAGCCGCAGCGCCGACCCCGGCCAAAGCAGCTATGGCGGTTTTCGCAACGAAGACCCGTCCTATCAGCGCGAACAAGTTTATGGTTCGCGCAACCCGTCCTATTCCGGCCCCACGTCCTACGGCGACGAAGAAGGAGGCTATTACGGCGACCGCCCACGAGGGGGCGACGAACTTGGCATGTCGTTTGAAACCGCGGAACGCGGCGGCTACAACCGCGGGCCTACCGCCTGGCGCGACCGGGGCTCGGTGCGGACGGACCCCAAGGGCTATACGCGGTCCGACGAACGCGTGCGTGAAAACGTCTGCGAATACCTGGCGCACAGCGGCCTGGACGTCAGCGACGTGTCGGTCAGCGTGGCCGACGGCCGGGTAACGCTGGAAGGCACCGCGCCCGACCGCCGCACCAAGCATCGCATCGAAGACTGCACCGATGCCTGCGCGGGCGTACAGGACGTGGACAATCGCATCCGGGTTGCGGGCAAGGGATCCAGCACGCCACAGGCCGGCAACACCGCCATTGGCGGCGGTCGGGAATAGCCGGTACGCCATGAGCGCCGCCTCCAAGCCCGCGGACGGCCCCATCATGCCGGGCGAGGGCGATTTCGCCTGATATGACACGAAGCAGGGGCCACACATGGATCAGCCACCATCACCGCGCGCCCCGTCAATCTGGGCGATTGGCGACGTGCATGGTTGCGCGGATTTTCTGGACGCGCTGCTGGCGCGTCCCGAGATCGCGGACGAACCTGAATGCCGTTTGTGGTTCGTCGGGGACCTGATCAACCGTGGCCCGGCGTCCGCCGCGACGCTGCGCCGCGTTAGGGCGTTGGGTACTCGCGCCACCGTGGTGCTGGGCAATCACGATCTGCGGGCGCTGGCAATCGCGGCGGGCAGCATGCGCCCCGGCAGGCGGGACACGCTTGGCGATCTGTTCAACTCGCCCGATGTGGACGATCTTCTGGACTGGCTGCGCAGGCAGCCGTTGATGCATATCGAGGCTGGCCATGTGCTGACGCATGCCGGCATCCACCCCCAATGGGATACCGCCACCGCCAAGTCCCTGGCGCAAGAGGCCGAGCACGCATTGCGCGGCGAACATTGGCGCGACACGATGCACGCCTTGCACGGCGGTTCGCCGCGCGCCTGGAGCGCCAAGCTGCATGACGCGCAGCGGCTGCGTTTCATCGTGGGCGCCTTTACCCGCATGCGGCTGTGCACACGCGATGGCGCCATGGCGCTGGGCGCCCGCGCCACGCCCGGTCACTGGCCGCAAGGCACCTTGCCCTGGTTCGACGTGCCCGAACGGCGCTGCACGGACACGCCCATCCTGTTCGGGCATTGGGCCACCCTGGGCTTGTTGGTGCGCCGGGATGTGGCCTGTCTGGACACCGGCTGCGTCACGGGCGGCGTGCTGACGGCCTTGCGGCTGCGCGACCGCAAGCTGCTGCAAGTGGGGCTGGACGCGCTGCCTGCCAGCGCTGCCGACGCGTTGGCCCATGCCTAGTGCCGTGGCGCTGGCCCATGCATGCCCAGGCCCGGCGGCGCTGGCCTGGGCTAGCTCACTGGCGACGGATGTGGCCTAGTCAAGGTTCGAAAGCGTCTGCAAGAAGGCGGCGATGTCGCGCGCGTCTTGTTCGCGCAGCCCCAAGTTGGGCATGGCCGAGCCCGGCTTGATCTGCCTCGGGTCCAGCAGCCATTTCTGCATGTTGTCGGGCGTGTTGGGCACTACGCCGGCGATGCGGGAACGATCCGCCATGCCGGCCAGCGACGGGCCGACGTGGTGGCGGGCGCCGGGCACGCCGGGAATGGCGTGACAGGTCACGCACAGGTACTGCTGCAGCGCGTCCCGCCCGGCCATGGCGTCGCCCAAGCGCATGGCTTCGGAGGGAGCCTCGGAAGGCCCTTCTGACTGAGCCTCGGATGGAGCCGCGCGCGGCGCGTCGTTTCCCCCCTCGCGATATTGCTCGGGGGACAGCGTGGGCAGCACCCGCATGAAGGCCACCACGTCCCAGATCTGCGCGTCCGTCAGCCGGTACTGCCAGGCGGGCATGCCTGTCATTTTGATGCCGTGCCGGGTAATCCAGAATATCTCGGCCGCGGGGCGCTCTCGGGCCGTGCCCACCAGCGCTGCGGGCGCCGGGTTCAGGCCCAGCGCGTAGGGTTCCGGCGCCAGGCCAGGCGCGCCATGGCATTGCACGCAATGGGCGCGGTACAAGGCGTTGCCGCGCTGAATGCGCGAAGCGTCGTCCAGATCTGGCACGTCGATGTCGGCCGAGCGCACCTTGACCGACCGTGTCAGCGCCACGTCCAGCAACACATGAACCGGCACGGTATGCGGGCCAGTGGCGCTGACGTCGTACCACCCGAAATAAATGACCGCCGTGCCCAGCGCCGCGCCGGACGCGGCCAGGGCGGCAAGCAACCACGCGGCGATACGTTTCCAACGTCTCATGATGGCTCCGGCGACTCGGGCAGGGACAACAGAAAAGCGGCGATGTCCTCGGCCTCGGCTTGGCTCAAGCCCACGTTTGGCATGGCGGTGCGCGCATTGATGGCGGGCGGGTCCATCAGCCAGCGGACCAGATTTTGGGGGGTGTTGGGCAGCAGGCCAGTCAGATAGGCTTGCCGCCCCACATTGCCCAGGGGCGGCCCAACCGACGAAGCCGGCCCCCGTATCGAGGGCACGGCGTGGCAGGCCAGGCAGCCATATTCCGAAATCCACTGCCTGCCTCGGACAGCGTCGGCCCGCTCGGGCAGGGCGGCGGCCGTCAGGTTCGGCGCAAGCGCCGGCCGCTCGTCGCCACACGCGGCCAGCAATGACAGCGTGGCGGCGCCAAACAGCATGAAAACGGGTCGGGCAGCGGTACGCACGGGGTTTCACCTCCAGACCGGGCGGCTCAGCAAGTCTTGTTCCCTGGTCTTTAATTCCTGTTCCAGGTTCCCAGCGATCTGCTTTTTGCTCTTTGTTCTATGTTCCTGTCATGCCTGGCCGCCCAGTGCTCCGGGCACCGTCTTTCAGGCACGCCACATGCTGACGGCCGACATGGCCGCCACTCCTTCCTACGCGCTTGCCGCCGTGCTGCCGGCTTCGGCCGAACGTGCGCCTGCCATCCTGCCCGCCCCGCCAGCAGGCGAGGGCGCGAGCGGTGTGGCCGACATCAGCAGCGTGCTGTTCATTGGCGCTACGGTGATATTCCTGGCCGTGGCCGCGTTGATCGCCGTGGCCCTGTTCGGCCCCATGTCGTTGCGACGGCGCTTGTCGCGTCCGTCGCTGATCGTGGGCGCGGGCATCGCCTTTCCCGTGGTGGCCCTGACCGCGTTGCTGGTGTACGTGTTGAGCACGGCGTCGTCCATGGCGCGCGCGGGGGCGACGGCGGCTACCCGCATCGAGGTCACCGGCGAGCTCTGGTGGTGGCGGGTGCGCTATCTGGATGCAGCGGGCAAGCCCGTGTTCGAAACCGCCAACGACATCCGCATACCGGCCGGGGAATGGGTGGAATTCGTGCTGAAGTCTGACAACGTCATTCACAGTTTCTGGATACCCGAACTGGGCGGCAAGCTGGACATGATTCCCGGCCACGTCAACCGCCTGCGCGTGCGCGCGCTGGGGGCGGGCAGGTACACCGGTCAATGCGCGGAGTATTGCGGCGCGCAGCACGCCAATATGAAGTTCGACGTGCAGGCCATGGCGCCTGACGCATTCCAGGCCTGGCGGAGCGCGCAAGCGCAGCCGGCCGCGCCCGCGCTGTCCGACGCCGGCCCCACGCTGCGCCAGGGCGCGCGTCTGTTCCAGCAGGCTTGCGCCCAATGCCACACCGTGCGCGGCACGTCGGCGGCCGGCACGCAGGGACCGGACCTGACGCACGTAGGCAGCCGCTTGTCCCTGGCGGCGGGCGTGCTGCCCAACAATGTCGGCGCGCTGGCGGGCTGGATCGCCGGCAGCCAGCACATCAAGCCCGGCAACCCCATGCCGTCCTTTGATCAACTGCCGGGCGAGGATCTGCGCGCCGTGGCCCACTACCTGGAAAGCCTGAAGTGAGCGACGACGTCACGTCCCCCGGCACCGCCACGCCCCCCGCGCCCGAGCCGGGCGTGCTGCTGTCGCCCAAGCTGCCCAACCCGGCGCCGCGTCCCGACAGCGAATTCGACGAACTACAACGCGTGTGGAAGGCGCCGACCGGCTGGCGCGCGCTGACGGTGGTCAACAACACCTCCATCGGACTGCTGTACATCGGCACCGCCTTTCTGTTTTTTCTTCTGGCGGGCGTCCTGGCGCTGCTGATGCGCACGCAGTTGGCCGCGCCCGACAGCCACTTGATCGGCCACGCGCTTTACAACCAGCTATTCACCATGCACGGCACGGTGATGATGTTTCTGTTTGCCGTGCCGGCAGTGGAAGCCGTGGCCGTGCTGCTGCTGCCCAACATGCTGGGCGCGCGCGACCTGCCGTTTCCCCGGCTGTCGGCCTATGCCTATTGGGCGTACGCGGTGGGCGGGCTGGTGTTCTTCTGCAGCATCTTCGTGGGGCTCGCGCCCGACGGCGGCTGGTTCATGTATCCGCCGCTGACCAGTACGCAGTTTTCGCCCGCCATGAATGCCGACCTGTGGCTGCTGGGCATCGGTTTCATCGAAATTTCCGCCATCGCGGGCGCCATCGAGCTTGCCGTGGGCATCCTGCGCACCCGCGCGCCCGGCATGACGTTGGACAAGATGCCGATATTCGCCTGGGTCATGTTGGTGTTCTGCGGCATGGTCATCATTGCCTTTCCCGCCGTCATCGTCGCCACCGCCTTGCTGGAGCTGGAACGCGCCTTCGACATGCCGTTCTTCATCACGCAGCGCGGCGGTGACCCCTTGCTGTGGCAGCACCTGTTCTGGTTCTTTGGCCACCCCGAGGTCTACATCATCTTCCTGCCGGCCGCCGGCATGGTGTCCATGATGATTCCCGCCATGACGGGCGTGCCGCTGGTGGGTTACCGCCTGGTGGTGATGGCCGTGGTGGGCACCGCGTTCCTGAGCTTTGGCCTGTGGGTGCATCACATGTTCGCCACCGGCATTCCGTCCTTGTCCTTGAGCTTTGCGTCGGCGGCCAGCATGGCGGTGTCGGTACCCACCGCCATCCAGGTCTTCGCGTGGATCGCCACCATTGCGGCGGCAGTGCGCCTGCGCCCCTTGAAATCGCCCATGCTGTTCATTCTTGGCTTCTTCTTCATCTTTGTGCTGGGCGGGCTGACCGGCGTGATGGTGGCCGTCATTCCGTTCGACTTGCAGGCGCACGACACGTACTTCATCGTGGCCCACCTGCATTACGTGCTGTTCGGCGGCATGGTGTTCCCGCTGTTCGCGGCGTTCTATTACTGGGCGCCGCTGATCAGCAGGCGCGCCTTGTCCGAACGGCTGGGGCGCTGGGCGTTCTGGCTGATGTTCGTGGGCTTCAACGTGGCGTTCTTTCCCATGCATTTCACCGGCCTGGCCGGCATGCCCCGGCGCGTATACACCTATGCCGAAAGCCAGGGCTGGGGACTGTTGAACATGGTGTCCACCGTGGGTTCCTACCTGATCGCGGCCGGCGTGCTGGTGTTTTTGTGGGACCTGGCGCGCAACTTCCGGCCCGGCAGCGGCCAGGGCGTTGGCAACGTGTGGAACGCGGGCACGCTGGAATGGCTGCCCAATGGCCGCTACGGCCTGCGCAGCATTCCCTGGGTAAGTTCACGGGAACCCTTGTGGGACCAACCCGGGCTGGCGCGCGACGTCGCCGCTGGCCGCTACTTCCTGCCCAACGCCCCGGCGGGCCAGCGTTCTACGCTGGTGACCAGCGCCACGCAAGCGCAGCCTGACTATGTGTTGCCGCTGCCCGGTCCGGGCTGGGCGCCGCTGTTGGCGGCCTTGGGCACGGCGGGCTTTTTCCTGTTGCTGACCTTCAAGATGCATGCGCTGGCGGGCGCCTGCGGGGTGCTGGCGGTAGTGTCGATATGGCGATGGCTGTGGGACGCCGACACCGGCCCCGACCATTCGCCCGTTGACATCGGGGCGGGGCTGCGCCTGCCCATGGCGTGTTCCGGCATGGCGTCCCATTACGGCTGGGCCATGGTGCTGTTGGTGATCGTCTGCACCAGCATCTTTGGTTCGCTGTGTTTCGCGTATCTGTTTTTGTGGACGACGTCGCCCGAGGTCTGGCCCCGGGTGGCCGACCTTGCCGCGCCCGGTGGCGCCGTGCTGTCGGCCGGTCTATTGCTGGGAGCCAGTGTGCTGATTGCCTGCTGCGGCAACTGGTTGCGCCACGGGCAGCAGGGCCGTGTTCGGGTCGGCATCTTGCTTGGCGTGGCGTTGTTGATGGCGGCGTCCGCGGTGCAATTGCACGGGCACTGGACCCAGGGCTTGCGGCCTCAGGCGTCGGCTTATACGGCTGCCGTCTACGCCATCGCCGGCTTGCAGGGTTTCTTTGCGCTGATCGCCGGCACCATGGGCGTATTCACCGTGTCGCGCTCGGTGGCGGGCAGGCTGTCTTATACCCGGCGCGCCTGCTACGACACCACCATGATGATGTGGCATTACACCGTTGCGCAGGGTTTGTTGGGGCTGGGGTTGGTACACGCCTTTCCCCGGATGACGGGGTAGCGCCATGAAAAACATCAAAGCGGTCGACGCCACAAACACCGGGGACACCGGAAACACCACGAAGACGAAGAAGACGCCATTCGGAACCGATCTCTTGTTCCTGATCGCCGGCCCGGCCATCTGGATGGTGCACTTCCTGGCCATCTACATCGTCAATGCCTTGGGCTGCGCGCGGCCACGCTCTACGTTGGCCATGGCCGCATTGGGCCTGCCGCTGTCATCGTGGTTGATACTTGCCGGCACGGCGCTGGCCTTGGCCGCCATGGCCCTTATCGCCGCGCGGCAAGCCAGGCGGGTCAGGGAGTGGGGCCTGGACGGCTTCCACGTCTGGCTGACCGCTGCGCTGTGCTTGCTGTCGGCCCTGGCGGTCATCTGGCAGACCGTGCCGGTCTTTCTGGTGGCGGCCTGCGGCTAGTGCGGGCCGTCCAGCCTTTGCTTGCCGCCAATGCTTACTTCGGCTTGGCGTTCTTTACGCTTTGCTCCAGCGTCTTGGCCATCTCCAAGTGCTGCCGCAGCTTGGGCAGCGTTTCCGTGGCGAACTGCTTCAACTCGGGGTCCTTGACCTCGTTTGACGCTTGTTCAAACAGCTTCACGGCATCTTCGTGGGCCGACACGCCCACGCCTTCGGCATAGGCCTCGTCAAACCCCTCATCGCGCAGGCCCAGCGTCTTCAGCTTGGCTTTCTGCATCAACGACGGTTCGGTGGGGGCTTCAACGCCCTTGCTCTTGGCCAGGCTCGCCAATCGTTGGCCGGCCTTGGTGTGGTCGTCGATCATCTGCTGCGCGAACTTCTTCACCTCGGCGTTCTGCGACTTTTCCAAGGCCATCTTGCTGCCTTCGACTTCCATATGCCCGGACTGCGCGGCATTTTCAATAAAGTCGCGGTCGTTGCTGTCCAGCTTGGACTCGGCCGCCATCTGGCCGGCGGGCGCGCCGGGGGCGGGCGTAGTGGGCGAAGCGGGTGCGCCCGTGGAAGGAGTTGTGGTCGGAGCGGTTTGTTGCGCCACGGCGAAATTGCCGGCGCCAAGCACGGACACCGAAAGCAGGGCGGCAGTCAGGGTGCGAGTTTTCATGTACGTCTCCCAAGAGTGGCGCGGTGCGCCGTTGATTACACATGGATAGCTTTGATCCACGCATACCCCAGCAATCCGCGTTCCTAGGAAGATGCCGCCGAGCTCAGCAGGGGTCGGGGTCCTTGTCTTCTTCCAACGTGGAATGGGCAGGGGGGATATCTTCGTCGGCGCTGATGATGCTGAATTCGCCCGTGGATTCCAGGTACGCGCGTTTCACCTTAGCCAGGTTTCCCACGCCCTTGAGCCGCAGCTGTTCCATCAATTCGCCACGGCTGATGTGTTCGCTTCTCAAGCCTGACACGATGATGCGGCCATTACGTACCAGGCAGATGCGTTGCGGCTCCAGAAACCGCTGCAATGCGGGCACGTAATACACCACCCGGTCCAGCAGGAAGCTCCATCCCACGATGGTGGTGACCACGATGATGCCGTCGCCCATCGAATACGAGTCACCCGACATGGCATTGCCGCCCGCGTCGGCCACCAAGACCAGCACCAACAGGTCGGCGACTCCCAACGAACCCAGATCGCGCCTGCCCGCCAGGCGCAGCAGCGCGTACAGCACCCAGTACATGGTGGTGCCGCGGATGAACATCTCGGCAAATCCGGCCTGCAACGCAAAAATTTCGGCAATGTCGGGCATCTTGGCAACCTTGGAAGGTGCCGCCAACGTGCGGCGTCAGCCAGCACGCAGCAACCGCCGTGCCCGGGCGGTTTTGGACCCGTTCGGACGTCTTATTGCTAGGCGCTGTGGTCAGCCAACAGCGGTTGCGCCGACAGCTTTCCGCGCAGCGATTCCAGCAACACCCGCTTGTTTTCGCGGCTGCGGTAAGCGTGTTCGCGCATCAGGTTTTCCGCGCGCACCGCTTCACGCCGGGTGATGGCGCGCAGCAGGTCTTCGTGATCGGCCTGCGCGCGCAGCACAAAGGGCGTTTCCAGGAGAGAAGGGGTAGACGGCAGCGTCAGCGCGGCGGGCCCCGCCAGCGGGGTCTTGTTGTTGTGTTCCAGCGCGGACAGCAGCGCGCGGTTGCCCGCCGCTTCGCACAGAATTTCATGAAACCGGCGGTTGATCTGGCCCCAGGCACGCGCATCCACCGTGGTGTTCGGGTCGCGCCGCGCGGGCGCCAACAACGTGCGTCCTTCTTCCACGGCTTGCGACAGTTGTTCCAACACCTCGGGTGTGGCGCCGCGCTCGGCCAGCAGCCGCGCCGCCATGCCTTCCAGCACGCCGCGCACATCCACCGCATCGCCAATTTCATCCACGGTGAACGCCCGCACCCGGAACCCGCGCGACGGCAGGCGTTCCAGCAGGCCTTCCTTTTCCAATTCGGTCAGCGCAATGCGCAGCGGCGTGCGCGACACGCCCAGGCGGGCCGAAAACTGCAGTTCCACGACCCGTTCCCCCGGTTGCAAAACGCCCGAAAGCACCATGTCCCGAAGTTCGGAAATCACTTTATCGATCTGTGCGGCCATAGCAGGGCGTCGGCTGAAACGTGTCTGAAAGGGGCTCCAGTGTACCTAGAAAATTGCATGCAATCGGTCAATAAAAACACGAACGGGCCTTGCGATTGATCAAAATTGCATGCAATAATTCGGAAAAACAGCGGTAGGAAGGCAAATAAGCCCCCGAATGCATGCAACGGAATCACCAGATGCATGCTTTATGGCCGCAAGCACAGGAGACAGGAATGAAGCTGATCAGCTTCGTGGAAGCCGGGCGTAACGCCTGGGGCGTCGTGCGAGACAGCGACGTCGTGGTGTTGACCCACGTATGGCCCGACGTCATCGCCGGCCTGGAAGCGGGCGTGGACGAGATCGCCGGCGCGGCCCGCGCCGACGGCATGCCCTGTAGGCCCTTGGCCGGCCTGCAATGGCTGCCGCCCGTGCCAGCGCCGCGCAAGATCCTTTGCGTGGGCCTGAACTACGGTCGGCACGTGGCCGAGGCCGGCCGCGACCTGCCGGCGCACCCATCGCTGTTTGCGCGCTTTGCCGACAGCGTGGTGGGCCATCGCGAAGCCGTCTGGAAGCCGCGCGCGTCAGACCGTTTCGACTACGAAGGCGAACTGGCGGTGGTGATCGGCCGGGGCGGGCGCCACATTGCCGCGCAAGACGCACTGGCGCACGTGGCGGGCTACACCTGTATGGCCGAAAACTCGGTGCGCGACTTCCAAAAGCACAACGCGCAAGTCACGCCCGGCAAGAACTTCGAGCGCAGCGGCGCCATTGGCCCCTGGCTGGTCACCGCTGACGAAGTGGGCGACCCCGCGCGCCTGCAGGTCATCTCGCGCCTGAATGGCGAGCTGATGCAGCAGGGCGACGTGTCCGACCTGATCTTTCCCATTCCCGAACTCATCGCCTACATCAGCGCGTTCACGCCGCTGTCGCCGGGCGACATCATCGCCACCGGCACCCCCGAAGGCGTGGGGTCCAGCCGCAAGCCGCCGCGCTTCATGGTGGCGGGCGACACGCTGGAAGTCGACATCCCCGGCATCGGCACGCTGGTCAATACGGTGGCGGACGAACCCGCCCGCCAACAAGGAGACGCGCATGGCTGAGGCGCTGCGGTATCTGACGGAACGGGACGTGGTCTCGGCACTGAACATCCAGCGCGCCATCGACGCGCTGCAAGACATGCTGGTGGCGCAGGCGCGCGAAGAAGCGCGCAACCTGCCCAAGACGCTGGCCACCTGGGGCGACGGCAGCTCAATGCATGCATTGGGTTCCGTGCAGACGGGGCCGGGCGGCTACGCGGGTTTCAAGACCTGGGTGCACACCAAGGCGGGCGGCGGGTCGCTGTTCAGCCTGTTTGATGGGGCAACGGGCACGCTGCGCGCCATTATCGAAGCGCGCGCGCTGGGCATGTTGCGCACGGCGGCGATCAGCGGCGTGGCCACGCGCACCCTGGCGCCGGCCGACGCCACCCGCGCCGCATTGATCGGCACGGGCCCGCAAGCCGTCACGCAACTGGCGGCGCTGGCGGCGGTGCGCCCCTTGCGCCAGGTGCGGGTCTACAGCCCCACGCCGGAAAAGCGCCAGGCCTTCGTGGCCAGCGTGGCGGGCAAGTACGCCTTTGATATCCAGGCGTCTCCCAGCCTGGAACACGCACTGGCCGACGCCGAGATCGTCACGCTGATCACGCGCGCCGTCGAACCCTTCGTGGACGCGGCCATGCTGGCCAACTGTCGGCACCTGAACGCCGTGGGCGCCATCCTGCCCGCCAAGGCGGAATTCGCGCAAGACGTATTCAGCCTGGCCGACCGCGTGGTGGTGGACGACCTGGAAAACGCTCGCAAGGGCTCGCGCGAATTGCGTGAACGCTATGGCGCCGATGGCGCGCCGTGGCAGGGCGTGTCGGTGCTGGGCCAATTGCTGGCGGCCGGCGAATCGCGCCCGGACGACGCCCGGCTGACGATCTTCAAGGGCATGGGCATGGGCCTGTCTGACCTGGCGATGGCGCGCGTGGTGTACGAGCACGCCCGCGACCACGGGCTGGGCGTGGCGCTGCCGCCGCAGACCCGCGAAAACCTGCTGCTGTCGCAGCCCTGAAGTCTGAAGCCAGATCACTGAGTCCAAACAACGTTCAACAAGACATTCGGCAAGCGCCGGAAGCAAGAGGAGACAAGCATGTTCGTCGACGTCAGCGGGGCCAGCCCCCGCGAACAAAACAAATGGCCGTCCATCGTGATCCCGAAAGAGGACATCGATCTGGAAATCGCGCGGCTGATTGACGCGCCCCGGCCCGACAACGGCCGCCGCGCCTCGCTCATCACGCACCCCGAAGCCACCGCGCCCGGGTTGGGCCTGGCGCCGGGCACCGACGTGACCATCAACGTGGTCAACCCCGGCGAACGCACCTACAACCTGCGCAAGAACTCCAACATGCTGGAGATCTGTATCAGCGGCGAGGGCGTGGCCACCGTGGCCGGCCGCGACATCCGCGTGGGCCATTGGGACGTCTGGAACACCCCCGCCATGCAGGTGCATTCGTACCGCAACGAAGGCAAGACGCCCTGGGTGCGCTTGTCGTATTCGAACGCGCCCTTGCTGGAAAAGCTGGAAATCCATTACGTGGAAGAGTTCGACGGCGACGTGCCGCCCGCCGACGCCAACACCAAGCCCGTGCCGCCGCGCGCGCCCGACGCCGCGCGTTCGCGCGACCTGGCGCTGCGCGAACAGATCACGCCCGAGGGCGCGTGGCTGATGGGCTATGAATGGCTGATCGACATTGACGTGCTGGAATCCAAGGCGCTGCATTGGCCCTGGCAGGCGGTGTCGCGCTACCTGCCCACCGTGGAAGACATGGCGCGCGGCTACAACGGCCGCCGCCTGTTCGTGCTGTACAACCCGGCCACCGAACGCCGCATCGGCACCACCCACAGCTTCTTCGCCACCATTTCGTCGTCGCCGCCGGACAACCACCACGTGCCGCACCGGCACAGCTCGTCGGCCATCAACTATTACCTGCGCGGCAACGGCTACAGCAAGGTCAACGGCGTGCGGTTGGACTGGAAGGCAGGCGACCTGATCCTGTCCGCGCCCGGCTGGGCCATGCATTCGCACCATTCCGGCACTGAAACCACGTCCGCGCTGACGGTGCAAGACCACCCGCTGCAAATCGCCATGGAATCGCTGATCTGGCAGGAGCGCATGCAGGAACCCATTCTGGCGCTGGGCAGCCAGAGCGGTTTTGAAAGCAACCGCGCGCAGTTGGCGGCCGCGTCCTGAAGCAAGCCGCGCCGATACCCGAAACGAACTCCGGACCCACCATGACCTTGACCGACCTGACCGACGCCCCGGCCCTGCGCGCGCAACTGCGCGACTTCTACGACGACTACGCCTTTTGCCTGGACGAGGGGCGGCTGGAAGAGTGGCCCGACTTCTTCACCGAAGACTGCCACTACCGCGTGCTGTCCCGCGAGAACCACGACGCCGGCCTGCCGCTGGGCCTGATCTATTGCATGAACAAGAACATGGTGCGCGACCGCGTGACCGCGCTGCGCGAAACCACCATGTTCGAACCGCGTTCGCTGCGCCACTTCATCAGCGGCGTGCGCGTGATGGAAGTGCAGGGCGACCACATCGTGTCGCAAGCCAACTTCGCCATCATGGAGTCGCTGTCCGACCGCGAGCCCAGCCTGAACATGGTGGGCCGCTATCTGGACGTGCTGCGCGTCACCCCCGACGGCCTGGCCATCAGCCGCCGCGACTGCGTGTACGACAACTACCGCGTGCGCACGTCGCTGATCGTGCCCATCTGAATCTGCTTGAAGGAAAAGCCATGACCTGTTCCGATTCCGCCGTGCTGGACACGCCCGCCACGGCCCCCATCCATCTTGAACGCCGCTGGCCCAAAGAGGGCTATACGCGCATCCCCAACTGGGTCTACACCGACCCCGCCATCTTCCAAAAGGAAATGGACGTGTTCTTCGCCGGCCAGACCTGGAACTACGTGGGCCTGGAATGCGAAGTGCCCGAAACCGGCAGCTACAAGCGCAACTGGATCGGCAACCGCCCGGTCATCATGGTGCGCACCGAAACCGGCGACGTGAACGTGCTGGAAAACCGCTGCGCGCATCGCGGCGCGCAGATCTGCTGGCAGAACACCGGCCGCGTCACCGACTTCACCTGCCCGTATCACCAATGGAATTACGACCTGCACGGCAACCTGCAAGGCGTGCCGTTTCGGCGCGGCGCCATGGGCAAGGGCGGCATGCCGCGCGATTTCGATCCCAAGCAGAACGGCATCCGCAAGCTGCGCAGCGTGAACCGGGGCGGCTCCATCTGGGCCACGTTTTCCGAAGAAGCGCCCAGCTTTGAAGACTATTGCGGCCCGGAAGTGCTGGCCGAAATTGATCACATGCTGCCGGGCAAGCCGCTCAAGCTGCTGGGCTACAGCCGCCAGTTGATCCCCAGCAACTGGAAGATGTACCTGGAAAACCTGAAGGACCCGTACCACGCCACCTTGCTGCACACCTTCTACATCACCTTCGGCCTGTGGCGCGCGGATTCGAAGTCGGAATGCATTCCCACGGGCGGCGGCGCGCACAGCGTGATGGTCTCGCACAACGAAGGCAAGAAGAAGACCGAGGCCACCACGGAAATGAGCCGCTTCCGTGACGACTTGGAATTGCTGGATCTGGAAACCGTGACCCCGCGCGCCGAGTTCAACCGGGGCCGCGTGGGTGGCGCCTGGGTCTTCCCGGCCGCGCAGTTCGGCATCCAGGCCAATTCCCTGAAAACCCGCCACGTCATTCCGCGCAGCCCCACCGAGCACGAACTGGTCTTTACCTATTACGGCTACGAGGACGACGATGAAGAAATGACCCGGCTGCGCTTGAAGCACGCCAACCTGCTGGGCCCGGCCGGCTTCGTGTCGATGGACGACAGCGAAATGCTGAACCAGGTGCAGATCGGCGTGACCGGCTACCCCGAGGCGCGCGGCATCGTGGAAATGGGCGGCCGCGACACCGAACCGGCCGACTACATGGTGACCGAAGTGCTGATCCGGTCGTTCTATGACTATTACCGCAAGGCGATGGGGTTGTAATCATGGACACCTGGAAACCCGTTGCGCTGGTGGCGGACATTTCACCCGACACCGGCACGCTGCGCGTCGTGCATGAAGGCGAGGCCGTCTGCCTGTACAAGCTGCCCGACGACATCTGCGCCACCCAGGACCGCTGCCCGCACGGCAACGCCAGCCTGGCCGATGGCTACCTGGAAGACGGCACCATCGAATGCCCCTTGCACCAGGGCGTGTTCGACATCCGCACCGGCAAGCCGCAATGCCCGCCGGTCACGACCGACCTGCGCCGCTACGAGGTGCGGGTCGAGACCGACACCATCTACCTGAAGGCGGAAGCCGCGTGAACTCGGACGCGATCGTCATCGTGGGCGCGGGGCAGGCGGGCGGCTGGGCCGCCGCCACCCTGCGCGAACGCGGCTACGCCGGCCGCGTGGTGCTGCTGGGCGACGAGCCGCACGCGCCCTATGAACGCCCGCCCTTGAGCAAGGCCGTGCTAGGCGGCCACGCGCCGCCGGAAAGCACCGAACTGTTTTCGGCCGAGCGGCTGGCGTCGTTGAACGTGACGTTTCATCCAGGCGTGGCGGCCACGCGCTTGCGATTGGCCGACAAAAAGGTGGACACGTCCGATGGCGCGTCAATCGCCTACGACAAACTGATTCTGTGCATGGGTGGCCGCCCGGTCGTGCCGCCGTTGCCGGGCATCGACCACGCCGGTGTCTACGTGCTGCGTACCCGCGACGACGCATTGCGCCTGCGCGCCCAGTTGGGTCCGGACAAGCATGTGCTGATTGTGGGCGGCGGCTGGATCGGGTTGGAAGTGGCCGCCACCGCGCGCCAGGCCGGCACCCGGGTCACCGTGCTGGAACAGGCCGACCGGCTGTGCGCCCGTAGCGTGCTACCCGGCGTATCCGCGCACCTGGCTGCCCTGCATGCGGCGGCGGGGGTGGAGCTAAGACTGGGCGCCAGCCTGCTTGCGGTCCATGCGCAAGAAGACGGGCGGCCCGTGGCCGAGCTGGCCGACGGCACCCGGATCGCGGCGCATGCCGTGGTGCTGGGCGTGGGCCTGCAAGCCAACGACACGCTGGCGCGCGAGGCGGGCATTGCCTGCCAGCGCGGCGTGCTGGTCGATGAGTTTTGCCGCACGTCCGCGCCGGACGTGTATGCCGCGGGCGACGTCGCCGTGTCGGTGCATGCCGACGCCGGCGGCGCGGTGCGCCTGGAATCGTGGCAGAACGCGCAAGACCAGGGCACGGCGGCGGCGCTGTGCGCGCTGGGCGAGACGACGCCGTATCTGCCCAGCGGCGCGGTCTGGTCCGAGCAGTACGACGCCATGGTGCAGATCGTGGGCTTTCCCGCGCTGGCGGCCAGCGAAGTGCTGCGTCCGCAGGCGGATGCCCGTGCCTTGCTGTCGGTGGCGCTGGACGCCAGCGGGCGCGTCGTGGCCGGTGTGGCCGTCAACGCCGCGCGAGACTTGCGTCAACTGCGCAAATGGATCGCGCAACGCGCGGTGGTGGACCCGGCATTGCTAGAGCGGCCAGACGTGCCGCTGGCCAAGGCCCAAATCAATTAAGGAGGCACGACACAACCATGGAACATGCTTCAGAAGCCCTGTACGCCGACCAGACCAAGGCCGCTTGCGAAGCGGTGGTGCTGACGTTTTTTCATGCGCTGGACACCCGCCGGCACGCCGCCGCCGCCGCCCTGATGGCGCCGGAGGGCGTCTGGATGCGCCAGGGCAAGCGGCTATGCGGCCCGCAAGAAGTGCTGGCCGCGCTGAACGCACGCGCGCCTGAACGCAGCACCTGCCATGTCATCACCAACCTGCGCCTGGAGGCGGTCGAGCAAGCGAGCGGCCCTGCGGGCGACACGGAGCGCAGGCCAAACGGCAACCCATCTCGCGCCACGGTCGGCTATTTCCTGACCGCCTACGACAGCGTGCCGCACGAGCAGGGTGGGGCGCCCCGCCTGGTTTCCATCCGCGAATGCCGCGACGTGTTGGTCGCCACGCAAGACGGTTGGCGCCTGGCCGACAAAAGCAGCCGCCGCCATCTGCCGCCCGAGTGACCGGCAACGCCCACCGGAAACACAAAAAACTCACCCCCAAGGAGACATCAATGGACGCCACCACCATAAAAACACTGGCGCTGCGGCTGGATGAGGCCGAGCAGCGCCGCACGCAGGTGCGGCAACTGTCGCTGGACCATCCCGACATCACCATCGCCGACGCCTACGCCATCCAGCGCGCCTGGGTCGCGCACAAGATTGCGTCGGGCCGCCGCCTGGTGGGCCATAAGATCGGGCTGACCTCGCGCGCCATGCAGTTGTCGTCACAGATCGATGAACCCGATTACGGCGCGCTGCTGGACGACATGCTGTTTGCCGACGGCGCCGAGATCCCGCGTGATCGCTTCATCGTGCCGCGCGTGGAAGTCGAGCTGGCCTTCATCCTGGACCGCCCGCTGCGCGGCCCCGGCGTGACGCTCTTTGACGTGCTGGACGCCGTGCGCTACGTGATTCCCGCGCTTGAAATCATCGACGCCCGCTCGCACCAGATCGACCCCGAGTCCAAACGCCCGCGCAAGGTGTTCGACACCATTGCCGACAACGCCGCCAATGCCGGCGTGGTGATGGGCGGGCGCCCGGTGCGCGTGGGCGATATGGATCTGCGCTGGGTGGGCGCGATGATGTCGCGCAACGCCGTCATCGAAGAAACCGGCCTGGCGGCGGGCGTGCTGAACCACCCGGCGAACGGTGTCGTGTGGCTGGCCAACAAGCTGGCGGAACACGACGTGACCCTGGAAGCCGGCCAGATCATTCTGGGCGGCTCGTTCACCCGGCCCGTCTTTGCCCAGGCCGGCGACACCTTCCACGTGGACTACGGCCCACTGGGCTCGGTGAGCTGCCGCTTCGTCTGATTCCCCCAACCGCGACCCGAATCCCGAACCCTGACCTCGCACATCCACGACCCCCAACGCTCGCAAAAAAAACACGCGCCCGATACACCTACAACCCAAGCGGGCGCGCGCACACTATCCCCACAGGAGACAAGCATGAAACTATCCAAGACCTTGATTTGCCTGGCCACTGCCGCCAGCGCCGCGCTGCCATCCGCTGGCGTGCTGGCGCAACAAGCCGACTGGCCCACCCACGCCATCACGCTGGTGGTGCCGTTTGCGGCGGGCGGCGGCGGCGATACGCTGGCGCGGCTGATGGCCGAGCCCCTGTCGCGCGAACTGGGCCAATCCATCATCGTGGAAAACCGCCCCGGCGCGGGCGGCAACATCGGCACGTCCATTGCGGCGCGCGCCAACCCGGACGGCTACACACTGTCTTATGGCACCAACGGCACGCAGGCCACCAACCACTGGCTGTATAAATCACCCGGCTACAAACCCAGCGACTTCGAGCCGATTTCGCGCTTTACCGTCATTGCCGCGGCCCTGGTCGTGAACGGCACCGACGACCGCTTCAAGTCGCTGGACCAACTGCTGGCCTACGCCAAATCCCACCCCGGCGAACTGACCTGCGGCTCTGCCGGCAATGGCACGTCGTCGCATCTGGCCTGTGAATTGCTGAAGCAGATGGCGGGCATCCAGGTCATGCACATCCCCTACAAGGGCGGCGGCGCGGCCATGACCGACCTGTTGGGCGGACGCATCTCGTTCCTGATCGATGTCATGCCCAATGTGTCGGGCCAGATCGCCGCCGGCAAACTGCGCGCGCTGGCCGTCACCACGCCCGAGCGCGTGGCGTCCAACCCCGACATACCCACGATGAACGAAGCCGGCGTGAAGGGTTACGAGTTCTTCGCCTGGGACGGCCTGTACGCGCCGAAGGGCACACCGCCCGCCGTGCTGGACAAGCTGAACGCCGCCGTCAACAAGGCCCTGCAACGGCCCGATGTGAAGAAGACGCTGGAGTCGCGCGGCGCCATCCCGTCGCCCACCACGCGCCAGACCTTGAAGGACTTTGGCGCCGAGGAATACACCCGCCTGGGCAAGGTCGTGAAAACCGCGGGCGCGGCGATTGATTAAGAAGCGCCTGGCGGCGGACAGGCGCGTGGGACCGGCCTCCGACGGCTTCAGTCCAGCAGCCCATCGTCGTCATCCGCGAGTGACGACGCAAGCAATTGCACCCTGTCCGGCGCGGTCTCTTTAACAATGCGGACGAACAGGCGCGCGAATTCGCGCGCCTGTTCCGACGGCGCATAGCTGCTGGGCAGTAAAAACCCGTAAGGAATGCTTAGCCGGGGTTCAAAGTCTCGCAGCACAATACCCGGCACATTGGCCGCCAGAATCGGATCCGCCAACGCAATCCCCACGCCCAACGCCGCCAACTGGCACGCGGACTGCCCCGATGACGTCTCCATCACCAAGCGCAAAGGCAAGCGGTATTTCTCCATCAAATCGTCGGTACGCTGCCGCAGCAGGGTAAACGGGCGCAGCGCAATAAAGGGTTCGTCCTTGATGTCTTCCGGCGTCAGCACGGCGTTGGCGGCCAGGCGATGGCCTTGCGGCATGGCGATCACCAGCCGCACGTCGGCGAAGGGGCGCGAGCGGATACCCGGAAAGTCGATGGGCAGCGCCGCCAGCCCCAGGTCGAATTGCTGTCCCGACATCCACAAGCCCACATCCACGCGCGAGCGCACTTCCAGCGATATCCGAACGCGCGGGTGGCTGCGCGAGAACTCCGCAATGGCGCGGGGCGTCACGCTATAGGCGAAGTAGGGCTGCGTCAGGATGCGCAACCAGGCGTCTTGCTGATTGCGGATGGAATCGGCAATGCGCGACACCTCATCAAAACCCGCCAGGATATGCCGGCTGCCTTCGTAGAAGCGCAGGCACTCCTGCGTGGGAATCAGGCCGCGTCCCTGGCGTAGGAACAGCGAAAAACCCACTTCCTCTTCCAGCGCCGATATCAGCCGGCTGATCTGCGGCTGGGTTCGGTGGACGCGGCGCGAGGCCTCGGTCACGCTTCCGGTTTCCAGGACGGCGCGCAGGGCTTGCAAACGGTTCAATCGCATAGGGAGAAACCCGAAAGAGAGGAGAACACACGCAGGGACGCCAACCCGGCCCGCCCGCGTCTTCCATAGGGCAGGCTGGCGACAAGGGTATAACCCATTACAAAAGCGCATGCATCGATACCGCAAACGAAATTGACGCATGGATTCCGGCAATCTTAGGATCATCCCACCTTCAATGAAAGAGGCACGGCGTGAACATCCTAGATAAGGCGGTTTCCCTGGGCGAACCCGCCGCCCTGTTTCCCGGCGACCGCAATGGCATCGAACAGCTGGACTGGAGCAACGTGGGGCACGCGTTTCCCATCAAGCAGCGGCGGGCGTATCTGAACAATGCCTCGATTGGCGCGCTGAGCCTGCCGGTGGTCGCCGCCGTGAACCGCTTCATGGAAGACGTGCGCGACAACGGACGCAACGCCTATCCCGACTGGTGCCGCTTTGCCGAAGAGACCATCAAAACGCGCATCGGCCGCCTGATCGGGGCCCACCGCGACGAAATCGCCTATGTCAAAAACACCACCGAAGGCCTGGTCAACGTGGCCAATGGCTTTCCCTGGCGCGACGGCGACAACCTGATCCTGGCCGATATCGAGTACCCCTCCAATGTGTACTGCTGGATGAAACTGGCAGCGCGCGGCGTGACGATACGCTGGGTAAAGAACCGCAACGGCCGCATCCTGGTGGACGACATCCGCAAGCTCATGGATGACCGTACACGGCTGGTTTCGATCAGCGCGGTGCAATTTTCCAACGGCTTTCGGCAAGACCTTGAGGCCACGTCCAACTTGTGCCATGAACGCGGCGTGTACCTGAACCTGGACGCCATCCAGTGGGCCGGTTCCTTGGAGCTGGATGTGGAAAAGCTGGGCATCCACTTCCTGGCGGTAGGCGGCCACAAATGGATGTTGGCGCCGATAGGCACCGGTTACTTCTACTGCCGCAAGAGCGTGCTGGGACTGCTGGACCCGCCCAGCGTGGGCTATCACAGCGTGGACAGCACCGAAGACCACATGCATTACCTGCTGGAATATCGGCCCAATGCCGGCCGTTTCGAAGAAGCGCTGGCGAATTTCACCGGTATCTGGGGCCTGGACGCCGCGGTGCGCATCCAACTGGCGCTGACGCCGGCCCGCATCGAAGCGCACATTCTGGGGCTGACCGACTACGCCAGCGAGGCCTTGCAGAAAAAGGGCTATCAAATTGTCAGTTCGCGCGCCCCGGGCGAAGCGTCGGGCAATTTGTCTTTCAAGCATGCGGGCCATGATGCGCAAGAACTATCGATGCGGCTGCGCGACGCGGGCGTGGACCTGGCGGTGCGCGGCGGCAACCTGCGTATTTCGCCTTCGTATTACAACGATTCCAGTGAAATCGATCGGCTGGTCGAGGCACTGCCCTGATCGGGGCGCGCATCCGGCAAACCGAACCATCATGAGCAAGGGGAAAACAATGACGATGCAACAAACCTGGCGCCGGATGGCGCTGCGCGTGGGCGCTTGCGCGCTGCTGGGATACATGGCCGGGGCACAGGCCGCCGACACGCCAAAGCAGGGCGGTACGCTGCGCTACGGCACGGTGTCCGAAGTGGTGTCGCTGGACCCACATGTCTACGGCGGCAGCGCCTGGAAGGTGTTGATCGAATCGCTCTACAGCCCCTTGGCCGGCTACGACAAAACGGGCGCCGTCGTGCCGCGTCTGGCCGAACGCTGGGAACAGCCCGATGCGCGCAGCATCATCTTCCACCTGCGCCCGAACGTGAAATTCCAGGACGGCACGCCGCTCACGGCGGACGACGTGAAGTTCTCGCTGGACCGCATCCTGGACCCGGCCACGGGCGCAACGCTGCGCGCCAACCTGTTGGGCATGAAAGTTACCGTCGTAGACCCGGCCACCGTCAAGGTTGAAAAGCCGTCGCCCGACGCCACGCTGCTGGGCGTACTGGCGTTGCCCGAAGCGGCCATCGTCTCGCGCAAATGGGTGGAAGGCGGCGCCAATCTGAAGCTTGCCGCCAACGGCACCGGCCCCTTCCAGCTCAAGGCCTACGAGCCCGCCGTGCGAGCCAGCCTGGCTCGCAACCCCGCTTACTTTGTGGCGGGGCAGCCGTATCTGGACGCCGTCGACTTCCGCATGATCAAAAGCGACGATGCCCGCGTCAACGCGCTGCGCAGCGGATCGCTGGACATGATTGATTTCGTGCCCTGGAAGGACATCGACGCGTTGCGGCGCAACGCTGGCATGAAGATCGACATGGCGGGAGGCGCCTTCATGAGCGTCTGGTTCAACACCAGCAAAAAACCGTTCGACGACGCCCGCGTGCGGCGCGCGGTGTCCTACGCCATCGACCGCGAGGCCGTGTCCAAGGCCGCTTTCTTCGGCCACGGCCAACCCATCCATGGCGCGCCCACGCCCACCGACTCGCCTTACTACAACAAGGCGCTGGACGGCACCTACAAGCGCGATGTCAAGCAGGCCAGGGCGCTGCTGGCCGAGGCCGGCTACGGCAACGGACTGGACGCCTCGATGGTGGTCTTTCAAGGCTTGGGCATCTATACGACGATGGCCCAGGTGGTGCAGGCCAATTTGAAAGAAGCCGGCATCAATCTCAAGCTGGAACCGGTGGAATGGGCCACGCTGGTAGAACGCAAGAATCGCGGCGACTATGAATCCATGATCTACGGCGTGTCGGTCAAACTGCCTGACCCCGACGCCTATGCCTATTACCTGGGCGGCGATTCCAGCTACTGGGCCAAGCCCATCGGCTACCGTGACCCCGAACTGGAAAAGCTGCTGGCGGAAGGCCGCGCGCTGACGGACCCGAAGGCGCGCCAGCCGGTCTATGCGCAAGTGGAAAAGCGCATTCTCGACACCAGCCCCTGGGCCTTCGTGAACTGGCGTGAACAGGCGCAAGGCTATCTGCGCAAGGTGCGCGGGTATACGCAATTGGGCGGAGCGCTGAGCGAAAGCAGCCCGGGCATCTCGCTGCCCACCATGTGGCTGAACTGAGCGCATCGGCATGCTGCCTTTCCTGCTAAGACGGCTGTCTTCAGCGCTGATCACACTGGCGCTGGCGACAGGCGTGGTGTTCATCGCCATCCATCTGCTGCCCGGCGACCCGGTCGCCATCATGCTGGGCGACCAGGCCGGCAGCGACCCGGAAGCCGTGGCCCGCGTGCGGGCTCAGCTAGGCCTGGACCTGCCTCTGGCCACGCAGTTCACGCACTGGGCGGGAGCCTTGGCGCACGGCGACCTGGGCGTGTCGCTACGCACTGGTGAACCCGTGGCCAACGAGCTGGCGCGGCGCATTCCACGCAGCCTGGAATTGATCGGCGTCGGCCTGCTGGTGGCCGTGCTGCTGGGCGTGCCCCTGGGGATCATCGCGGCGCGCGCCCGGGGCCGGCTGGCGGGGGTGATGGCATCAGTGCTGGCCGTGGCTGGATTCTCGGCGCCGGTATTCGTGCTGGGCATTCTGCTGGTGCTGGTGTTCAGTCTGGGGCTGGGCTGGTTGCCCTCGTCGGGCTTCGTGTCGTTCGCCGACGATCCGCTGCAGCATTGCCTGGCGCTGATCCTGCCAGCCTTGACCATCGGCTTGAACTTCATGGGCGTCGTTGCCCGCATGACCCGCGCCAGCCTGTCGGACGTGATGGGCCGCGACTACGTCAAGCTGGCTCGCGCCAAAGGGTTGCCGCGCGGCAAGGCCATCTTCCGGCACGCACTGCCCAACGCGCTGGTGCCCGTGATTGCCATTGTGGGCATCCGGGCGGGCAACTTGCTGGGCGGCACGGTCATTATCGAAGCGCTGTTTGATTGGCCCGGACTCAGTTCCTTGCTGGTCAGCGCCGCATTTTCGCGCGACTACCCCGTGATCCAGGGGTGTTTGCTGGCCATTTTTGCCATCTTCATCCTGATCAGCCTGGTCATCGACCTGGCGCAGGGGTTGGTTGACCCCCGCATCCGCAGGCCATCCACATGATTGCATTGCTAAGAACGTATTCCGGTGGCGGGTCCGTCCGCCTGGCGCTTGGGTTTTTGATCGTGCTGGTGATGGGCGCCGCTTTCGGCCCCATGTTGGGCCTGGCGGACCCGTATCAGATCGATGCTGCCAACCTGCTGGCCTCGCCATCGTGGAAACACTGGTTGGGCACCGATGAACTGGGGCGCGACCTGCTGTCGCGGGCCGTGTACGGCGCTCGGGTTTCATTGACGGTGGCGGGCGCCGCCGTGCTGCTGGCGGGCGTCCTGGGCGTGACGATCGGCGTGGGCGTGGCGTTCCTGGGCCGGCGCATGGAAGCCGCGGCCATCCGCGTGGTGGACGTCTTCGTGTCACTCCCCGAGATTTTCGTGGCGCTGGTGGTGCTGGCGTTCATTGGCGGCAACTTGCCGACACTGGTCGCCACCATCGGCGTGCTCTACGCTCCGCAATTCGCCCGGGTCACCTGGGGCGTGGCGCGCGGCATCCGAGCGCGCGAACACGTGCTGGCCGCGAGTTCGTTGGGCGCGGGCAGCCGCTGGATCATCTGGCACGAAGTGCTGCCCAACATGCGTTCGATCATCGCGGTGCAGGCGTCCTTCACGTTTTCGTTTGCCATGCTGCTGGAAGCGGGCTTGAGCTTCCTGGGCCTGGGCGTCAGGCCGCCCGTGCCGTCGTGGGGGCAGATGGTCGGGTCGCTGAAGGACTATCTCTACACCAACCCGTGGCCCGTGCTGGTACCGGCTCTGGCCCTGTTCTTTACCGTGCTGGCCGTCAATGTGCTGGGCGACTGGCTGCAAGACGTGCTGAACCCGGAGCTGCAACGATGAACCGTGATGCCGAAGCCCTGCTGAGGGTTCGCAACCTGAGCGTCAACTTCGATACTGCCCAAGGCGTGGTCGCCGCGGTCCGGGGCGTGGACCTGACCGTGCGGCGCGGTGAAGTCGTCTGCCTGGTTGGTGAGTCCGGCTCCGGCAAGTCGGTCACGGGCTTTTCGTTGATGGGGCTGGTGGACCCGCCCGGCCGGGTGGCCGCGGACGAGCTGCGGTTTGACGGCCACGACTTGTTGCGCGCATCGGAGTCGGACATGGACGCGTTGCGCGGCAAGGACATGGCCATGGTGTTCCAGGAACCGATGACCGCGCTGAACCCCGGACGCTGCGTGGCCGACCAGATTGCCGAAGTGCTTCGCATCCATGAAGCGGGCATGGGCCGTAAGCAAGCCTGGAACCTGGCGGTGGCCTTGATGGACCGTGTGGGCATTCGCGACCCGGCGCAGCGGGCAAAGGCGTATCCGCACGAACTGTCGGGCGGCATGCGCCAGCGCATCATGATTGCCATCGCTTGCGCGCTAACGCCCAAGCTGATCATCGCCGACGAACCCACCACCGCCCTGGACGTGACGGTGCAGGCGCAGGTGCTGCAACTGCTGTTCTCCATGCAGGCAGAAACGGGCGCGGCGGTGCTGTTCATTACGCACGATCTGGGCGTGGTGGCCGAGATTGCCGATCGGGTGGTCGTCATGCAGGCCGGCAGGGTGGTGGAAGAGGGCGCTGTCTTGCAGATTTTTCGTCATCCCAGCCATCCTTACACGCAGGCCTTGCTGGCGGCGGTACCCAATGTGGACGCCCCGCGCGACCCGACGCGGCGCCTGGGGCCGCCTCGCCCCGTCATTGAAGGAGCGCCACGATGAACAACCCTATCCTGCACGCCGAAGGCGTCACGAAAGACTACGTCGTGGGTCGCTCGCTCCTGGGTAAACCGACACGCGTGGTGCAGGCGGTGCGTGGCGTAAGCCTGTCGATCGCGCCCGGCACCACGCTGGCGCTGGTGGGAGAATCGGGTTCGGGAAAGAGCACGCTGGGGCGTTGCATTGCAGGCCTGGTCCGGCCATCGTCCGGCAAGATCCGGGTGGCCGGGCACGACGTGCAGCAACTGTCAGGGGCGTCGCTGCTGTCGTTTCGGCGCCAGGTGCAAACAATCTTCCAGGATCCGTACTCCAGCCTGAATCCGCGCCGCACCGTGGGCGACGCGATCATGGACGGCTTGGTCATCCACAAGCTCTACACGCCCGAAGAACGGCATGCGCGGATGCTTGCCCTGCTTGCGCGCGTGGGCCTGCAGCCTGACCACGCCAAGCGCTTTCCGCATCAGTTTTCGGGCGGGCAGCGCCAGCGCATCGCCATCGCCCGCGCGTTGGCGCTGGAGCCGCGCTTCATCGTCGCGGACGAAGCCGTGTCGGCGCTGGACGTGTCCGTGAAGGCGCAGGTTCTGGACCTGCTGGCCGACCTGCAAGCCGAAACCGGCCTGACGTATCTGTTCATTTCGCATGACCTGGGCGTGGTCCGGCACATTGCCGACCGGGTTGCGATCATGGCCGCGGGAGAGCTGGTTGAAGAAGGTGAGTGCGATCAGATATTCGAGGCGCCCGCGCACGGCTATACCCGCGACCTGATCGCCGCCGTGCCTCGGCCGGACCCCGGTCGGCGGCGGTTTCGCGCTTGAATCGGGAAGGCGCCAAGCCGCAACACATCCTGCCAGAAGCAGGCACGCCACGCGCCGGATAGCCCCGGGCAGCGGCTACGGCGCCACCGCCTCGTGGTCCATCGCCGCGCGCGCCAGGCGCGCGGCCTCTTCCGCCATGCCCTTGCGTTCGCTGTACCGATTGGTCAGGTAGTCGCTGCGGTCGCGCACCAGCAGGGTGAACTTGATCAGCTCTTCCATCACGTCCACCACCCGGTCGTAGTAGGAAGACGGCTTCATGCGCCCGGCCTCGTCGAATTCCTGAAACGCCTTGGCTACCGACGATTGGTTGGGTATGGTCACCATCCGCATCCAGCGGCCCAGCACGCGCAGCGCGTTGACCGCGTTGAAGGATTGCGATCCGCCCGACACCTGCATGACGGCCAGCGTGCGGCCCTGCGTGGGGCGCACGCTGCCGGTTTCCAGCGGCAGCCAATCGATCTGGCTCTTGAATACGCCGGTCAGCGTGCCGTGCCGTTCCGGGCTGCACCAGACTTGGCCTTCGGACCACAGCGACAGCGCACGCAGTTCGGCCACCTTGGGATGATCGGCGGGCGCGCCGTCGGGCAGCGGCAGGCCGCGGGGGTCGAAGATGCGGGTTTCAGCGCCCAGCCGGGTCAGGATGCGGGCGGCTTCTTCCGTCAGCAGGCGGCTATACGAGCGCTCGCGCAGCGAGCCGTACAGCAGCAGAATGCGCGGCGGATGCGTGGCGCCGTTTTCCAGCGCCAGCTTTTCATGGCTGGGCACATCCAGCAAGGCATCGTCCAGGCTGGGCAGATCCCATTCCGCAGGGGAGGGGGGTGAAGGGGGGGAATACGTCGTCATGGCAATGTTCTCTACTCAAATAACTTAAATCAATTGAAGCCTGGGGCGGCTGATCCAGGCGGCCAGCCAGAAGCTCGCGGCCAGCACAAACGCCACCGCCACGATGGCGCCAAGCACCGTGTCGTAAGAAGACCCAAGCGCCCACAAGGCGGCGGCGCCCACCGGCGCGGCGGCCCGCGCGAAAGTCATGGGCACGGTCAGCAAGCCGTTGATTGCGCCATAGGCGTGGCGGCTCAGCATTTCAGGCACCACCATGCCGCGCACGATCGTGAAAATGCCGTTGGCCCCGCCGTACACCACGCACACCGCCGCCACGGTCAGGAAGTCGGCCCGCAGGAAAGCCAGTGCGCCGAAAGCCAGCGGAAAAATCGTGACCACCGCCGTGCCGACCGCGCGCATCGAGGCCCGTGCCGCGAACAGGCTGATCACGATCCGCCCCGCCACCTGAGCCGGCCCGATCAACGCAATGGCTTGCACCACCGAAGCCGTATCGATGCCGCGTTCGCGCAGCAGCGGATACATATGAAAGGTAAAGGCGGAAAAAACCGCCGCATACGCCGTCAACGACACCAGCAAGGCCCAGAAGACGGGGCGGTGCAGCGCGTCTCGCACCGCCAGTCGGTTACGCGCGCGTTGTTCGTCCGCCGTGGCGTCGCCAGCGGGCTTGGCGTCACGCGTGGGTGAGATGCACAGCAGATAGGCGCTGCCGCAGATGAAGACGTTGACCGCCGCCAAGACCATCAGCGCATCGCGCCAGCCCCAATGGTTCAGCAGCCATTGCACCAGCGGAATGAACACCGTGCTGGCAAAGCCGCCCCACAGCGTCAACGCGGTGATGCCGGCGCGTGAATGGCCGGGGCCAACGCGGCGGGCGACGACGGCAAACGCGGGTTCGTACAGCGTGGCGGCCTGCAGTGCACCGATGCCGCCCACCAGCACGTAAAAGGCCAGCAGCGAGGTCACCTGTGACCAAAGCAGCAGCAAACCGCCCGCCGCCAGGGAAGACAAGCCCATCACCCAGCGGCCGTAACCCCGATCCACCGCCACGCCCACCGGGTACGCCGCCAGCGCCGCCAGCATCAGCCCCAGCGTTGCCGCGCCGTAGAGATCGGGTTTGCTCCAACCAAGTTCGGCGCCCATCGCTTCGGCGATCAGGGGAAAGCTGTAATACAGCGAGCCCCAAGAACAGATTTGCCCGATGCCCAGCGCCGTCACCAAACCATGCGCTTTGTCGGGGGAGGCGGCTTGCTGGGACATCGGGCGGTGGGCCATCGCATTTTCTAGCGCAGGCGCTGTCCGTTCTCGTCGATCACCGCTTCGCCGTCTTCCTTGACGAAGGCGCCGCGCTGCGCTTGTTCCAGAATGTCCAGCACCAATTCAGACGGCCGGCACAGCCGCACTCCCTTGGCCGTCACCACAAAAGGGCGGTTGATCAGAATGGGGTGTTCAAGCATGGCGTCGATCAGGGCGTCGTCGGTGAGCGAGGCGTCGTCCAGGCCCAGTTCCAGATAGGGCGTGCCCTTTTGGCGGATGGCGTCGCGTACCGACAGCCCAGCGCGCGAGATCAGGTCAACCAGGGTTGCGCGGTCGGGCGGGGTTTGCAGGTATTCGATCACTTGCGGTTCCACGCCGGCATTGCGGATCAGCGCCAAGGTGTTGCGCGAGGTGCCGCACTTGGGGTTGTGATAGATGGTGACGGAGCTCATGGTGTCCTGTTAAGTCGGAAGTGAAGAAGAGGATTCAGTAGAGGAGGGAACCAAGGGGGATGGCGTGCGCGGGTTGGCCTCAACATACGCGGCCACTTCAAGCGCCGTGGATTTGGCCGTGCGCATGATGCCGACAAGCGTGGCGGACGCAAACCCCGTCCACTCGCCATACCCAAGCAGCCACAAGCCCGGCATTGCCGACGCCTGGGTTCCGGCCAGCGCAACCTTGCCTTCGGCGTTGATGACGTGCAACGGCGCCAGATGATCCAGGGCCGGCCGGAAGCCCGTACACCAGATGACGGCGTCAACCTTGGACTCGGTCCCGTCCGGCCAGACGACGCCTTGGGGCGTAAATCGCAAGAACGGCCGAACCGAGTGCAGCACGCCGCGTTCTCGGGCCTCGCGCACGGACGCAACCATGACGACGTCGCCAAAACCACCGGGCAGGTCGTCGGCTTGCTTGCCCTGCTGCAGCGCCTGCCAGCGCGCAGTGGCCCGTTCGAAAAGGACGCGGCCGTCCACGTCATCGGGCAAGAATAAAGGCTTGCTCTGCGTCACCCAGGTGGTTTCCGCCACGCTGGACACCTCGGCCAGAATCTGCGCGCCGGAATTGCCACCGCCCACGATCAACACCCGCTGACCGGCGAAGGGCGCCGGGGACCGATATTGCGCGGAATGCACCTGCGTGCCTTGGAAATCGGAAGCCCCCTCGAACGAGGGCACGTAGGGCTTGCTCCAGGTGCCCGTCGCGCTGACGACGGCACGGCTGCGCCAAACGCCCTGGTCGGTTTCAACGACAAATTCGGATGCCTCCTTGCGTACCCGGTTCACCCGCACAGGGCGGTGCACATTGAAGCCATAACGGCTTTCATATCGCGACAGGTAATCGACGACCTCGTCTCGGCCGGGATATCCAGGCATGGCCGGCATAGGCCAGCCCGGCAAGGAACTCCATTGCGCGGGGGAAAACAGCCGCAACGAGTTCCAGCCATGGATCCAGGCGCCACCGGGTTGCGGGTTGGCGTCCAGCAAGACCACATCCAGCTTGCTTCGCTTCAGGAAATAGGCCAGCGCCAACGCGCTTTGCCCAGCGCCCACGATCAGCACATCGGCCCGGCTAGCAGACGAGGCCAATGTCATGACGCGCGCGCGCCCCTCATCCATGGGCGGTTCCGCGCAAGCGACTCCGGCGCAGCACTCGGCGGTCAGGTAATCGACCAGTCCGTACATCAGCGTGGTGTTTGCGCGGTAGCGCAGGTAACGGCCTTCCTGCTCAACCGTCAGCAGGCCGGCCTGCGTCAGCGCCTTCAGGTGGAACGACAGGTTGGTGGGCGGCAAGCTGAGTTCGGTGGCGATCTGGCCGGCCACGCAGCCGCCGGGCGCCGCCCGCACGAGCAGCCGGAAGATGTCCAGCCGCACGCCCGAAGCGAGCGATTCGAAGACGATGACCGCAGTGTTTTTATCCATGTGGCGAATACTACAACAATTGTTGAACTATTGAAATTTTCGCTTTATGCTGGCGTGCCTGGCCGAAGACGGCGGCGGCAACCCCTGTCCATCCCGGACAAGGCGTGTTGCCTTCGACCTGCCCACCGCCAGTAACGCCACTTCAACCAATGAGCCCGAATCATGACTGACAAGGTCTACAACGTACTGTTTCTCTGCACCGGCAATTCCGCACGCAGCATCATGGCCGAGGCGCTTCTCAACACGGTGGGCAAGGGCCGCTTTCGCGCTTACAGCGCGGGCAGCCATCCCGGTGGGACCGTCAATCCGCTGGCGATCGAAAAAGTCAGTGTGCTGGACTATCCGACGGACACCCTGCGCAGCAAAGGCTGGGATGAGTTCGCCCTGCCTGATGCGCCGCAAATGGATTTCATCATCACGGTATGCGACAACGCCGCTGGCGAGGTTTGCCCCGTGTGGCCCGGCCAACCCATTTCGGCGCATTGGGGTTTCGAGGACCCGGCAGCGGCCGTGGGAACGGAAGACGAACGCCGCCGCGTCTTTGAAAAGGTCTTCCGCCAGATCTCGGCGCGTATCAGCATCTTTGCCAACTTGCCCCTGGCCACGCTGGACAAGGCCGCCATACACCGGGAGCTGAAGCAGATCGGCGCCGATACGCCCGCGGCCTGACGAGACGCCCCCATGTTCGCAGCGCTATCGATCTTCATCCTGACCCTGATCCTGGTCATCTGGCAGCCTCGCGGCCTGGGCATCGGCTGGAGCGCCAGCCTGGGCGCGGTGCTTGCCCTGGTCGCGGGCGTGGTGCAGGTGTCTGACATTCCCGTGGTGTGGAATATTGTCTGGAACGCCACGGCCACGTTCATCGCCGTCATCATCATCAGCCTGCTGCTGGACGAGGCCGGTTTCTTTGAATGGGCGGCGCTGCACGTGGCGCGGTGGGGCAGGGGCAACGGCCGCGCCTTGTTCGCGTTGATCGTGCTGCTTGGGGCGGCGGTGGCGGCGCTGTTCGCCAACGACGGCGCCGCGCTCATCCTGACCCCGATCGTGATGGCCATGCTGCTGGCCCTGGGCTTCAGCCCCGGCGCCACCCTGGCCTTTGTGATGGCGGCGGGTTTCATTGCCGACGCCGCCAGCCTGCCGCTGATTGTGTCGAACCTGGTGAACATCGTGTCGGCCGATTTCTTCGATATCGGTTTCAACCGGTACGCGGCAGTGATGGTGCCGGTGAACCTGGTGGCCGTGCTGGCATCGCTGGCCGTCTTGTTTCTGTACTTTCGCACGCGCATTCCGCGACGGTATGACGAAAGCCAGCTCAAGCCGCCCGCCGCGGCCATTCATGACCTGAATACGTTCCGGTCGGGCTGGGCGGTGCTGGCATTGCTGCTGGTCGGCTTCTTTGGCCTGGAGCCGGTGGGCGTGCCGGTCAGCGCGGTGGCGGCCCTGGGCGCGGCGATTCTGCTGCTGGTGGCCGGACGCGGCCATCGGATCAGCACGCGCAAGGTCATCCGCGAGGCGCCATGGCAGATCGTGATTTTTTCCCTGGGGATGTATCTGGTGGTGTATGGCTTGCGCAACGCCGGTCTGACCCAGTACCTGGCAGACCTACTGACGCGCTTGGCGGAGCAGGGCATCTGGACGGCCACGTTTGGCGCGGGGTTCATGGCGGCGCTGCTGTCGTCCATCATGAACAATATGCCCACGGTGCTGGTGGGTGCGTTGTCCATCGACGCCAGCCAGGCAAGCGGCGTGGTGAAGGAAGCGATGATCTACGCCAATGTGATCGGCAGCGACCTGGGTCCGAAGATCACGCCAATCGGCAGCCTGGCCACCTTGCTTTGGCTGCATGTGCTGGAACGCAAGGGCATGACGATTTCCTGGGGCTACTACTTCAAGGTGGGCATTGTGCTGACGTTGCCAGTGCTTGCCGTGACGCTGGCCGCGCTGGCGATCCGGCTGAGCTGAACCGCCGGCGCGGATGACGCTAAACGCTGCCGACTTTCTTCAAGGCTTCCAGATTGCGTATCTGCAGGTTGCGTCCTTTCACGGTGAGCAGCGAGGCCGTGCGCATCCGTCCGAACGTTCTGCATACGGTTTCGATCGTCATGCCAAGATGGTTGGCGATGTCTTCGCGGCTCATTTTCAGCGTGAACTCGCGCGCCGAATAACCGTTGGCGGCCATCTGTTCGGACAGGTTCACAAGAAAGCGCGCCACCCGGCCCTCGGTCGTCATGCAGCCCAAGGCCGTCAGCAGGCGCCGAAACTGATTGACCTCTTGGGCAATGAGCCGGTTGAGTTCCTTGGTGGCCGCCAGGTCGTAGCTGCACTGCGACATCAGTTCGTTGAACGGCAGCACGCACACCAGCGAATCTTCCAAGGCGATGGCGTCGCATTCGTGGGTGCCGGTGGCGATGGCGTCCAGCCCAAGCAAGGTGCCCGAGATCGGAAACGCGGCAATCTGCTCGGAGCCTGATGGGTTGGTCACACGGATCTTCGCGGACCCGGCACGCAAGTAGTACAGATTCGTCAAGGGATCGCCCGCGCGGTAAACGGGTTCGCCCCGGTGCACCAGCCGCCAGTTGCGCGTGGCTTGATGCAGCGGCGACGCGTAAGTCGGCGAGTGATGCAGCGACCAGGCGCCGTTAGCCGGACCGGCGCGGCAGATCCGGACCATGCCACATGCGTCGCAATCGCCCGGTGCGCGCACGGGGCCGTCATGGTTGGCGTTGCGCGACGTGTCGACGCCGCTGCGGGGAATAGGGGAATGTTCCATGCCTGCACCTCACTTCCGATGAAGATGGCTGCGGGTCAGAAAGAAGGCGTTGCGGGCCATCGCGCACGCTTCAACGCCGAGTGTGCCCGATCATCCAGGCCGGCACTATCAGCGCAGCCCGCCAGATTCGGCGCGAAATCGCCTACGGCTGTAGGCGCATTCCTACAGGGGGCCCGGGCCGTCCTGCTCGTCGAACAGGCGGTGCTTGATGGCGTAGCGCACCAGGTCGGCCTGGTTGCGTAATTGCATCTTGACCAGGATCCTGCCTTTGTACGTGCTGACCGTCTTGATGCTCAAAAACAATAAGCGCGCGATGTCCGAATTATTCAGCCCCGAGGCCAGGTATCGGAACACGGACAACTCCCGGTCCGACAAGGAAAGATGGGGCTGGCCGCTGATGTCGCCATGCCGTTCGAAGACAATGCTCTCGGCAAGCGAGCGGCTCAGGTAGCGCCCGCCAGCGGCCACCTGGCGCACCGCCTGCACCAGTTCGTCGGCGGCGCTGTCCTTGGTCAGGTAGCCCGCCGCGCCGGCCTTGATCGCCTGCACCGCGTACTGCTGTTCACCGTGCATCGTCAGCACCAGGATCGGCACGGCCGGGAACTCGGTTTTTATCTGGCGGATCAGGCCCACCCCGTCGCGGCCCGGCATCGACATGTCCAGCACCAGCAGATCCCAGGACCGCACGGCAAGTTGCCGCAGCGCTTCCGAGCCATCACGCGCTTCGCCCGCCACCTGGATGTCGCCCGCCTGTTCAAGCAGACGCCGCAGGCCTTCCCGCAGCAAGGTGTGATCATCGGCAAGCATCAAGGTGATCAATTCATTTCCCCTGGCAGATCCGGATGATGGATGGGCATCCTGGCCTCCAGACGGAACCCGCCCTGTTTACGCGTGGTGATGGTGACCTCGCCATTCAGCAAGCGCACGCGCTCGCGTATGCCTTGCAAGCCCAGCGACATGGGCAGCTTCTTGGAAATGCTGTCGGGGGTGGTGCCGACGCCGTTGTCCTGCACGGTCAGCGTGCAATGGTTCTGGGTACAGGACAGGCGCACCAGTACTTTTGTGGCTTGCGCATGTTTGGCGATGTTGGTCAGGGCTTCTTGCACGACCCGAAAGAGGGTGGTGGCCACCCGCTTTGAAGGCTCGTTGGGGTCGACGTCGATATGCGCTTCGGTGTCAATCCCATAGCGCGAGACAAAATTCGCCACCAGCCATTCGACGGCGGCGGCCAGGCCCAGGTCGTCCAGCATGACGGGCCGCAGATCGGATGCAATGCGCCGCAGCGATGTGAACGTGCTCTTGACCAGGCCGCGCATGACGCGCACGCGCTCGCGGGCGGGCGAGTCGTTCGTGCCGAAGCTGGATTCCAACTGCGACAGTTCCATGGTCAGCGCCGTCAGGCTCTGGCCAAGGTCGTCGTGCAGTTCACGGGCGATGTGCTTCTTTTCCTGCTCACGCACATGCAGCAAGGCGTTGGACAGGCGGGTAAGTTCATCGCGCGACGCGCGCAACGCCTGATCGATGCGTTGCCGTTCGGTGATGTCTCGCAGGAAAATGGAAAGAAATACGCCGGATTCCGTGCGGGCCTGAGAAATCGACGCTTCCATGGGAAACTCTTCGCCGTTTGCCCGCAAACCCCAGAGCGGCGCGCCCAGGCCCATCTGGCGGTCAGAGATGCCGGTGTCCTGAAAGCGGCTGACGTGCTTGGCGTGCAGCGCGCGGAACCGCACGGGAATCAGGATGTCCAGGCTGGCGCCGATGAGGCAGGCGGCGTCGCGTAGGAACACGCGCTCAGCGGCTGCGTTGAACACCACGATGCGCTGCTGTTCATCGACCGTGATGATCGGCTCGGTGGCGGACTGAATAATGTCGACTAGCGGGGGAGCGCTGGACGAATTTCTCATCGCATTGGGTTGCCCTGTGCCGTGGCTGCGTGGAACAACTGCCGATTATTGCAGCACACATTTGCCAGGGAATCTACAGGGCGATGATCTGTTCCCTGAAGCGGCAAAGGGACGCATCGCATTCCTCGGCCAGCACATCGTATTGCTTCAGCAGCAGGACGGACTGTGGTTGCTTGGCGGTCAGGGTGGCGATGTCGTCCACCGCCCGAAAGCCCCCAAAGCCCGACATGACACAAATCACGGAATAGGCCGGCAGCAACGCAGCCTGGTCTTGCAGAAAAGCGCGCATGGGCGCCGCCAGCGACCGCATCCATACCGGCGCGATCAGAATGACATGGTCAAGCGCGTCCAGCGGCGGGCCGTCATAGCGGAACGCCGGGCTACGCTTGAACACGCTGTCGACCACGCAGCGCAGGTCGCCGCGCAAGCCAAGCCGGGGCTGGGCGTCGCGGATTTCCCAAGCGGGCCACCCGGACAAACTGGCCAGCCGTTGCGCTACCGACCGCCCGGTTCCCGAACGCGAATAGAAAACGATGCCTGTGCGCGACGACATGGCGGTTCCTTGTTCATGGAGCATGCTCAGGCTTCCTGCGCCAGCAGGGCGCGGAGGATGTCGCGCCGACTGACCACCCCGACCAGCTTGCCGTCGCGGGTAATGGGCACCCGCTTGATGCCGGCTTTGAGCATGACGTCGGCAATCTCGGACAGGTGCGCCGTGTGGTCCAGGGTGATGACCGGGCTGCTCATGACGGTTGCGGCGGTGCGCTCGCCCAGTTGCAGGCTGTGCAGGAATTCCAGGTTCAGCGCCTCGCCTTCGGCCAGCAGCGACAGCCAGTGGTCCCATTTCTTTTGATGCTCGCTGTCTTGGCGGCGCACCAGATCGCCTTCGCTGACCAGGCCGATCAACTGGCCGTTGTCGCCGGTGATCATGACGGCGCTGATGTTCTTGTCCAGCATGGCCCGAATAATGGTGGATACCGGGGTTTTTGCGCTGACGCAGAAGGGGTCTCGGGTCATCAGATCGCTAGCCAGCATGATGTTTCTCCTGGGTGCCGGAATCCGCGTTCCGGCGTCCGGCTCTATGGTTCCATCTTGATCCGGCGGGCGCGGCCCATCTTGATTTTGGTCAAGCAATGGCGCATGTTTGCACCCGGACCCGCCCACCGCGTGCGACGCTGCACGGGCCATCCTCATCAGGAAAAACCATGCCACCCAAGCCAAGATTGCGTTTTCTGGGCGCTGCCGGCACCGTCACCGGTTCGCGGCACCTGCTTGAGGTGCAGGGGCGGCAGGTGCTGCTGGATTGCGGCCTGTTCCAGGGCGTCAAACCCTTGCGCCTGCGCAACTGGGCGCCGTTTCCCGTACCGCCGGGCAACATTGAAGCGCTTGTGCTGTCGCATGCGCACCTGGACCATTCCGGCTACTTGCCCCGGCTGATGCGCGAAGGGTTTCGTGGGCCCATCTATTGCTCGGAGGCCACGCTTGCCCTATGTCGCATCCTGCTGCTGGACAGCGCGCATCTGCAGGAGGCGGATGCCGACTATCTCAACCGGCACGGCCTGTCCCGGCACCAGCCCGCGCTGCCTCTGTACACGATTGCCGACGCGCACCGCGCCATTGCCGCCCTGCGCCCGGTGGACTTTGATACGCCCCAGGCCTTGCCGGCGGGGTTGCGCTTTACCTTGACGCGCGCGGGCCACATCCTGGGCGCGGCAGTAGTGCAGGTGGACTACGACGGCGGCAGGCTGGTGTATTCCGGCGACCTGGGCCGCTACGACGACCCGCTGATGCCGCCGCCCCACCCAGTGCAAGAGGCGGATTACCTGGTGCTGGAATCCACCTATGGCAACCGGCTGCATGGCACGCAAGACGTGCTGGATGCGTTGGCGGACATCATCGGCCGCACCATCGCGCGCGGGGGCACGATCATCATTCCCTCGTTCGCCGTGGGCCGTGCGCAGCTATTGCTGCTGCACCTGCACCGCCTGAAAACCAGCGGCCGCATCCCGGCAAACCTGCCCGTCTACCTTGACAGCCCGATGGCCAGCGCCGCCGTGGAAACCTATCTGCAGCACAGCGCCGACCAACGCCTGCCGCCCGCCGACGCCCAGGCTGCGTATCGCGTGGCCACCTGCGTCAGCGATGTGGAAGCGTCCAAGGCGCTGGACCGTTCCCCCATGCCGAAGATCATTGTGTCGGCCAGCGGCATGGCTACGGGCGGGCGTGTCATTCATCACCTGAAGCACTTCGTGAGCGATCCGCGCAACACCATTCTGTTTGCGGGCTTCCAGGCGGTGGGAACCCGTGGGGCGGCCATGCTGGATGGCGCCCGCAGTGTCAAGATACATGGTGAATACGTACCGGTTCGGGCAGAGCTGGACAACCTGTCGATGCTGTCCGCCCATGCCGACACCGACGAGATCCTGCGCTGGCTGCGCGGCTTCACCCGGCCCCCCAAAGAAACCTACATCGTGCATGGCGAACCGGCGGCGGCGGACGCGCTGCGCCTGCGCATCAAGGACGAGCTGGGCTGGCGATGCCGCGCCGTGGAGCAGGGTGAGGCCGTGGAACTGGACTAGGGGCAGGCTGCTCAGGACGTTCCATCCGGGGCACGCACCAGCAGCACGGGCGCCGTCGCGCCGCGTGCGATGGCCTCGGCGCTGCTGCCCAGTACCGCCCGACGCACGCCGCGCCGCCCGTGGGTGCCCATCACGATCAGCTCCGCGTCCCAGTTGTCGGCTTCGTCCAGCACGCGCTGGTGCACCGTCCGGTCCAGGTTCTCGTACAGCACACTGTCGGCATCGATACCCGCCGCGCGCGCCGCGCCCACCGCGGCCTCGAGCAGCTTGGCGCCGTTTTTGCGTGTCACATCCAGCAGTTCACCCGCGTGATAGCGATAGGCGTCCGCGGTCAACGCAAAAGAAAGCTCGTCAACGACGTGAATCACGCGCAGGCTGGCCTGCGTCAATTGCGCCAATCGTATGGCTTCCTTCAAGCCCACCTGAGAGGTGGCGCTTCCATCGATGGGCACCAGGATACGTTCGTACATGATGAATCTCCCAAAGCAGCAGAAGGGGAAGAGGGCGCGCGGACTGGCCGCCTGTCAGTTGACGAGCACCACCGGGATGTGAATGGTGTGCAGCACTTTCATCGCCACCGAGCCCAGCAGCAGGCTGCCAGCCGCGCCCAGCCCGCGTGAGCCCATGACGATATGGTCGCAATGCTGTTCGGTGGCGTAAGCCTTGATGGTGTCGGCCACGTTGCCCACCCGAAGCTCGGCCTGATACATGACGCCAGCGGTATCCAGGGCGTCCTTGGCCTTCGCCAGCGCGGTCTTGGATTCGTCTTCGTAGTAATCCTGGAGATCGGCCGCCGAAATGAAGGTCAGTACCGTGCCGGACACGATGGGAAGCTGCACATTCAGCAAATGGATGGTGCAGGGACCATAGTCGCGTACGTGATCAATCATGTAGCGCACGGCCCGCAGGGAATTTTCCGAACCGTCGACGGGGATGAGTACGTTCTTCATGGTGTCTCCAAAGGGCACAGTAGGCGGCGGGTGACAGGTCTACCCGCCTGCTGCCAGCATGACGCAGCGCCGAAGCAAGGTGTTGATCCACATCAAACTTTTTCAAACAGGCCGTGCGATGCTTGGCATGCCGCCCGGCACAGGAAACCCAGCCATGCAAGACACCTTGAAGGAACCCCACCCCGCCCAACCTTGGCACGCCCAGGCGGGCGCCACGGTGTTGGACGCATTCAAGGCCACCCCAAACGGGCTGGACCAGGCCGAAGCCGAGTCCCGCCTGGCCACCTTCGGCCCCAACCGGCTGCCGCTTGCCCGCCAGCGCAGCATGGTCAGCCGCTTTCTGGCGCAGTTCCACAACGTGCTCATCTACGTGTTGCTGGGATCCGCCGCCATCACCGCGCTGCTTGGGCATGGCGTCGACACCGGCGTCATTCTGGCCGTGGTCGTGGCCAACGCCATCATCGGCTTTCTGCAGGAAGGCAAGGCGGAGAAGGCAATGACAGCGATCCGCCAGATGCTGGCGCCGCGCGCGAACGTGCTGCGCGACGGCGAGCGCCGCAGCATCGCGGGCGACGCGGTGGTGCCAGGCGACATCGTGCTGCTGGAGGCCGGCGACCGCGTTCCCGCGGACCTGCGCCTGCTGTCCGCGCATTCCATGCGGGTGCAGGAAGCCGTGCTGACCGGTGAATCGGTGCCGGTGGCAAAGCACGTAGCCCCCGTCGCCATGGATGCCGCCTTGGGCGACCGCTCGGCCATGGCCTACTGCGGCATGCTGGTGGCGGCCGGGCAGGGCAGAGGCGTCGTGGTGGCCACGGGCTTGCGCACGGAAATTGGGCGGATCAGCACGCTGCTATCCACGGTTCAGGCGCTGGCCACGCCCTTGGTCAAGCAGATGGATGTGTTCGGCAAATGGTTGACCGCCTTGATTCTTACCATCGCGGCGCTGCTGCTGGTGCATGGCTATTTCGTCCATGGTTACGAATTCACCGAGCTGTTCATGGCGGTGGTCGGACTGTCGGTGGCGGCAATTCCCGAAGGGCTGCCGGCCGTGCTGACCATTACGTTGGCCATCGGCGTGCAGGCCATGGCCCGGCGCAACACCATCGTGCGGCGGCTGCCCGCCATCGAAACCATCGGCGCGGTGTCTGTCATCTGCACGGACAAGACCGGCACCTTGACCCGCAATGAAATGGTCGTGGCCACGGTCCTGGCCCGGCGCCATGTGCTGACGCTTGACGGCGTGGGCTACGACCCGAAAGGGCGCATCCTGCTTGACGGCAGGCAGGTGGATGCGCAAGGCCATGGGGTGTTGCAGGAGCTGGCGCGCGCCAGTGTCTTGTGCAACGATGCGGCGTTGCGGCAACACCGCGGCAACTGGGCGGTGGAGGGCGACCCGATGGAGGGCGCGCTGCTGGCGTTTGCAGAAAAAACCGGGGCGGATGTGCAGAAGCTCAGGGCAGGCTGGACGCGCACGGACGCCATTGCCTTCGATTCCCAGACGCGCTTCATGGCAACGCTGTGCCACAACCATGAACGGCAAGCCTTCATCTATGTAAAGGGTGCGCCGGAACGGATATTGGCCATGTGCGCCAATCAGCGCGCGGCCGAGGGCGGGGTGGAGCCCCTGGACGCGCGTTATTGGCAAGCCGAATCCGACCGCATCGCCGCCAGCGGCCAGCGCCTGCTTGGTGTTGCGGTGCGCGCCGTGAAGCCCACGCACACCGTGCTTGAAAACCGCGATGTCGACGGAACCTTGACGCTGCTGGGCATGGTGGGAATGATCGACCCACCAAGAATCGAAGCCATCGAAGCGGTGCGCGCCTGCCGCGCGGCCGGCATCGGTGTCAAGATGATTACGGGCGACCACGCCAAGACCGCCGCCGCCATCGGCGCACAGATCGGCCTGCAAGACGCCCGCACGGTGCTCACCGGCGCCGACCTGGACGGCCTGAGCGACGCCGCGTTGCGCCAGGCGGCGCAAGATTGCGACATCTTCGCCCGCACCAGCCCCGAACATAAATTGCGCTTGGTCATGGCCCTGCAATCACAAGGCATGATCGTGGCGATGACTGGCGACGGCGTCAACGACGCCCCGGCGCTGCGGCGCGCCGACGTAGGCATCGCGATGGGAGAGAAGGGCAGCGAAGCCGCCAAGGAAGCGGCGGAACTGGTGTTGGTGGACGAGAACTTCGCGTCTATCGTCGCCGCGGTGCAAGAGGGGCGTACCGTCTACGACAACATCAAGAAGGTGGTTAGCTGGACGCTGCCCACCAATACCGGCGAGGCCCTGACGGTGATCGTGGCATTGCTGGCCGGCACCAGCCTGCCCGTGACGCCTATTCAGATTCTTTGGATCAACCTGGTGACCGGCGTCACGCTGGGCCTGGCGCTGGCCTTTGAACCCACCGAAGAAAACACCATGCGCCGCCCGCCCCGAGCCCGCGACACCCCGTTGATTGGCGGCGAACTGGCCTGGCACATCGTGTTGGTAAGCGCCTTGTTCCTGCTGGCTGTGTTCGGGGTTTTTCACTATGCCAGCCTGCAGGGCCATTCGATGGCGCTGGCGCACACCATGGCGTTCAACACGCTGGTGGTCATGGAAATCTTCCATCTGTTCTTCATCCGGAACATCTACGGGACATCCCTGACATGGAAGGCGGTGGCGGGCACGAAGGTGGTCTGGACAATGGTCATCGCCGTGACCGCCGCGCAGTTTGCCGTGACCTACTTGCCGCCATTGCAGGCCATCTTCGAGACCGAGCCCGTGCCACTACGGGATGGGGCGCTGATTGTCGGCATAGGCGTCGTGCTGTTCGCCGTACTTGAAATCGAAAAGCAGATCCGGCTGGCGATCAGACGGGTCGGAAAGGCGGCGGACCCTTATTGACTCAGGTCGAAGTTCGGAATGTACAGGCTTACTTTTCAGGAGCGTTAGCCGTGGTTTTCTGCCGCAATTGCTTGCGGTATGCCCCCAGTTCCGATAGCCGCATCCCTTCGGGCAACACCCGGTGCTTGGAATGGCCGACACGCTGCGCGGCGTAGATGCCGCTGTGACCGGAAAAAAGGTACGCGGCGATGCAGGCGATGGCGGCAAATGGCGCGATGTCCGGGCCGAACAGCTCGATGGCCATGACAATGGTGGCGATTGGGGTGTTGGCGGCGCCCGCGAACACGGCGACGAATCCCAGACCCGCAAGCATCGAAAAGGGCAGATGCAAAAGAGGCGCCAGCGCATTGCCAAGCGCGGCGCCGATGTAGAAGAGGGGGGTGACCTCCCCGCCCTTGAAGCCCGAGCCTAGCGAAGCCACCGTGAACAGAAGCTTGCCCAGGAAATCCCAAGGCGCAACCGGTTGCTGGAAGGCCTGCACAATGGACGGAATGCCCAGGCCTATATAGCGGTAGCCGTCAAGCGCCCACACCGCCACCGCCACGACGACACCGCCAATGAATGGCCGCAGCGGCGCGTAGGACACATGCCGCTTCATGAAGCCGCCGATTGCGTGGGCGCTGTTGGCGAAGATCATGCCGATCAAGCCGAACAGAATGCCGGCAAGCACCACGCTCAGAACACTTACCAGGCCCAAGGGAGCAATCTCCAGCACCGAGTAATGCGTGTGGTGCACACCTAGAAGCAGACCGATCTGGTCGGCCGCGATGGCGGCCACCACGCACGGGAACAGCGCGTCGTAACGCATGCGGCCGATTGCCAGCACCTCCAGCCCGAAGATGGCGCCGGCCAATGGCGTGCCAAAGACAGAGGAAAAACCGGCGGCGATACCCGCCATGAGAATGATGCGCCGGTCTTCGGGACGCATGCGCAACACATGCGTGAGTTGGTCGGCAAGCGCGCCACCCATCTGTACCGCGGTTCCTTCGCGCCCGACGGAGGCGCCGAACAGATGCGAAACCACCGTGCCGCCCAGCACCATGGGCACCATGCGCAGGGGAATGACCTTTTTGGGGTCGTGGATCTCGTCAATGATCAGGTTGTTGCCGGCCTCAACGGGCCGGCCCATGCGTAGATAGCACCAACCGACGGCAAAGCCGGCAAACGGCAACAGCCAGATCAACAAGGGGTTTGCTTCGCGGGTGGAAGTCGCCCAATCCAGTGCATGCAGGAAAAAGGCGGAGGCGCTGCCGGCCAGGCAGGCGACGATGAAGGACAGGACCAGCCACTTGCCGATATAAGGCAGGAGATCCAGTTGTTCCAGACGGGTTGAGCGCGGCATAAGATCAGGAGTCGAGGGACAAGAAACCCCCTGATCCGCGCAGCCATAGGACGCAAAAAAAGCCCACAGCCCCGGCAAGACCAGGGATCTGTAGGCATCATCAGCCGCGGTGAACAGAACGCGGCGGTTAACGGAGGAATGCCATCTCCGAAAAGCGTTGCGATGGTAGCAGGCGGCTAAAGCCGAGGCAAGCAGCGGTTGTGCGAGGGGATTACGCCGTGCGATTTCATCAACCCGAATCAGTTGTTTGGCTGGCGCAAGCTGTACCAGAACGGCAGCCTGTCTGCGGTCAGTTCGGGAGAGGAGGTGGTGCCTGCTTCAGAACTGTCGGAGGCGCTGGCCCAGGTCCGTGAACTGCAGCGATTGCTGGGCAAGAAGACGATGGAGAACGAAATCCTGCGGGAGGCGGTCGACGTCATGAAATCCCGAAAGTGGATTGCGCGCTCACCCTCGTTGCCAGAGGACGACCAGTGAAGCGAGGCTGCCGTGAATGCCAAACGCATTTATCGGGTTTTGCGCTGGACTGTTGCGATCGCGAAGCGTTGAGCTGGGCGACCACCACTGCGGGGCACAGCGGCGACATCGTCCGCGATGTGATGCTGGCCGCCGTTGAAAGCCGCTTCGGTGGCACCTTGAAACCGCCTCACCCCATTGAGTGGCTAACCGACAACGGCTCGGGCTACATCGCCGAAATTAGTCCTTCCACTCGCGAACGATTTGAGCTAATTCGTCACGGGATACTTTTCTGGCTTTCAATAACGCCGCAAGTTCTTCGCGCGTCAGTGGATAGTCTGAGATAAGTTTCTGCAGGTCAGCTTTTGGTATCGGGAAGGCCCAAAGCGCACTTTCTGCGCCGGCCATACTGTCAATGCGTTCCGCTGGAGGGGTTCCTTTATAGTTCAACTCGACAAGGTAAGTACTGTGTCCTTCAGCGAAAGATTGCTGGTGGTATATCACCGTGCCGACAGGCAATAAATGGTGATTGGTCTCATCGTTGGGTGCGGAAATCAACAAGGGTTCAGTAGTACGAAATGCGAACTTTCGGTCCATGGATTTTTCCTTAAAGAAATGCGCTGCCGTAGCGATACCTATCACTGTGATCGCTGCGGCAGTTAGTCCGACGACGTATTTGGTGTTAGGGCCTGCTGCCATGCGATTGGACTCGGTACGGTTGCTTGATATCTGACGCTTCCAACATTTCTTTCAAATCACCTGGCATGAAGATGCGGCTCGGCCATCCCCTCAGTTTCGCAGCAGACCTCTCGACAAAACTCATGCCTCGACGGTTCATGGGTTTTTTCGACGAACTTGCGGGAGAGGCAAATGCCGGTATTCCTCCGAAGCTACCGCCCACAGCGGTCGCATAACTTCCTTCGATATTCTGAAAACGCACCCTCTGACTGGGTATCAGTCTGGGAGGACCAGGACACCGGCAAGCGCACAAGTCACCTTCCAGCGCGACTTGCCGCCCTTCGTAATATTCGGGGATGCGTGGGCCGATGCAGACGATGGAGCCCATAGATTGGCAACTCCCGCAAGCGATCTTGTCGCCTTCGGTGGCGAGCTGCTTATCCAGCAAAATGTGAGGGCGGCGACGATGTTGACCACTGCGTCAATGGGAAACCGGCTGCTGGGGCGGTGTTTAGGGTCGCTGCTGCTAGCAGGTGATTGATGTTTACATACCCGTCTGGCGATGCTGCCATATTCGCCATGGGGTGGGATTGCCCAATTGCGGCATTCAAGCGGTGAAAATGCCCGTCGGGAAACATTTGTTTTCCGACATATGCCAAATGCGTAGGGGGTCAGTTTTTTCAGACTGGAATGCGGCACGGCCGGGTCAGCTGCAATCCTCGTCCATCGAGAGCATCACATCTCGCAATTTCAGCACCGGTGCACAAGAGGTATCGTGGTGAGTCACCAGCGAAATCGCCAGGGCTTCATAGGCGTCTTCATCGCTTAGGTCCACAAACTCGACATGTGGCGTGGAATAAGCGCGCGTCACACCTGGCACCAGGGCCACGCCCAGGCCACTGGCGACAAGACTCACCACGGTTTGCACCTGGATGGCTTCCTGGCTGATGCGCGGCGAGAAACCCGCTTTGCGGCATAGTGCCTGCGTCACGCCGTTCAGCCCGGGCACCTTATCCGGTGCGTACATCACGAATGGCTCTGAACGCACAGACTGCAGCGCCACCCGCCCGCCGGTCAAGGGATGGGCGGCTGGCAGTGCCAAGATCAGACTGTCGCGCTCGACGACCCAGGCCGACAGCGATGGGTCTTCGGCCAATGGCCCACGCACCAGCGCGGCGTCAATCTCATTGGCCCGCAGCATTTCCGCCAGGCGCACGGTACTGTCCTCGCGCAGTTCCAATTCGACGTCGGGGTAACGGTGGCGAAAGGTCGGAAGGTAGCGCGGCAGCAGCATATAAGTTGCCGAGCCCACGAATCCCAGGCGCAACCGGCCCAATTCCCCCAGCGCCACGCGCCGCGCCGATTGCCGCGCCTGGTCCGCATGGAACAGCGCACGGCGCGCATCCTCCATCAAGGCGGCGCCAGCCGCAGTCAAAGACACGCCCTTGGCACCGCGTTCAAGAAGCTGCACACCCACAATGTGTTCCAGTTTCTGTATCGACACTGATAGGGCCGGCTGGGCGATGCGCAGCGCTTCAGAGGCGCGGCGATAGCTGCCAAGTTCAGCGATGGAGATGAATTGGCGCAACTGTCGAAGGTCCAGGCTCATAACAAATCTTATATCGAACTATAGCGACGCGATATTAGACGATTATGTTTCGGGTGATTAGGATTTACGAATGACTAGCCTAATTGACTCCGAACGCAGCGCACTGGCCGGTGTGCGTGTGCTGGACCTGACCTCCGTCGTGTTTGGCCCGTATGCCTCTCAGATATTGGCCGACTACGGCGCCGATGTGATCAAGATAGAGGCGCCCGGAGGTGACTCTACCCGCCGCACCGGCCCATGCCAGGAAGACGGTTTGGCCGCCATTTTCCTAGGCATCAATCGGAACAAGCGCAGCGTGGTGCTGGACTTGAAGCAGCCCGACGCCCGCGATGCGCTGTTGAAAATGTTGGATCACGCCGACGTGCTGATGCACAGCATGCGGCCAGCCAAGATGGCGCGCCTGGGACTGGATCCTCAAACCCTGTGTGCCCGTCATCCCCGATTGATCTACGCGGGTCTCTACGGTTTTGGCGAGGGTGGGGCATACGCGGGCATGCCGGCTTACGACGACATCGTGCAGGGGCTGGCGGGCGTGGCCGACATTACGCAGCGGCAAGGCGGCACGCCGCGCTACCTGCCCACCATCGCGGCTGACAAAACCTGTGGGTTGATTGGCGCGCACGCCATCCTGGCCGCGCTTTTCCAGCGTGAGCGCACCGGTCGCGGACAACAACTGGAAGTGCCCATGTTCGAGTCGATGACCTCTTATCTGCTGGTAGAGCACTTCTATGGCCGCCACCTGTGCGATGAGCCAGGGCCCGCGGGCTACCCGCGCGCGTTGGCGCCGTGGCGACGCCCCTACCAGACCGCCGACGCCCACCTCTGCATGATGCCGTATACCGATGCGCACTGGCAGCGCTTCTTCAACGAAACTGGCCACCCCGAACTGGCCCAGGACGCGCGCTTTGCCGATATTGCCGCGCGCACCCGCCATATCGATGAACTGTACGAACGGGTAGGTGGCATCGTGATTCGCCACGACAACGCATATTGGTTGGCCCTGTGCCAGCGCCTGGAAATTCCCGCGGCGCCGGTCAATCGGCTGGAAGACCTGGAACAGGACCCGCACCTTCGTAGCGTGGATTTTTTTGTACCGCTGCAAAGTGCGGCTGGCCACCGCTATCAGTTTGTTCGCAACCCTGTGCGTTTACAACATTCGCACGTGCCGCCAACGATGCCCCCACGGCTGGGCGAGCATACGCGGCAGGTCTTGCGCCAGGCAGGCTTGGACCCCGATCACATCGCACGCCTGCTAAGCAGCGGCGCCGCCCACGACGCTGCCACCGCGCCAGCGTCCCTTTCCCCTCCGGAGAACATGTAATGAACGATCCCACTTTGCCCGTCATGTTGGGCCAAGGCTACTACTGGCAGGACCTGAGGCTGGGTCAGCGTTTTCGTACGTTTCGCCGCACTGTGACAGAGACCGACATCGTTAATTTCATCAGTGTCACCGGCATGCTGGAAACGATATTTATCGACGCCACCTATGACCGCGGCGCCATTCAGGGCCGGCCCGCACCTGGCGCGCTCACTTACGGCCTCATAGAGGGTCTGCTAATGCAAGGCATGGTGCAGGGCACAGGCTTGGCCTTGCTGGAAGTGCACAAGAAGATGCTGGCGCCGGTCGTGGCTGGCGACACGATTTGGGCCGAAGTGGAAGTCACCGGCATACGTCCCACGTCGCAGCACAATCGCGCGGTGGTCAATTCAACGATTGACGTGCACAACCAGCACGACAAGCGGGTGATGACGTACACCGCCACCCGGATGTTGGCGGGCCGACCGGCCTGACGTCCGGACGCTCAAGTAGTACCCCAAAACAACGACAACACCAGGAGACAACATGAAAACCATTATCCGTACAACGGCTGCCTTGGCAGCCATTATCTGCGCCTGCGTCGCTCCGATCGCGCAAGCCGCGTGGCCGGAACGCCCGGTAACTGTCGTCGTGCCTTTCCCGCCTGGCGGCCCCACCGACTTGGTGGCCCGCGTGCTTGCCAAGCAACTGGCGGACCAGACGGGGCAGACCTTCGTGGTGGAAAACAAGGGCGGCGCCAACGGCAACATCGGGATGCAATATGTCGCGGCCGCCAAGCCTGACGGTTATACGGTGCTGTACAACACCTCATCAATCGCGCTGAGCCCCAATCTGTACCGAAACCTGCCTTTTGATCCGGTCAAGGATTTCGAAGCGGTCTCCTCAACCGCAATCATTCCCCTCGTGCTGCTCGCGCATCCGTCCCTGCCAGTCAAGAACGTGAGTGAGTTCGTCAGCTACGCCAAGGCTCACCCCGGCAAGCTTTCCTACGGGTCCGCCGGCGCTGGCAACGTCACGCACCTGGGCGCTCTGTTGTTCTTGCGTTCGGTGGGTATTGACGCGGTACACGTGCCTTACCGCGGCAGCGCGCCCGCCATGACAGACCTGGTCGGTGGCCAAGTGCAGTTCATGACGAACACCTTGAACGACTCGCTGGGCTTCGTGCGCGACGGCAAGCTCAACGCGCTGGCGGTCAGCAGCAAGGCTCGTAGCCCGCAGTTGCCGGATACGCCCACCTTGGCCGAAACGGTAGTGCCTGATTTCGAAATGGGCGCGTGGCAAGGCATGGTGGTACCCGCCGGAACGCCAACCGATATTGTCAATGCCCTCAACACACAGATCCGCAAAGCCTTGCAATCACCCGCGCTGCTCAAGCAGTTGCAGGCCCAGGGCGCGCAACCATTGGGCTCAACCCCTAGCGAATACAGCGACTACATTCGCGCCGAAATCAACCGTTGGAAGGACGTGGTGAAGGCCGCCAACGTACGGCTGGATTGACCGGCACAGCCCATCTGACGCTCAACGGGATGCAACATGATTGACACGCTTGAACTGACCCACTTGCCCGCGGAGGATGAGGCTTTGCGGCACGACATCCGTCTATTCCTGGATCAGGAACTGCAAGGCATGGCTCCCGAAAAGCGCGCGCGCTCGTGGATGGGCTTCGACGCCGCCTTCAGCCGGCGCCTGGCCGAGCGTGGCTGGCTGGGTTTGACATTGCCGCGCGAATACGGCGGACAGGCGCGCGGGCATTTCGCACGCTTCGTGCTATCCGAAGAGCTGCTGGGCGCGGGCGCGCCGGTATCCGCGCACTGGATCGCTGATCGCCAGAGTGCCCCCTTGATCCTGAAGTACGGTACGGAAGCACAACGCCAGTTTTATCTGCCGCGTATCTGCCGCGCCGAGGCGTTCTTCTGCATCGGCATGAGCGAACCCGGCTCTGGATCGGATCTGGCCAGCATCCGCACGCGCGCCGAGCCCTTGAAGGAGGGCGGCTGGCGGCTGAATGGCAGCAAGATCTGGACGACCAATGCGGACCGATCGCACTACATGATTGCGCTGGTGCGCACTTCTGGAACGCCCGACAATCGCCATCAGGGTTTATCGCAGCTAATCGTTGACCTGTCGCTGCCCGGCGTGACGATCCGTCCCATCGTGGATCTGGCGGGCGACGCGCATTTCTCGGAAGTGTTTTTTGATAACGTGGCACTTCCGCCTGACGCCTTGATCGGCGACGAAGGCGCGGGCTGGCAACAAGTGAATGCGGAATTGGCGTTCGAGCGCAGCGGCCCCGAGCGTCTGTACTCAAGCATGGCGCTGGTGGAATGTTGGTTGGCGCACTGCCGCGCACAGGGCGGGCAGGAAAAAACCACCCATGTCGCAATGGGCGAGATCCTGTCGCAGCTCGCCGTACTTCGCGCAATGTCGCTTGCGGTCGCTGGCCAATTGGCACAGGGCCGCAGCCCTGCGACCGAAGCCGCGCTGGTCAAAGATCTGGGCACCGAACTCGAACAACGCATTCCCGCACTGATTGCACAAGCGCTGGGAGAAGCGCCCGAATGCCCTCTGCCGGGAAGTTTGCTGCGAACCCTGGCCTATCTGGAACAAGTCAGTCCCACCTTTTCGCTGCGCGGTGGAACGCGGGAAATCCTGAGGGGCATCATCGCGCGTGGCCTGGGCCTGAGATAAGGAGCATTACGTGGACCATCTTTTTGGCGATGCCGCAGAACGGCTGTTTGCCCAGCACTACACGCCCGCCGTCGTGCGTGCAGTCGAACGCGGACAGTCGGCACAGACCGCGTGGCAAGCCTGCCACGACGCGGGGTTTCTGGACGCGCTGGTAGCCGAAGCAGACGGCGGGGCGGGTTTGCAACTGGGAGACATCCTGCCCGTGATCCATGCGGCTGGACGCCACGCCGTGCCCGCGCCGCTGGCCGATACCGTGCTGGCTCGCGCCTGGCTGCGGGAAGGCGGCCATGCCCCGCCGGACGGACCCATCGCCCTTGCGCCGTTCGGATTGAGTTCTCAGGACGACCGCCTGACGTTATCCGCGGCGCCTTGGGGCCGCGTGGCGCAATGGATGCTGGCCGCGGACGCGCGTGGCATTCACTTGCTGCCTGTAGACCAAGCCAGCGTCATACCGACTGGCGGTCAGGGTAGTTTGAGCGCGGACCTGTCCTGGCCGACGGGTGCCGGCAGCGTGGTATCGGCTGCGCCATCTCAGTCAGCCATATCACCAAACACGGTTGATGGTGGTGCATTGCCTGGTCTGCCCGAACTGGCCGCGCTCGCCTACACCGGCCTGATAAGCGGCGCAATGGAACGGATCCTTGAACTGACCCTGGACTACGCGAACCAACGAACGCAATTCGGCAAGCCCATCGGAAGGTTCCAGGCCGTGCAGCAGCAACTCAGCATTCTGGTTGAACAGATCTGGGCGACGCGCATGGCGGCCCAACTGGCGTTTCAAAGCGACAGCTGGGCGCCAAGCCCCTTGCTGGCTGCCGTGGGCAAGGCACGTGCCAGCGCAGCGGCAGTCATGGTGGCCGACATCGCGCACGCCGTCCACGGGGCCATTGGCGTTACCGAGGAATACGATCTGCAGCTCTACACGCGCCGTCTTCGGGAATGGCGTCGGGCTGCTGGCGCCGAATCCTACTGGTCTGCGCGCATCGGGCAGGATGCATTGCGAACCGACAGCGCCGCATCGGCGCTGGACTACGTGCGCACCCTGTTGTCGACACCGACCCGCTGACCCAGCCGCGCCTATTTTCGACCCTTGAGCGATTTCATGAAGCGCTGCGCGCGCGATACGGCGTCGTGCGCTTCGGCCGAGAGTGCCGCCACGAAGCGTTGCGCGGCCAGGCTCAGCGGGCGGCGCGGATGGTTCACCACCACCAGTTGGCGTTGCATGTCAGCATGAATGCGCCGCACCGACAGGGCGCCCGCGTCGAGTTCGTGCGCGATGGCGCTGATGGGCAGGATGGTGGCCCATGCGCCCGACTTGACCAGTTCCAGCGTGGGGGTCAAAGCGTCCATCTCCAGGCGCGGGCGTGCAGCAAGGCTGCGCTTCTTCAAGACCGGATCGATGATCGCGCGCAAGCCCTGGCCCAGTGACGGCACGATCAGCGCGCCGATGGGAAGATCGGCGAATTCCACGTTGCGCAGCGCGCTGTCCGACGCCGTGACCAACACCAGTTCCTCGCTGACCAGCGGTGTGGTCTCCAGGCTGCGCACCGGCTGGATCAGATTGACGATGGCGACATCGAGTTCGCCCGCATCCAGCCGCTCCACCAGCCCCGCGCTGTAGGCCTCCGTCAAACGGATGGTGACGTCTTTGTTTTCGGCGGTGTAAACGGAAAGGGCGCGCGGCACGATGCTGGCGCCCAGCGACGGCACCGTCCCCACGCGAATCAACCCCGACGTGTCGCCGCTCAGGTCCAGCATGCGCTGCCGCACGCTTTCGACTTCTTTGGACAGCGGCAACAGCATCTTGTAGAGGTCGGCGCCCGCGGCCGTGGGCGTGACGCCGCGGCTGGAGCGTTCGAACAACTGGACCTTCAAGGTCTTTTCCAGCTTGGCCAGTTGCGTGCTCAGCGCGGATTGGACAATTCCCAATTCGGCCGCGGCGCGCGTCATGCCGCCGTTGCGGTACAGGCAAAGAAAGCACTCGATCTGGCGCAGATCCATGGTGTGTGGGGGCAGTGTGAGAAAACCGGATTATAGGGAGGCAGGGCCACTGTCGGGCCCCATGGTACGGGTTAACGATATGCTAATAATAGATTGTGTGTAGCTATATTATTAAAAAAAGAGATGGCTTTGGCGATCCTGCGGCAAAGCCGACATAGCGAGGAGACAAGACGTGGAAACCAGTACGAAAGTGTTAGGTGCCGTCGCGTTGGCGGTAGTCGGCATGTGTGGGGCAGGGGGGGCAAGCGCTCAAGACGATAAGGTGAAGATCGGCTTCGTCACCGACATGAGCGGACCTTATTCCGATTTCGACGGCGCGGGCGGGCTGGACGCCATTCGCATGGCGGTCGCGGATTTCGGCGGGAAGGTGCTGGGCAAGCCTATCGAGGTTCTTGCGTCCGACCACCAGAACAAGGCCGATATCGCGTCGAACCGCGCGCGCCAATGGTGGGACCAGGACAAGGTGGACCTGGTGATCGGCGGCTCGAATTCATCGGCCTCGTTGGCGATCAGCACGATTGCCGCCGAAAAGAAAAAGGTCTTCATCAGCGCGGGCGCGGGGGCCGACAGCCTCACTGAAGAAGCCTGCACGCCCTACACGGTGCGCTACACCTATTCCACGTCCGCGCAGGCGCGCGGCACGGCGGCGGCCATGGTGCAGCAGGGCGGCAAGAGCTGGTTCATGCTGACCGCCGATTATGCCTTCGGCTATTCGCTGGAAAAAGCCAGCATGGATGTGGTGCGGGCCAGCGGCGGTTCGGTCACGGGATCGACGCGCCATCCGCTCAATACGTCGGACTTCTCTTCCTACCTGATGGTGGCGCAGGCGTCCAAGGCGCAGGTGCTGGGTCTGGCCAATGGCGGCGGAGACCTGATCAACTCGATCAAGACCGCCAAGGAATTCGGGATAAGCGACAAGATGCGGCTGGCCGGGCTGATGGTCTTCATTACCGACATCCACAGCCTGGGCCTGGACACCACCGCCGGCATGTACCTGACCGACGGCTGGTACTGGGACCTGAACGACCGTTCACGCGAATTCAGCCAGCGCTTCTACGCGCGCAACAAGAAGATGCCCACCACCTTCCAGGCGGGCGACTATTCCGCTGTCACCACGTACCTGAAAGCCGTGGAGCGCGCCGGAACGACGGACTCGGACGCCGTCATGAATGCGCTCAAGTCCATGCCCATCGACGACATGTTCACCAAGGGCTATATCCGCGCCGACGGCGCCATGGTGCACGACATGTACCTGATGCAGGTCAAGTCGGCCTCGGCATCCAAGGGCGAATGGGACTACTACAAGAAGGTGGCCACCATTCCAGGCGAGGAGGCCTATGCGCCCACCCAGCCCGGCATCTGCAAGCTGAACGCAAGAATCTGAGCGCGGCGGGCGGCGGGCCGGCCACAACCGGCTCGCCCCGCAAGCAGGTCTTCATCCACACACCAGAGGAAACGAATCATGGCAGAGCGTTGGCCCGAAATGGTCTATCAGAACCTGAAGGAGGCGGGCATCACGCAGATGGCGTATGTGCCGGACGCGGGGCATAGCCAGTTGATCAAGCTGTTCGAGGCGGATCCGGACGTGGAGGCAATTTCCCTGACCACGGAAGAAGAGGGCGTGGCGATGTTGGGTGGCGCCTGGCTGGGCGGCGCCAAGGGCGTCTTGTTATTGCAGTCCAGCGGGGTGGGCAACTGCATCAACATGCTGGCGTTGATTCAGGAATGCCGCATGCCGCTCCTTTGCCTCATCACCATGCGTGGCGAATGGGGCGAGTTCAATCCATGGCAATGCCCCATGGGCCAATCCACCGAGGCCGCGCTGCGCGGCGCCGGCGTATTCGTGCAGCGGGTGGAGCAGGGCGACGATGTGCCCGAAACCGTTCGCGCCGCGAGCCTGTTGGCGTTCAACTCGAACCGGGCGGTGGCTGTCGTGATCTCCCAACGCATTCTTGGCATCAAGAACTTCAACAAGTAGGACGAGGCAAGCGATATGAACGCGAGCGCGACAATGAACCGACGGGCGGCCGTGGCCCGCATACTTGAGCAACGCGGCGATGCCCTGGTGGTGGCCAGCCTGGGCAATCCCACCTACGACACCTCGGCGGCCGGCGACGACGACAGGAATTTCTACGTGTGGGGTGCCATGGGCGGCGCCTGCATGGCGGCCCTGGGCCTGGCGCTGGCGCAGCCGCGACGCCAGGTGCTGGCCTTTGTTGGCGACGGCGAGATGCTGATGGGCATGGGATCGCTGGCGACCATCGGTGTGCGCGCGCCGTCGAACCTGAAGATCATCGTGATCGACAACGAACATTACGGCGAAACCGGCATGCAGCCCGCCCATTCGGGACGCGGCGTGGACATTGCCGGCATTGCCCGCGCGTGCGGCATTGCCGATAGCGTCACGCTGCGCAACGGGCGCGAGCTGGACGAGAGAATTCCCGGCCTGTATCAGCCAGGCTTGCAATGCGTGGTGCTGAAGGTGGCGGCAGCGCCAGAGGCCAGCAGCCTGCCGCCGCGCGACGGTCCCTACCTGCGTTCGCGGTTTCGCGAGGCGGTGCTGGGCAAGGGCAAGGGTGGCCATGCATGATCCTTCAACGATTCATGACAAGGAGCAGACAGTGATGCAAAAAGCGAATTTCATCGATGGCGCGTGGGTGGAGGGCGACGCCACCTTGGCGAACCTGAACCCCGCCGACCCGCAGGACGTGATCGGTCAATACGCCTGCGCCAGCGAGGCGCAGATGCGGCAGGCGGTAGCGGCGGCCCGCGCCGCCGCGCCCGCCTGGGAACGCAGCACGACGCAGTTACGCAGCGACATTCTGTTTCGCGCCGCCAACGAGATCCTGGCGCGCAAGGAGGAACTGGGCGCTCTGGTGTCGCGCGAAGCGGGCAAGACCCAGGCCGAGGGGCAGGGCGAGGTCGTACGCGCCGGGCAGATCTTCCAGTTTTTCGCCGGGGAGGCGGTGCGCTATGGCGGCGAGAACCTGCCGTCCGTGCGCCCGGACATCGGCGTACAGATCAGCCGCCACCCGGTGGGGGTTGTGGCGCTGATCACACCATGGAATTTTCCAATCGCGATTCCCGCCTGGAAGATCGCGCCCGCGCTGGCCTTCGGCAACACGTTGGTGCTCAAGCCGTCCGAGCACACACCGGGCGCGGCTTGGGAACTGTTCAATATTCTTGAACGCGCCGGCTTGCCTGGCGGCGTGGCCAATCTGGTCAACGGCGAAGGGGCGGCGGCCGGACGCGCGCTGCTCGAAGGCGTGGATGCCGTCAGCTTCACGGGCAGCGTCGCCACCGGCCGCAAGATCGCCACGGTGGCATCCGAACACATGATCCGGGTGCAGTTGGAGATGGGGGGCAAGAATCCGCTGGTGGTGCTTGACGATGCCGACCTGGACGTGGCCGTGGAGTGCGCGCTGAACGGCGCCTTCTATTCGGCGGGCCAGCGCTGCACGGCCAGCAGCCGGCTGATCGTCGCGGAGGGCATCCATGACCGTTTCGTCGAGGCGCTGGCCGCGCGGATGCGCAAGCTTGTGGTGGGCGACCCGCGAGACCCCGCCACCCAGATCGGCCCGGTCATCAACGCGCCGCAGTTGGACAAAATTCTGGGCTACATCGAACTCGGGCGTGGCGAAGGCGCGACCTTGGCCGAAGGCGGCAAGCGGGTCGATACGCCTACCGCCGGCCACTTCCTGCGGCCGACCCTGTTCACCGACAGCAACAACGCCATGCGGATCAACCGCGAAGAGATCTTCGGCCCGGTGGCCGCCGTGATCCGCGTGTCCGGCTATGACGAGGCTTTGCAGGTCGCCAACGACACGCCCTTTGGCCTGTCGTCGGGCATCTGCACCACCTCGCACAAGCTGGCGAACCATTTCCGGCTGAATGTGCGCAGCGGCTTGACGATGGTGAACCTTCCCACCGCCGGCCTGGACTACCACGTGCCGTTCGGCGGGGTGAAGGCCTCCAGCTTCGGACCGCGCGAGCAGGGGCGCTACGCAGTCGACTTCTACACGTCCACCAAGACCGCCTACATCGGCTATTGATCCATTAACCGCAGCACGATCCGGCGTCGCAACAGGCGCCGGCAGGAGACAGGCATGGAAAAGATCGGTTTTATCGGCTTGGGACGGATGGGCAAGCCCATGGCGCTGAACCTGCGCCGCGCGGGCTTCCAACTGGTGGTGCTGGACATCAACCAAAAGGCCGTGGATGAGCTGGTGACGGCGGGCGCGACGGCGGGCGCCAACGTGGCGGGCGTAGCGGGGCAGTGCGGCATCATCGTGACGATGCTGCCTTCGTCCAAGGAAGTCGAGCAGGTGGCACTCGGAAGCGACGGGGTTTTCGCCAACGCCGCCCAAGGCAGCCTGCTGCTGGATATGAGCACGATCGACCCGCTGGCAACCGATCGCCTTCAAGAGCAGGCGTTGACGGTCGGGATGACCGTGGTGGACGCGCCAGTGGGGCGCCTGGCCGAGCACGCCGACCGGGGCGAATCGCTGTTCATGGTGGGGGCAAGCGAGGCCGATTTCGTCAGGGTCCGACCGCTGCTCGACGCCATGGGCACCACCACCTACCATTGCGGCCCGGTGGGCTCGGGCGGGCGCACCAAGCTGGTGAACAACTACGTGGCGGTCACGCTGTGCCAGGTGAACGCGGAGGCGCTGGCGCTGTCGCAGCGCTTCGGGCTGGACATCACCAAGACGCTGCAAGTGCTGTACGGCACGTCTGCCTCGAACGGGCAGTTAAGGATGAATTTCCCCAACAAGGTGCTGGTGGGCGACACCGCACCGGGGTTCACCATTGATCTGGCGCACAAGGACATGTCGCTGATCGTGGCCGCCGCGCACGCCGCGAAGGTGCCGATGCCAGTGGCTGCCGCCGTGCACGAGTCCTTCAGCCTGGCGCGGGCTGGCCAGTTCGGCGGCATCGATTTTTCCGGCATTGCCGATGCCATCTGCCATTTCGCCCAGATTGAAAAGCCGCGCGTTCCTAAAGGCTGGACGCCTGACTCATAGATGCCAACCAGGGAAGTGATCCCGCAACCCACGCCTGCGCGGCGCGGGTTGCGTGTTCTTGGGTTCGCGCTTAGATCTTTTACTTTACATAATGCACATTATGCGATTCGTATAAACAACTCAGGCAGCCAGCGCCGCGCCCGATACCAGCCGGCCGCTTTCCATGTACACGATGCGATCGGCTAGCGGGAAATAACGGTCGTCGTGCGAGATGACCAACACCGTCTTGCCGCGATTGCGTAGCTCTGGCAGCAGGTCCCGGTAGAAGACTTCCTTGAACAGCGGGTCTTGATCCGCCGCCCATTCGTCAAACACCACAAAGGGCCGGTCTTCCAGGTAGGTCGCCACCAGCGCCAGGCGCTTGCGCTGCCCCTGCGACAACGCGCTGGTGCTGAAGGCGCCATCGCGCACCTGCACCTTGTGTTGCAGATGCAGCCGCTCAAGCCAGCGGTTGCCGACGTCGTCGACATCGTCGCGGCCGCTTTCCAGCAGGCGGTCAAACAGGTGGAAGTCGGCAAAGATCGCCGAGAAAGCCTGCCGGTAGCGGTCGCGGTTGTGGTCACCAACCGGCTCCCCATCCACCCTCACCTCGCCTGATTCCGGGCGATACAGTCCCACCAGCAGCTTGGCCAGCGTGGTCTTGCCGCTGCCGTTGCCGCCCACCAGGAAGACGATTTCGCCCGGCTCGAACGACAGGTTGATCGGCCCCAACTGAAAGATGTAGTCGCTTTGTTCGTGGTAGTAGCTGTGGGTGACCTCGTGCAGCGAAATGCGGGGCGACGCGGCGGCGGGCGTAAGCTCGCCGGCGGCGGGCTCCGAGGCCACCATGCCGCCTACGATGTCGTGGATACGGCCGGCGGACACCTTCGCCAGGTTGGCGCGCGGAATGTTCAACAGCAAGGCCTCAAGCGGCGCCACCATGTACAGGAACAGCAACGCAAAGCCCGTCATCACGCGTTCCTGGCCGGGCTGGTTGCCGGCCAGCCCGAACAACACCAGCCCGATGAACGCGTAGACCAGGAAATTGCTCCAGCTGGCGGATACGACGAAGATGGACATGCCGCGCGTGCGGGCGCGGCGCACCGCCTCGATCGAATGATGGAGCATGTCCGCCAGGAACGCCGAACGCTTGCCGCGGTTCAGCCGCAGCTCTTTGGCGCCCGCGCTGACCGCGCGAAAGTAGCCAAACAGCTGATCCTGTTCGCGCGCCGCGACCTCCAGATGCTTGATCGCGCGCAAATGCGCCAGGTGATAGCCCAGCGAGCCCAGGCCGACCACCAGCACCGCCACAAGAAACACCTTCCACGACAGAAACGCCATGTACACCAAGCAACCCGCGACCACGACGGCATTGTTCAGAATGGCGGGCAGGCTGACGAAGTACTGGGCCACGTTGGCGCTGTGCTCAGTCAGCGCCGACTGGATGCGGTCGGCGCCCACCCGTTCCAGATGCGCAAAGTCCGCCTGCATCGCGCGGTCCGTGATGTAGCGTCTCAAGTCAGCATGCGTTTGCTGGCTGAGCCGTTCGAACAGCAGCGCCGAGCCCATTCGCGCCAGCATCGCCAGCACGGCCGTCAGCGCAAAGATCCAGGCCAGGCGCGGACGCTCGGTGGCGTCGGCCGTCAGGGCGATGTTGATCTGCATGACCAGCAGCACACTGAAGAGGCCGGCGCACACGCAGGTAAACGATGCAAGCGCCAGGAGTTTTTTGGAGTGCCTGATCAGATGGGTAATCAACCGAATTCCTCGACGTAGATGCCTGCGCTCAACTTATGAAGACGAAGCAGCCTGGCGGATGTTTAGGCGGCGCCATGCCGCGCTGCATGCAGGGCTAAATTTTTGTCGAGCCGGTTCGTCTGTATGGGATGGACTGCGCCCTCACCCTGCCCGCTGCCACACCGCCCTCGCGCCTGGACCGTGATCGCTGTGCGCGGGCACGCTCCGGGGGAATTCAACAATGATCCCGGTGCTGGCGCCCCTGTTTCCCGGCGACTGGGCGGCGCATGGCGATGGGGTGGCGCTGGCGGGCGAGAACGCTTGCGGACAGCCCACGGTGGCGCAACTGCTTGAAGACGCCGAAGCCCTGCCTCTCATCCTGGCCCGGCAGGCGCGGCATTTCGGTGCGGCGGCGCTGGCCCCGGTCGCCTCGGTATGGACGCTGACGTATTTCTGGCGCCTGCTGCCGCCCGTTGCCGCAGCGGCCAGCGTGCTGCAGCGCGTCTTGCCCACGGCGGCGCGCCAGGTCAAGCCGCAATTTGATGGCGACGGCGCGGTGTTGCGCCTGTTGATTCCGCATGACGGCCAGGCGCAGCCAGGCCGTGACACTCACGCACGCTATGCGCCTTTGCTGCATGAACACCTGGAACCGCTGGCGACGCGGCTGGCGCAATGCGCGCGGCTGTCCCCGAAGATCACCTGGGGAAACGTGGCGCGCTATCTGGACCTGACGTTGTCGCAGTTAATGCAGGCGATGCCGGGCAACTCCCAACTGGCGCAAGACCGCGCCTTGCTGCTCGACGCGCCCCTGTGGCGTGGCGAACCCAACCCGATGTACCGCGCCCCGCGCGAGGTGCTGCGCGACACGCCACAAGGCCCGCGCGCGCGCGCCCTGCTTCGCCGCTGCTGCCTGTACTACATGCTGCCCGGCCACGGGTATTGCGATCTTTGCCCGCTGTCCGCACCCAATCGGCCCACCCGCGAGACGCGCGGCGCCTAGCGCCCCTTCCTCGCCATATCCGCCCCGGCCACCGGGAATTTTGCAGTTGGGACTAAACAGCACCGATTCTCATTCGTCTAGAAATAAGAGCATGGACCGCAAGGCAAGCGCCTGCGGCCAATCATTCCGACGAAGGTTCGTGCCGATGACTCAAAACCATGAACGCGCCGCGGCAATCGCCCGGTGGAATCTCAGCGCGGACGCGCAACCGCCGCGTCTTGAATGGCTGGGCCCGTGCGCAGGCGATCCTGACGCGAACGAACTGATGGCTGCCATCGAATCGGCGTTCTCCCAACTGCCCTTCGCCACGCACCTGACCCTGCGCGCTCCGCTGCCGCAAGCCCGCGCCCTGCAAGAGGCCGGCCTGCTGGTGCCGGACGCGCACGGCACGCAGACGGTGCAGGCCAGCATGTTCTGGCAGCTTGCCGCGTCGTGGCTGCCGCGAGGCGCAGCGCCCGCGTATCCGCTGGACTATGTGATGACGGGCGAACGCCGTCACCCTCGCCGTCCCCCGAAGCCGACGGGTGTGGTTTACCGCCGGGCCATCCCCTGGCTGTCAGCCACCTTGTCGTTTCGGGTGGCGACGGAAGAATTGGACGCGGTGCGCCTGAACCGCTGGATGAACGACCCCGTCGTCGCCGAGTTCTGGCAAGAGGAAGGCGACCTGGACAAGCACCGCGCTTATCTGCGCAAGCAGGCCGACGACCCGCACACGCTCGCGCTCATCGGCTGCCTGGACAACGTGCCGTTCGGCTATTTCGAAACCTATTGGGCGCGCGAAGACCGTATTGCCCCCTTCTGCAACGCGGCAGACTTCGACCGTGGCTGGCATGTGCTGATCGGCGAAGCCTCCTGCCGCGGCCCTGCCTTCGTGCCCGCCTGGCTGCCTTCGATTTCGCACTACCTGCTGCTGGACGATGTGCGCACCCAACGCCTGGTCATCGAACCGCGCGCCGACAACGTCAAGATGATCCGCAATCTGGCCCGCAGCGGCTACGCGCTGGAAAAGGAATTCGACTTTCCGCACAAGCGCGCCATGCTGGGCACGTTGTCGCGTGAACGATTCTTCGGCGAACGGTTCTGGCTGCCACGCGCGCCCGACGGCAGCAAGCTGGCGCACCCCGAGGCGCATGACGCACGCCGCGTCCCCGCCCAATCCCTGACGCAGTGAAGGTGTCCATGCAAGTACACGATCTGATCGGCATTGGCTTCGGCCCGTCCAACATCGCCCTGGCCATCGCCCTGGAAGAACGCTATGGCGGCGATTCGGGCCTGTTGCCGCTGTTCCTTGAGAAACAGCCGTGCTTTGCCTGGCATCCGCACATGATGCTGGACGGCACGCACATGCAGATCTCGTTCTTGAAGGACCTGGTCACGCTGCGCAACCCGGCTAGCCCGTTCACGTTCCTGAATTACCTGCACAGCCAGGGCCGCTTACAGCAGTTCATCAACCTGAAGACGTTCTTCCCCAGCCGGCACGAATTCAACGACTATCTGGCGTGGGCGGCCGGTCATTTCTCGGACCGCTGCGCCTATGGCGAAGACGTGTTCGACGTGGCGCCCGAAACCGTCGGCGACACGGTGCCGCTGCTACGGGTGCGCTCACGCGACGCTCAAGGCCGGGTCCGCGAACGCCTGGCGCGCAACCTGGTCGTGAGCGTGGGCGGCAAGGCCCACATTCCCGAACCGTTCCTGGCCTGGCGCGACGAGCCACGCATTTTTCACACCAGCTCGTATCTTTCGGCCATCGGCAAGATCGCGCATCCGCGCCGGATCGCAGTGCTGGGCGCGGGCCAGAGCGCCGCTGAAATCTTCATGAACCTGCACGAGCACCCGGATCGGCCCCAGGTCGATCTGCTGATGCGCGGGCGGGCGCTGCGCCCGTCCGACGACAGCCCTTACATGAACGAGATCTTCAACGCCGAGCACACCGACTACATCTACAGCCGGCCGCCCGCCGAACGCGCGGGGTTGCTGTCAGAGGCTTGGCATACGAACTATTCGGCGCCGGACGTCGAGTTGATCGAACGCATCTACAACGTGTTCTACCAACAACAGGTGACCCGCCAGGCGCGCCATCAGTTGCGCCGCCGTTGCCAGGTCGATGCCGTGGAAGTCGTGGACGGCGTGGATGGCGACGGGCAAAGCGTTGCGCTGACCTTGTTCGACCGCGATACGCACCGCAGCGAAGTCGTCAGGTATGACGCGGTGATTTTGGCGACAGGCTACGTCCGCGACCACCATAAACAGCTGCTGGCCCCGCTGGCTCCCTACCTGGAAGACCACGCCATCGATCGCCACTACCGCTTGCGCGCCGACGCCCGGTTAAAGCCCGCCATCTATGTGCAAGGCGGCAGCGAAACCACGCACGGCATCAGCGACAGTCTGCTGTCCATCCTGGCCATCCGTTCGCAGGAAATCGGCAATGCCTTGCGCGCGGGCAGCCCGGGCGACGCAGTGGAAAGGCCGCAACGGGAACGTCGCGCCGCGCTGGCGGGCTGACCCGGCTTCGTCTTGCCCATTCACCGGTTCACGCCCGTTGCGCGCGGACCTTTTTGAAGGCGTATCACCATGGCTTACTTCCCCACCGCCGCGCAGGCGGATCAGGATCTGGCGCGTCAGCACGATGCGCTTGCGGCCCCCTACACGCTCGCGGGAAACACGTTGCTGCAATACCAGGAGCAGCGTGAGTCCGATGCGCGCAGCTATCCCCGGCGCATCCCGCTGGCGCTCAAGCGGGCCAAGGGAATTTACGTCGAAGACATTGAAGGCCGCGTGTTCATTGATTGCCTGGCCGGCGCCGGTTCACTGGCGCTGGGGCATAACCACCCAGCGGTAACCGAAGCCATCGGCGCGGCCCTGAACGCGGACCTGCCGTTGTTGACGCTGGACCTGACCACGCCCGTGAAAGACCGCTTCATGCGGGACTTGTTCGACCTGCTGCCCGCGAACTTCTCGCGCAACGCCAAGATCCAGTTCTGCGGTCCGACGGGCGCCGACGCGATCGAAGCGGCCCTCAAGCTGGTCAAGACCGCAACCGGCCGCGCGGACATTCTTGCGTTCCAGGGTGCGTATCACGGCATGACGCAAGGCGCGCTGCAATTGATGGGCAACGTGCGGCCCAAGCGGTCGCTGCGGTCGCCGCTGGCCGGCGTGCAATTCCTGCCCTACGCCTACCAGTACCGCTGCCCCTTCGGGCTGCGGGGCGGCGCCGGCGTGCAAGCCGGGCTGCGGTACATCAGCACCGTTCTGAACGATCCGGAAGGCGGTGTGCCCCCTGCGGCCGGCATGATCCTGGAAGCCGTCCAGGGCGAAGGCGGCGTCATCCCGGCGCCGCTGGAATGGCTGCAAGGCCTGCGTGAGCTGACGCGTGCAGCCGACGTGCCCATGATCCTGGACGAGGTCCAGTCCGGCTTCGGCCGCACCGGCCGCATGTTCGCCTTCGAACACGCCGACATCGAGCCGGACGTGGTGGTGCTGTCCAAGGCCATCGGCGGCGGGCTGCCGATGGCGGTGGTGGTCTACCGCGACAGCCTGGATCAGTGGGAAAGCGGCACGCACGCCGGCACCTTCCGCGGCAACCAACTGGCGATGGCGGCCGGGTCCGCCACCATGCACGTGCTGCGCTCGGAAGGCCTGGCCGACCATGCCCACGCCATGGGCGAACGGCTGACCGGCCTGCTTCTGCAATTGCAGCGCGACCACCCCGAACTGGGGGATGTGCGCGGCCGTGGCCTGATGCTGGGCGTGGAACTGGTGGAGCCTTCGCTTCCCGCCGGCATGCCCCAACCCGCCGCGCCGGGATTGGCCAGCGCCGTGCAGGCCGAGTGCCTGCGCCGCGGCCTGATTATCGAACTGGGCGGCCGCCACGGCAGCGTCGTCCGCTTCCTGCCGCCGCTGATCATCACCGCGCGCCAGATCGATCGCGTCTTCGATATTTTTTCCGCTTCCCTCAGGGCCGCGCTGCATGCCCAAGGGGAAGCGATCTTTCGCACCAACCGCAGTCAAACCTAAAACAACGGGCTCCTCGTCGTGCCCGACATTGCACAGAAGACCATGAAAACACCTCGCATCACACCGCGCGCGCGCGCGCTCCGCCAACTGCGCTATCCCCTGCTGCTGGGGCTGGCCATCGGCGCGCCGGCCCAGGCGCAACAGGCTTCCGACAGCACCACGCCCACCCTCCCCGCCATCAACGTCCGCGCTGACGCGCTGGACGCTGCCACCGGCCCGGTGAACGGGTATGTGGCAAGAGAAACACTGACGGGCAGCAAGACGCCGACCGCGCTGCGGGAGATTCCGCAGTCCGTCTCGGTGGTGGGCGCACAAGAGATGCTGGACCGTGGCGTGCAGACGGTGTCGCAAGCAATTCAATATGTGCCCGGCGTACAGATCAGCAACTTCGGCGGCGCCGAGGTTCGCAATGACTGGATCGTGCTGCGCGGCTTTGACGCCAAGATCACGGGCGATTTCCGCGACGGCCTCAGCCAAATACCGTACGACCAGATCCGCGCGCGCACCGATCCGTACGCGCTGGAACGCGTGGAGGTCATCCGTGGCCCGTCGTCCGTGCTGTACGGCCAGATCGCCCCGGGCGGATTGGTCAACCGTGTCACCAAGCGCCCCACCGCTGAGTCTTTTGGTGAAGTCGTCCTGCAGGGCGGCAACTTCGACCGGCGCCAGGCCGCGGTCGACTTCGGCGGGCCGATCGATGAGGAAGGCAAGTACCTGTACCGCCTGACCGGGATCCTTCGCAACGGCGGTACGCAGGTCAAGTACGACAGCGATCATCGCTACCCCGACGACCTGGGCTACATCGCGCCGGCGTTCACGTGGCGGCCAAATTCCGACACCAGCTTCACGCTGCTGACAAGCTACCAGCATGACCAGACGGATGGAGAATCCCGCCCGGTCTACCCGACGCACGTACCCGTGGGCGACTACGGCTTCAACAAGTACGACCGCAAGCAATACGCCATCGGCTACCTGCTTGAACACCGTGTCAACAACGCGCTGACGCTTCGCCAGAATGCCCGCTACCAGCACGGCAAGCTGGACCAGCGCGACCTCTACAACCTGCGCCTGCTGGCCGACGGCCACACCATCAGCCGCTATGCCCTGGTGTCCAAGGAAAGCATGGATGGCGTCGTCATCGACACCCAGGCTGAATACAAATTCAACCTGGGTCGTGTCTCGCACACGGTGCTGGCGGGCCTGGACTACAAGTTCCAGGACGGTCAGCAATGGTATCGCCAGGGCCTTGCGCCGAATCTGGATCTGGACAACCCGGTCTACGACCAGGACATCCCCTACCCGTCCGCCGCCAACACCATCATCGACCAGAAGGATGTGAACCGGCAGTTGGGCGTGTACCTGCAGGACCAGATCAGGGTTGACAAGGTCGTGGTAACGCTGGGCGCGCGCCAGGATTGGGCGCGCAGCTCCAGCAACAACCGGCTGACCGACAACACCGTGCGCCAGCAGGACACCGCCTTCACCGGGCGCATGGGGCTGGCCTACCTGTTCGATTCGGGCATCACGCCCTACGTGAGCTATTCCACGTCGTTCCTGCCGCAAAGCGGCGTCAGCATGGACAGCACGCCGTTCAAGCCCACCAAGGGCGAGCAGTACGAGTTCGGCATCAAGTACCAGCCGCCGGGCTCGAACAGCCTGGTCGCGCTGTCGGTGTTTGACCTGACGCAACGCAATGCGCTCACGCCCGACCCGCGCAACACGAACTTCAGCGTGCAGACGGGCGAGATCGAGTCGCGTGGCATCGAATTGGAAGGCAAGGCCAATCTGATGCGCGGGCTGGACGTGGTGGCGTCGTATACCTTGAATGACGTGAAGGTGAACAAGAGCAACAACCCGGCCGAAGTGGGCAACACGCCCATCGTCACGCCGCGCCACATGGCCTCTGCCTGGGTCAACTACACGCTGCCCGACACCGTGCTGCAAGGGCTGGGCATGGGAGTCGGCGTGCGCTACCTGGGCAAGACCTACGCCGATGTCGCCAACACCATCGAGAACGGCTCGTCGTTCATGGTCGATGCCGGCCTGCACTACCAACTGCGCAACTGGCGCTTCGCCGTTGACGCGACGAACCTGTTCAACAAGGAAACGGTGGTCTGCCGCAACAACACGGTGAACTGCCGCTACGGCCTGGAACGCACGGTGATCGCCTCGGTGGCGTACCGCTGGTGATGATGGGCGCGCCACATCCCGAGCTGGCCGCCTTTCTGGACCTGGTGGCGGCGGCCGGCAACCCGCCCATGCACGAGGTCGGCATCGCGCAGGCGCGCGCGGACTATGACGCGGCCACGCCAATGCTGGACGCGCCGGGCGACCCGCGTGTCTTGGCGCAAGACTTCGCGGTGCCTGCCCGGGACGGCGCACGCCTGCCCGCGCGCCTGTACCGGCCCGGCGCGGCGGGCGGCTCCGACTTGCCGCTTCTGCTGTTCTTGCATGGCGGCGGTTATTGCCTGGGTGGCCTGGAATCCCACGATTCCCTGTGCCGCGATCTGGCGGCGCTGACGCCCTGCGCGGTGCTGGCGCTGGATTACCGGCGCGCGCCAGAGCACCGCTTTCCGACCGCCTACCTGGACGCGCTGGATGCCTGGACGTGGCTGCTGGGGCCTGACGCGCCGCTAGGCTGGCGGCCCGGCCGCCTTGCCGTGGGCGGAGACAGCGTCGGCGGCTCGCTCGCCGCCGCCTTGAGTCTGCATGCGCGCGACGCCGGTGGCGTGGCGCCGCTGTTGCAGCTGCTGTTGTATCCGTGCACCAGCGCCAGCAACGACTTCCCGTCCAAACAGCGCTATGCCACCGGCCATCTGCTTGAGGCCGCGACCTTGGACTGGATGTTCGCCAACGCCCTGAGCCGCCCCGAAGATGCAGACGATTGGCGCTTTGCGCCGCTGGCGCACCCCGACCTGCGCGGTGTGGCGCCCGCCCATATTGCGTTGGCCGAATGCGACCTGCTGGTCGACGAGGGGACGGCGTACGCGCGCAGGCTGCAACAGGCGGGCGTTGCGACGCGCCTGGATATCTATCCGGGCATGGTGCATGACTTCGCACGGCTGGGGAACATCGTCGAACAAACGGCCGTCCTGCGCGCTGATCTGGCCCGCGCGCTGGCTGCCGCCTTCAAGCAGGCTGCCGACGGCGCCTGATCGCGCGAAACGTTCCGGCGTTCTGGATACGCCATCCCCAAAGGGGTCACGGCCGCGACAACGGCCGTGACCCCTTTCTTCATACAGCGATTGCCATGTCCAGCGCCGACAGATGGGCCAACATCTGATCCAGCATGCGCGCATCGCGGATGATGCCGTAGTGGTCGGTGTCGATGTCCTGGCTATCGAGCGCCGGTTGGCCCAACTGCGCGGCCAGTGTCTGCCGCTGCACGACGTCGCGTGCCGGCGTCCACCAGCAGCGCGCCGGCGCCCGCACCGCGTCCACCGTCGCCGTCTGCAACGACAAGGCTTGCAATGCGCGCGCCACCAGGAAGATGCGCGCCAGCTCGGCCGCGCCCATGCCCGCATAGCCTTGCAAGGAGTCCGCCGTGGCCAGATATTGCTCAAGACGCGCCTGGACGGCCGCCAACGAGATCGGCTCGTCGGGATGACCGGCGGCAGGCGCTACGGCGCTCTCGGGCGACACCTGCGCGCCGGGCGCGACCACCGCCGTAAAGTGGCGCAGGTCGTCGCGCCAATCCCGCAGCGCGTCCGTGCCGATACCCGGCACATAAGGATCGATCAGCCCCACATACGCCACCTGTTGCCCCTGCGCTTCCAGGCGCGCGGCGACCAGCGCGGCCAGCGTGCCGCCCAGGGACCAGCCGGCCAGATGATACGGCCCCTGGTCCTGCAATGCCTGGATCTGCGCGCAGTAATCGTCTGCCATGCGTTCCAGCGACACATCGCGATGCGCCGGATCGTGCAGCATGCGGCACGGCAGCCCATAGACCGGCCGCACGCCGTTCAGGCGCCGGGCCAACGGTTGATAGTCGAACAAGGTTCCCATGCCGGCATGGACGCAGAACAATGGCGCGCCCGCGCCCTGCCCGCCATTCAGCGGTGTGGGCAGGGACAGCGTCGCCGGTTCGGCGGTATGCAAGCGCAGCAGTTGGCCAATGCTGGGCCGCTGCATCAGGTCGCGTAGCGTGAAGCTCAGCTCGGGATGGCGCAACGCCCGCACCCGCGCCAGCACCTTCAGGCTAAGCAGGGAATCGCCGCCCAGCTCGAAGAAGTTGTCGGTCTGGCCCACCCGGTCCACGCCAAGCACGTCCTGCCAGATGCTCGCCAGCACGCGCGCCGGCTCGGTCGAGGGCGCGACGAAGTCGCGTTGCATGCCCGCCTGTGGCGCGGGCAAGGCGGCGCGGTCCAGTTTGCCGCTGATCAGGCGCGGCAAGGCGGTCAGCACGCTGAACGACGCCGGCACCATGTAGTCGGGCAGTTGCGCGGCCAACTGGCTACGCAGCTCGGCCGCGAGGCCTGCGCCCTTGCCCGCCGCCGGCACAACATAGGCCGCCAACTTTTTGCCGCCCGCGTCTTCGTGCACCAGCACCGCGGCCTCCGCCACGCTGTCCAACGCCAGGATGCGCGCTTCGATTTCGCCCAGCTCGATCCGGAATCCGCGGATTTTCACCTGATGATCGCCGCGTCCCGCGTATTCGATATTGCCATCGCCCATCCAGCGCACGATGTCGCCGCTGCGGTACATGCGCGTGCCGGGTTCGCCAAACGGGTTCGCCACATAGCGATCCGCCGTCAGCCCTGGCCGGCCCAGATAGCCCCGCGCCACGCCGTAACCGCCGATGTAAAGCTCGCCAAGGTGGCCGACAGGCACTTGTTGCAGATCGCCATCCAGCACGTAGACGGCGCGCGCACCCACTGGTTTGCCGATCGGCGCATAGGCGCAGTCGAAACTTGCGTTGGCGGGCGTCTTCCAGATCAAGGGCGTCACCACGGTTTCTGTGGGGCCATAGCCATTGATCAGCCAGTTGGGCCGCAGATTCAGCCGCACGCGCTCGTAGGCGGCGCGAGGCATGGCTTCGCCGCCGAACACGTACAAATCGACCGGCGGCGCATCGCCTTGCACGGCCGCCCATTCCGCCATCTGGTTCAGATATGCCGGCGGAAAGGCGGCATGACTTGTCTGGTGCCGCCGCAGCGCGTCCAGCGCCTGCTCTGCCGTCCACAAGTCAGGGCCACGCACCGCCAGTTCGGCGCCCGTGGTCAACGCGGTCAACCAGCGTTCATGCGCGCCATCGAACGAGAACGACATGAACAGAAGCTCGTGCGAATCGGGCGTCAGGCCGTAGATGCGCGCCGTCGCCCGGCAATGCATGGCTAGCGGGCCGTGCGTGACGGCTACGCCCTTGGGCTTGCCCGTTGACCCCGATGTGTAGATGACGTACGCCATGTTGTCGGGCGACAGCGCCACGTGGGGGGCGAGCGGCGGTTCGTCCGCCACGGCGGCCGCCTCGTAGGCCAGCGTCTGTACGCCCGCGCGGCGCGGCAGATGGCCAGGGGGCTCGGCGCCGGTGATCACCAGCGACATGCCGCTGTCATCGATCACATAGGCCAGCCGTTCGGCCGGATGCTGCAGGTCCAACGGCACATACGCGCCGCCTGCCTTGAGCACGGCCAGGAAGGCCACCACGGTATCCAGTGACCGCGGCATCGCCACGCCCACCCGCGACTCGGGCCGCACGCCAAGGCGGACCAGGCGCTGGGCCAGACGGTTGGCGCGCAGGTCCAATTCCGCATAGCGCATGCGCGCCTCGCCCAGCGCCAGCGCGCATGCCTGCCCACGGGCCAGCGCATGTGCGCCTATCTGCTCATGCACAAAGCCGTGCCGGCCCGCCGCGATAACGGGTTGATCCGGGTCCACGGACCACTGGTCCAAGGCCGTTTGCCGTGCGGCGTCCAACCAGGTCAGCTCGCCCACCGGGCGCGATGGCGCCGCCTGCATTTGCGCCAGCACATGTTCCAGTTGTGCGCGTAGACCCTCCGCCATCGCATCGCCAAGCGCGGCGCGCGCGTAGCAATACTCGATCTCCAATTCCTGATTCGCCACAACCTGCAAGTCCATGACGTAACCCGTCAGCCCAGACCCCGCCACCGGGCCGAAGCGCAGGCCATAGCGTTCATTGCGCTTGAGGGTCTCGTCGACCGGGTAGTTCTCGAACACCACGATGCTGTCGAACAAGGGGCGGCCCGACGACCCCGCCCAGCGCTGGATATCCGACAGTGCGGCATGCTCCTGTTCGCGCAGGCGCAGATTGGTCCGCTGCAAGGCCTGTAGATACGCGGACACCGTTTGCGCGGGGTTCCGGCTGACGGGCACGGGCAGCGTGTTGATGAAGAGGCCCAGAATGTCCTCGACGCCCGCCAGCGTGGCGGGACGGCCGGCAACGGTTGCGCCGAACACCACCGTGTCCTGCTGCGTGTAGCGTTGCAAAACGATGCCCCACGCTGCCTGGATGACGGTGTTCAGCGTGACGCGCTGCGCTTGCGCCAAGGCGCGCAACGCCTGCGTGGCGCAGGCGTCCAGGCGGGTGTAGATCTTTGCGTACGGGGTTGTCGCGGGGCCGTCTCCGGTCTCGACGCGCACATCGGGCGCGACGATACTTTCCGCCGCCCGTGCCAGCAGCGTCGGGCCGTCAAGCGCGGCCAACTCGGTTTTCCAGAAGTGCTCGCTAACAGGGCGGTCTTGCTCGCCAAGCCAACGGGCATAGTCGCCATAGCCGGGGCCCGCCGCCGGCAGCGACTCGCCGCCGTAGGTCCGCAGCCATTCACCGATCAAGCGCGACGCGCTCCATCCGTCCAGCAGCAGATGGTGATAGGTCCATATCAGCTGATAGCCGTCAGGCCCCAGCCGGATCAATACCACCCGCGCCAAGCGCGCTTGCGCAAAGTCCATCTGGCGCGCCAGTTCAGCGGCCGCATAGGCGTCGGCATCACCGGCGGCCAGTGGGTCGCGCCAATCTTCACGGATGATGTCGGGGTGCGCCGCTTTCAGCACCGCCTGCAAGGGGCGCTTCATGCCCGCGCGCCACAGGAATGCCGTGCGCAGCACCGGGTGGCGCGCCACCATGGCCCGCCACGCATCGGCCAACCGATCACCGTCCACTCCGTCGATACGCACGCTCAACTGGTTCACATAGAGCCCCGTGCCTGGCGCCTCCAGCGTATGGAACAGCATCCCTTCCTGCGTGGGCGACAGCGGGTACACGTCTTCGACGTCGGCGGCATCCCAGCCCAGCTCGGCAATCGGCGGCGCATCTGGGTAGTCGGCCAGTGACTGCGCTGTCCGGTGACGCACCGCGTTGTGCGGCAAAACGTCCTGCATCTGCGCAGCTACGGCGGCCAGATCGGCCACGGTCTGCCGCTCGAACACCTGGCGCGGCGTGATCTGCCACCCTGCCTGGCGCAAGCGCGCCACGATTTGCAGGCTGAGTATCGAGTCGCCGCCCAGTTCAAAGAAGTTGTCGTGACGGCCCACCCGCGGCGCGCCCAGTACTTGCGACCAGATGGCGGCAAGGGCAGTTTCGACCGCGCCCTCGGGCGCTTCGTAGCCGTGGCTGGCGGCGAACTCTGCCTTGGGCAAGGCCTTGTGATCCAGCTTGCCGTTGGCGTTGACCGGCAGAGCATCCAATGTGACGAAGGCTGCGGGCACCATGTAATCGGGCAATGCTGCCGACAATGCGCTTCGCAGCGCGGCGGTATCCACTGCCGCCGGTGCGACATACGCGACCAACCGCGCGCCCGATGGACCGTCCTGCGCCAGCACCGCCGCTTGTTCCACATCCGGCTGTGACAAGAGAGCGGCCTCGATCTCACCCAATTCAATCCGCAAGCCACGGATCTTCACCTGATGATCCAGGCGGCCCAGATACTCCAGGTGCCCCTCCCCCATCCAGCGCACCAAGTCGCCCGTGCGATACAGCCTGCCGCCCTGCCCGTCCGGGTCGGCGATGAAGCGGTCGGCGGTCAGGCCCGGGCGGTTCAGATACCCGCGCGCCAAGCCCACCCCTCCCAGATACAGCTCACCCG
>NZ_JBCGCS010000017.1:0-145097 GCF_038594925.1 Achromobacter sp. JD-1 | reverse complement strand
AAAAACGACCATACCGTGATGCTAGAAGTGTTACCTATGTCCCCGAACACCCGTTACCCATGTCCCCGGTCCATACACGCGTTCGGCCTTACGTTTCTTGCCCTGGCTTTCGCGCGCTTCACCTATCCTACGTAGGAAAGCGGGCGGCGATTTCCGCGATCAGGCGGCGGGCGGCTTCCAGCTTGTCGCCGGCGGGCAGGGGATGCGCGCCTTGTTCGTCGAACAACACCAGTTCGGTGGTGTCCGCGTCCATGACCTTGTGCGCCAGGTTGCCCACCAGCAGCGGGATGCCCTTGCGTTGGCGCTTGGCTTCGGCGTGCTCCGCCAGCTTTTCGGTTTCGGCTGCGAAGCCCACGCACCATGGGCCGTTTTCCAGCTTGGCCACTTCGGCCAGGATGTCCGGATTCGGTTCAAATTCCATCAGCGGCGCGCCGCCGCCTTCACTCGTTTTCTTCAGCTTTTGCGTGCTGACGTTCTTCACGCGCCAGTCGGCCACGGCGGCCACGGCAATGAAAATGTCGGCATCGGCCGCGCTGGCCATGACGGCGTCATGCATCTGGCGCGCGGTCATGACCGATAGCGCCGTCACACCGCGCGGTACGGGCAGGAACGTGGCGCCGGTAATCAAGGTAACGCGGGCACCGGCTTCGCGCGCGGCGCGGGCCAGGGCGTAACCGGTCTTGCCCGACGAACGGTTGCTCAGCACGCGCACGGGGTCCACGGGTTCAGACGTGGGGCCAGCGGTCAGCAACACGTGGCGGCCCGCCAGCAACTTGGGTTGGAAGAAGGCGATCAGGTCGGCCAGCAGTTCATGCGATTCCAGCATGCGGCCGTCACCAGTCTCACCGCAAGCCTGTTCGCCCGCCGACGGGCCCAGCACGCTGATGCCGTCAGCCCGCAATTGTTCAACATTGCGTTGGGTAGCCGGGTTGGCCCACATTTCGCGGTTCATGGCGGGCGCCACGAGTAACGGACAGGCACGTGCCAGGCACAACGTGGACAACAGGTCGTCGGCCATACCGTGCGCCAGCTTGGCCATGAAGTCGGCGCTGGCGGGCGCGATCAGCACGGCATCGGCGCCACGCGTCAGGTCGATGTGCGCCATGTTGTTGGGCACGCGCGCGTCCCAGGCGTCCACGAACACCGGCCGGCCCGACAGGGCTTGCATCGTCACAGGGGTGATGAAGTGCGTGGCCGCCTCGGTCATTACCACGTCCACGGTGGCGCCTTGTTCGGTCATGCGCCGCACCAGCTCGGCGATTTTGTAGCAGGCGATGCCCCCGGTCAGACCTAGGACAATGCGTTTGCGGGCGAGATCGAGCATGAGGGCGTGGCGGCGGTTCAGCGCCGTGAAAACGAGGAATGGACGGTGATTTTATTCTGCATTGCGGCATTGCGCCGTTCGCCATGCATTCAGGGGGTATCAAATAGGACAAAACCCTGCGTGAAGCACGGCGGCCGAGGCGTTGCGCCCCGGCTCGCCGTTCGGCTCGCCGTCCGGCTCAAGCCAGGTTTTAAATCCTGGCTGGCCTCGGTCAGGCTTGCGGCTTCTTGCGAGCGCGCAGCAGTTCGTCCAGCACCAACAGCACCGCGCCGCAGCTGATGCCGACGTCCGCCAGGTTGAAGGCGGGGAAGTAGGAGTCGTTCCAGTAGAACAGCAGAAAGTCCACTACGTGGCCATAGGCCACGCGGTCGATGACGTTGCCGACGGCGCCGCCCAAAATCAGCGTCAGCGCCAGGCTGAAGCGCGGTTGGCCGTGCGTGCGCCGCAAGATGATCGTGATGACCACGGCCGCCACGATTCCCAAGCCCGTGAACAGCCAACGCTGCCAGCCTTCTTCGGACGCCAGGAAGCTGAACGCGGCCCCCCGGTTGTACATCAGCGTGAAGTCGAACACCGGCAGCACGTTGACGCGTTCGCCATATTGGAACGAGGTGTTGAAGTACACCTTGGTCAACTGGTCCAGCACGATGATCAGCAAGGCCAGCGCCAGCCAGCCGCCCACGCGCGCCGGGGCGGCGCGGGCGGGCGCCGCGCCCGTCACTCCCGAATCGGAGGGGCGGGCCATGTTCACGCCTTGTCGCGGGCTTCGCCCGAGCCGAACAGGTTGGACACGCAGCGGCCGCAGATCTCGGGGTGGTCCGCGTCCTGGCCCACGTCAAGGCGCCAGTGCCAGCAGCGTTCGCACTTCTTGTGCGTGGACGGCGTGACGTCGATGCGGGTTTCGCCGTCGCCTGCATGCACGGTGGCGCGCGACACGATCAGCACGAAGCGCAGGTCGTCGCCCAGGCTGGCCAGCAATTGCTGGTCGTCGCCGCTGGCGTAAAGATCCACTTCGGCTTGCAACGACGAACCGATGTCGCCCGCCGTGCGCACTTCTTCCAGCTTGCGCTGGACCTCGGCACGGATGGCGCGCAGGCGCGTCCACTTTGCCGACAGCGCATCGGCATCGGCAAACGGCGGCAGCGCGTGATAGACCTCGGTGAAGATCGTCGTGCGGGCGGCGTCGGCCTGGTGCTTGAGCGCCGAGCCCACCAGTTCCTTCCAGGCTTCTTCGGCCGTGAAGGACAGGATCGGCGCCATCAGCTTGAGCAGCGTCTGGGTGATGTCCAGCAGCGCCGTCTGTGCCGAGCGGCGCGCCACGCTATTGGGCGCCGACGTGTACAGGCGGTCTTTCAGGATGTCCAGGTAGAACGCGCCCAGGTCTTCCGAGCAGAACGTCTGCAAGCGCGAGACCGCCGGGTGGAAATCGTAGCGTTCGTAGTTGGCCTGCACTTCGGACTGCATCTGCGCCGTCATCGCCAGCGCGTAGCGGTCGATTTCGAACAGATCACCATACGGCACCGCCTGCGACACCGCATCGAAGTCGGCCACGTTGGCCAGCAGGAAGCGCAGCGTGTTGCGGATGCGGCGGTAGCCCTCGACCACGCGCTTCAGGATTTCGTCCGAGATGGACAGTTCGCCCGAGTAATCGGTGGAAGCGACCCACAAGCGCAGGATTTCGGCGCCCAGCGAGTCCGACACCTTTTGGGGTGCGATCACGTTGCCCACCGACTTGCTCATCTTGCGGCCCTGGCCGTCCACCACGAAGCCGTGCGTCAGCAGCGCCTTGTAGGGCGGTTGGCCATACAGCATGCAGCCCGTCAGCAGCGACGAATGGAACCAGCCGCGATGCTGGTCCGAGCCTTCCAGGTACAGGTCGGCGGGCCAGCCGAGTTCAGCGCCGTGGGAACCGGCGAACTCGCCGTCCTTGCCGCCCAATACCGTGGCGTGCGTGCTGCCGGAATCGAACCACACGTCGAGCGTGTCGCGGTTCTTTTCGTACTGGTCGGCTTCATCGCCGAGCAGGTCGCGCGGTTCAATGGCTTGCCAGGCTTCGATGCCGTCTTTCTCCACGCGCTGCGCCACTTGTTCCAGCAGTTCAGACGTGCGCGGATGCAGTTCGCCGGTTTCCTTGTGCACGAAGAAGGCCATCGGCACGCCCCACTGGCGTTGGCGCGACAGGGTCCAATCCGGGCGGTTGGCGATCATGGCGTGCAAACGGGCGCGGCCCCAGGCCGGGTAGAAGGCCGTGGCGTCGATGCCGGCCAAGGCCGATTCGCGCAGGGTCGGGCCGCCGTCTTTCGGGGCCACGTCCATGCCGGCGAACCATTGGCTGGTGGCGCGGTAGATGATCGGCGTCTTGTGGCGCCAGCAGTGCATGTAGCTGTGCTTGTGCTTTTCGACGTGCATCAGCGCGCCGGCTTCAGTCAGCGCTTCGACGATCTTGGGGTTGGCGTCCCAGATGGACAGGCCGCCGAACAGCGCCAGGCTGTCCACGTACTTGCCGTCGCCCATGACGGGGCTGATGAAGTCGGTGTCCTTCATGCCGTGCGCCTTGCACGACACAAAGTCCTCGATGCCGTAGGCTGGGGCCGAGTGCACGACGCCCGTGCCCGAGTCGGCCGTGACATAGTCGCCCAGGTAGATCGGCGCGCGGCGGTCGTAGGCGTCGTTGAACTGCGCCAGCGGATGGCGGAATTCAATTTCGGACAGCGCTTCGCCGGGTGCCGTGGCGATGATTTCGCCTTCCAGGTTCCACGACTTCAGGCAGGCTTCGACGCGGTCTTTCGCGACGAGCAGCAGCGGGCCGAATTTGGGCACTGGCGACACACGCACCAGCGCGTATTCGATTTCCGGATGCACGTTCAGCGCCTGGTTGGACGGGATGGTCCAGGGCGTGGTGGTCCAGATGACGATGGCGCCGTCATCCACCGAATCCAGCTTGAACGCCGCCGCCAGCTTGGCGGGTTCGGCGAACGGGAAGGCGACGTCAACGGCGGGGTCGACGCGGTCGGCGTATTCGACTTCGGCTTCGGCCAAGGCCGAGCCACAGTCAAAGCACCAGTTCACGGGCTTTAGGCCGCGAAACACGTAGCCCTTGTCAAGGATGCGGCCCAGCGCGCGGATCTCGTCGGCTTCATTGCTGAAGTTCATGGTCATGTACGGGCGATCCCATTCGCCCAGCACACCCAGCCGCTTGAAATCCTTGCGCTGGCGGTCGATCTGCTCAAGCGCGTAGGCGCGAGCTTTCGACTGCACTTCCGCCACGGGCAGGTGCTTGCCGAATTTCTTTTCGATCTGGATTTCGATCGGCATGCCATGGCAATCCCAGCCCGGCACGTAATGCGCGTCGTAGCCGGCCATGTTGCGGCTCTTGACGATGATGTCCTTCAGGATCTTGTTGACCGCGTGGCCGATGTGAATGTCGCCGTTCGCATAGGGCGGGCCGTCGTGCAGCACGAAACGGGGCCGGCCGCGGCTGGCTGCTCGGATCGCCTGGTAGACGTGGTTTTCCTCCCATTGCGAAATCCAGGCGGGCTCGCGCTTGGCAAGGTCGCCCCGCATGGGGAAGGGGGTATCGGGCAGGTTGAGGGTCTTTTTATAGTCCATGAACGGCAAAATAAGCGCGCGCGTTTCGCGCGTCTTCGGCGATGGCGGCAGTCAGGGAAGGGAGGTCAGGAAATTTTTCTTCGTCCCGCAGCTTGTGCAGGAATTCGACGCGTACGAGTTTACCGTAAGCATTGATCGTGTCTTCGAGCAGGTGTGACTCAAGTAGCACTCTGCCACGGTCTTCGACGGTTGGGCGCACGCCCAGGCTGGCCACGGCGGGCAGGGGCCGGTCGGCCAGCCCATAGACCTGCACCACGTAAATGCCCGAGCGCGCGGCGCAGCGTTCGGCCACGCGCAGGTTCATGGTGGGGTAGCCCAGGGTGCGGCCCAGCTTCTGGCCGTGGATGACGTGGCCGCTGATATGGAAGGGGTGGCCCAGCAGGTGGCGGGCGCGGTCCAGATCGCCCACGGCCAGCGCCGTGCGCACCTCGGAACTTGAAATGCGATGGCCTTGCTGGTCGGTCACGTCCGCCAGTGTCTGCACTTCGAAGCCGTGGTGCATGCCGGCTTCGCGCAGCAGATCGATGTCGCCGCTGCGCTTGTGGCCAAAACGGAAGTCTTCGCCCACCAGCAGCCATTTGGTTTGCAGGCCCTGTACCAGAAGGTTTTCGATGAAGGCATTGGCCGACATTTCAGCCAGGCGGGCGTTGAACCGCTGCACCACCACTTGGGACACGCCATAGCGGGCCAGCGCCGACAGCTTGTCGCGCAAGCCCGAGACTCGGGTGGGCGCCAATTCGGGGCGTTGGTTCAGCGTGGCGAAATACTCCCGGGGATGCGGCTCGAAGGTCATCACGGAAGGGGTAAGACCGCGCTCGCGAGCGGCTTGGCAGACGCGAGCCAGCATGGCTTGATGCCCGCGATGGACGCCGTCGAAATTGCCGATCGTCAGCGCGCAAGGAGCGCGCCGGTCGGGCGGAGGCAGGGATCGGTAGATACGCAGGGATGGTTTCACGAGCGAGAGTTTACAATTTTGGATTCCGGGTTTGTTCCAATCCCCCCAATCAGTTGTGCGCCAGCGGGTTTTCATGGCGCTTGAATGATGGCGGACAAGCCCGCGGGCACACGCGAACCGCGTCCTTTCTGGGGCGCGTGGGGGGCAATCTTTGGATTCTTTATCTTGCCGGACACACAACTTACCAAGCGCCGCCTTGTCATCCTGATCTCGGGGCGGGGCAGCAACATGCAGGCGCTGGCCGAAGCCTGCCGCAACGAGGGCTGGCCGGCCGACATCGCCGCCGTCATCGCCAGCCGACCGGATGCGGGCGGCCTGGAGTGGGCCGCCGCCCAAGGCATCCCCACGGCAGCGCTGTACCACAAGGACTACCCCAGCCGCGAGGCTTTCGATGCTGCCCTGGCCGCCGAAATCGATCGCTATGCGCCTGATTACGTCATCCTGGCCGGTTTCATGCGCGTGCTGACGCCAGGCTTCGTCAACCATTACGCCGGCCGCCTGGTCAACATCCACCCATCGCTGTTGCCGGCATTTCCTGGCCTGCATACGCATGCCCAAGCCTTGGCCACCGGCGTGCGCGTGCATGGCTGCACCGTGCATTTCGTGACCCCGGTCCTGGACCACGGCCCCATCATTGCCCAGGGCTGTGTGCCGGTTTTGGCTGGGGATACGCCGGAACTGCTGGCCAACCGCGTGCTGGCCGTGGAACATCAGGCTTTTCCGGCTGCCGTGCGCTGGTTGGCCGAAGGCCGGGTTACCCTGACAAACGACCATCGGGTGGACGTGCAGGGGGATCCCGCACGCCTTTTCACCTGGTCGCCGGCCGCCTGAGCGGCCCTGAATCGCTTTTATCGGGCGGAACTCCTCCGCCCTACTGGAACACACCATGACTAAACCCCAATCTCCGCGTTCTCGTCCGGCAGGCTCCCCGAGGGCCGCCTCCGAAGGGCGCGACGGTCGGTCCTTCTTCTCGCGTCCCAAGGGCGAAGCCCGCGAGGCGCCGGTGCGCGAACGCGCCGAACGGGGGCGTGAAGAGCGCCCCAGCCGCGATGCCGGCCGCCCGGCGCCCCGTCCGTCGTTTGACGCGCCGCGTGGCGACAGCCGTGGCGAACGCGGCGGCTTCGGCGGCGACCGCCGCGAAGGCCAGGGCCAAGGCCGCCCGGCGCCCCGTCCGTCCTACGACGCCCCGCGTGGTGAAAACCGCGGTGGTGAGCGGGCATCCTACGGTTCGGAGCGCCGTAGCGGCCAGGGACAAGGCCAGGGTCAAGGTCAGGGCCGACCGGATTCCCGTCCGTCGTACGGCAACGCCCCGCGTGGCGAGAACCGTAGCGGTGAACGTGGTTCCTATGGCTCGAAGCGCCGTGAAGGCTCGGGTCGTCCGGATTCGCGCCCGTCGTACGGCAACGCCCCGCGTGGCGAGAACCGTAGCGGTGAACGCGGCTCCTATGGTTCCGATCGCCGGGAAGGCGCCGGCCGTCCAGATTCACGCCCGTCGTACGGTAATGGCCCGCGTGGCGACAGCCGTGGCGGCGAACGTGGTTCCTATGGCTCGGAGCGTCGCGAAGGCTCGGGCCGCCCGGATTCGCGCCCGTCGTATGGCAATGGCACGCGTGGCGACAGCCGTGGCGGTGAGCGTGGTTCCTATGGCTCGGAGCGTCGTGAAGGCTCGGGCCGCCCGGATTCGCGCCCGTCGTACGGCAATGGCCCGCGCGGTGACAGCCGTGGCGGTGAACGCGGTTCCTATGGATCGGAGCGCCGTGAAAGCGAGGACCGTTCGGATTCGCGTCCGTCCTATGACGGCCCGCGCGGCGACGACCGTGGTGAACGCGGCCAATATGCTGGCCAACGTGGTGGCGATGCCCATCAGGGCAGTCGTGATCAGAACGCGCCAAAGCCGCAGTTCAATCGTCCCCGCCAGTCTTATGCAGCCATCCGCATCGACCAAGTCCAGCGTGTTTTGGGCGAAATCCTGCAATGGACCTATCCGGCTGATGCCGCGCTGTCGCACTGGCTGCGTCACCACCCCAACCTGGGCGCGCGCGATCGCTCCGAGGTTGCCGAGGCCGTCTATGATGTGCTGCGCCATCTGCGCCGTTATCGCCAGTTTGGCGAAAGCGGCGTGGGACCCGCATCGCGCCGCCTGGCCATCCTGGGCCTGAACGCGACGCTGGGTGCCGAGGCGCTGGAAGAGGGCATGGACGCCGCTGAGGCCGAATGGCTCAAGCGCGTGTCGCAAATTGACCTGTCGACCTTGCCGCGGGCCATTCGCGGCAGCATTCCCGACTGGCTGGATGAGCGCCTGGCGCTGATGGACAGCCCGGACACCCTCGTCGAAGCGCTGAATCGCCAGGCCAGCCTGGACCTACGCGTAAACCCCCTCAAGGTTGAACGCGACGCCATGCTGACCGAATTGCAGCAAAGCGCCGGCCGCTACGAACCCGTAGCCATGCCGTATTCGCCGTGGGGCATCCGCATGGAAGGGCGCCCTGCCATCAACCGCTGGCCGCAGTTCGAAAACGGCAGCATCGAAGTGCAGGACGAAGGTAGCCAGTTGCTGGCGCTGCTGGTCGCGCCGCGCCGTGGCGAAATGATCATCGATTTCTGCGCGGGCGCCGGCGGCAAAACGCTGCTGCTGGGGGCGCTGATGCGCTCCACCGGCCGCCTGTACGCCTTCGACGTCTCGGCCGCCCGTCTCGCGCGCGCCAAGCCCCGTTTCGCGCGCAGTGGCTTGTCCAACGTGGTGCCTGTCGTGATCGACAGCGAAAACGATTCCCGCGTGAAGCGCCTGGCCGGCAAGGCCCAGCGCGTGCTGGTCGATGCGCCGTGCAGCGGCATCGGCACCTTGCGCCGCAATCCTGACCTGAAGTGGCGCCAGCACCCCCAGGCGCTGGCTGAACTGGGGCAGTTGCAAGAGCGCATCCTGAATAGTGCCGCCCGTTGCGTGGCGCCGGGTGGACGTCTGGTCTATGCCACCTGCAGCCTGTTGGCGGAAGAAAACGAGGTGCAGGCCGAACGTTTCCTGGCCAGCCACCCTGATTTCGAACGTCTTGATGCCGCCGAAATCCTGGCCTCGCGCTGCGAAACGCTGAAGCTGGAAGGCCCGTATCTGCAATTGCGTCCCGACGTGCATGGCACCGACGGCTTTTTCGCGGCGGTATTCGAGCGCAAAAAGAAGGGCGCGGCAGCGGAGCCGGCGGCGGCAGGCGTAGCGGTTGACGCTGACCTGGCGGAAGACGGCAGCCAGGAAGTGCTGGCGGAAAGCGGGGTCGAGGCCACGCCGGTCGAAGCCGAGGCGGCTGAGGGTAAACCGGTGATGGAACCCATGGCTGATGCCGAGGCTGGCACCGAGGTAGACACCGGGGCTGACACCGAGGCACCGGGCAAGCCGGCCTGACACCCTGTGCGGCGCGCGCTGGCTATCTGGCCGGCGTGACGCCCACCGTGGCGCTGTAACGACGGGTGCCCAAGGTCTTGTTCTGGTATTTCACCTGCCAGGCCAGGGTATCCGAGCCCGGCTGATCGGCGATATAGACCACCTGGGACACCGCCACGGACTTATAGGCGCAGCGGCCAGAATCGCTGGATTGTCCGCGAGTCTGCACGATGCTGGCCTTGCCCAGGCGCGGCTTCTCCGTGATCACCACGTACGGTGCTCGCAGTGCCAGGCAGTCCGACCCTCGAATTTCGTAGTACGACGCCAACACGGCCACGTCACCCGACTTCATTGCCTGGGCGGACACGGGGGTGTGTAGCACCAGCGCAAGGAAGGCAAGGGCCGAAAACAATAAGGGACGGGTTTTTGTCAGCAGCATCAGTGGGGCAAATGAGACAGTTCGTCGGCATTTTAGGGGTGAAATTTTGCCCTGCGCATATGTCTTGGGAAAAACTGTCGGGGGAGACACCATGTATTCCCCCAGCGCCTTTGCTGACAGGAACTTTAATTGCGGATGGTGGCCAAAATCTGGTGTCTTTGCGAATACCCCGCAACTATCAGGGGTAGCCGGCCCAAAGCGCCGCATGTCCGCAAGGCTAGCCTCGCGATCTGCCTGAAGTGATCGCGAGAGTGGCTTTTTTTGCTCTAAAAGCAGGGCTTAGTCCTTGATTTCGCTCAAAAACTATTTTGAAACTACCTTGTCATAAGAAGGCAAAGGTAAGCTAAACTTCAGGCACTTAACAAGCGAGGCTCATAACAGCTTTATGGATTACATCCTCTCCTTCATTGCCGGCGGTCTGACCCAAGCCACTTGGTGGCAGATTGTCGTTTTCACCTTGGTCGTGACGCACATCACGATTGTTGCGGTCACCGTCTTCCTCCATCGCAGCCAAGCGCACCGTGGCCTGGATCTCCATCCAGCCGTCATGCATTTTTTCCGCTTCTGGCTCTGGATGACGACCGGCATGGTCACCAAGGAATGGGTTGCCATTCACCGCAAGCACCACGCCAAGTGCGAAAAGGAAGGCGATCCTCACTCGCCCATGCTGTTCGGCATCTGGAAGGTGCTGTTCCGCGGCGCGGAGCTGTACCGCGAAGAATCGAACAACAAGGAAACCATGGCCAAGTTCGGCCACGGTACGCCTGACGACTGGCTCGAACGCAACGTCTACAGCAAGCACAGCTTGTGGGGCGTGTTGTCCATGCTTGCCATCGACGTCGCCCTGTTCGGCGCTGTCGGCGTCACGGTGTGGGCGGTTCAGATGGCCTGGATTCCCTTCTGGGCAGCCGGCGTCGTCAACGGTATCGGCCACTACTGGGGCTACCGCAACTACAACAGCCCGGACACCAGCACCAACGTGTTCCCCTGGGGCATCGTGATTGGCGGCGAAGAGCTGCACAACAACCACCACGCCCACGGCACGTCGGCCAAGTTCTCGGCCAAGTGGTACGAGTTCGACATCGGCTGGGCCTACATCAACATCCTGAAGTTCTTTGGCCTGGCCAAGATCAAGAAGGTTGCGCCCAAGCTGAAGCTGGACGACACCCGCACCGGCATCGATCTGCGCACGCTGCAAGGCGTGATCACGCACCGCTACGAAGTCATGGCCCGCTACGCGGACGTGATCAAGAGCGCCGCTCGCGAAGAAATGAACAAGTTGAAGGCCTCGCGCCAGGAAGGCAACGCGGATTGCGGCTATACCAAGCTGCGTCAGGTGCGTAGTGCCCTGCACCGCAACGAGGACATCCTCCAGCCGGAAACCCTGGCTGCCGTGGACAGCGCCATTGCCCAGAACAAGTCGCTGTCGACGCTGGTGCAAATGCGTCGTGAACTCGGCCGCATCTGGGAAAGCTCCAGCGCCAGCAGCGAACAGCTTCTTCATGACCTGCAGGCCTGGTGCCAGCGCGCCCAGCAAAGCGGCATCGCCGGGCTCGAGCAATTTGCTCAACATCTGCGCCGCTACGCGGCATGATGCTAGAGAAGCTCAACCCTGAACAACGCGCCGCAGTAACGTTAGAACCGCAGCACGCCCTGGTCTTGGCCGGGGCGGGCAGCGGGAAGACCCGGGTACTCACTACCCGCATGGCCTGGCTGATTCAAACCGGCCAGGCCTCGCCTTTTGGGCTGCTGGCAGTCACGTTCACCAATAAGGCAGCCCGCGAAATGCTGGCGCGTATGTCGGCGATTCTGCCGATCGATACGCGTGGCTTGTGGATCGGCACGTTTCACGGTTTGTGCAACCGCATGCTGCGCGCGCACCACCGTGATGCCGGCTTGCCGCAAAGCTTCCAGATCCTGGATGTCACCGATCAGCTTGCCGCCATCAAGCGCCTGATGAAGGCCAATGGCGTCGACGATGAAAAGTACCCGCCGCGCGACGTGCAGCGCTTCATCAATGGTGCCAAGGAAGAAGGCCTTCGTCCGCAAGACGTGGAGGCCTACGATGCCCATCGCCGCCGCCTGATCGAGATCTATCAGCTTTACGAAGCCCAATGCCAGCGCGAAGGCGTGGTCGACTTCGCCGAGTTGCTGCTGCGGGCCTATGAGCTGCTGTCGCGCAATGCGCCGGTGCGCGAGCATTACCAGCGCCGCTTCCGCCACATTCTGGTGGACGAGTTCCAAGACACCAATACCCTGCAATACAAGTGGCTGCGCCTGTTGGCCGGTGGTGGCGCCGCCATCTTCGCCGTGGGCGACGATGACCAGTCCATCTACGCCTTCCGTGGCGCGAACGTCGGCAACATGTCCGACTTCGAGCGCGACTATGCGCATGGCACCGTGATTCGCCTGGAACAGAACTACCGTTCGTTCGGCCACATCCTGGATTCCGCCAACGCACTCATCGGCCACAACAGCGGCCGCCTGGGCAAGAACCTGTGGACGGACCAGGGCGAAGGCGAACCGGTGCGTGTCATCGAACAGCCTTCCGACGGCATGGAAGCCCAATGGATCGTGGACGAAATCCGTTCGCTCATTCATGACGGCAGCCTGCGCCGCGAGATCGCTGTTCTGTACCGCAGCAACGCGCAATCGCGCGTGATCGAGCACGCCATCTTCTCGGCCGGCATTCCGTACAAAGTCTATGGCGGGCTGCGCTTCTTCGAACGTCAGGAAATCAAGCACGCGCTGGCCTATCTGCGCTTGATGGCCAACCCGCACGACGATACCTCGTGGATGCGCGTCGTCAATTTCCCGACACGCGGCATTGGTGCGCGCACGCTGGAGCAACTGGCCGACGCAGCCCGCGCGCACGACACCAGCCTGTACGGCGCGGTGGCGTTGGTGGGCGGCAAGGGCGGTTCCAACCTGGCCCAGTTTGCCCAACTGATTCATCGCCTGATCGAAGAAACGCGCGACCTGCCTCTACCGGAAATGGTTGAGCACATGCTCGAGACCAGCGGCCTGAATGCCCATTACAAGGCGGAACGCGAAGGCGCCGAGCGGCTGGAAAACTTGAACGAGTTGATCACGGCCGCTGCGGTGTTTGCGTCCGAAGAAAACTACGACGGCATGCCTGCCGGTGTGGTGCCCGACCAGGCCACCTCGTCGACGCTGATGCCCGGCGTGGTTGACGCGCCCATCGTGGCTTCCGACGGGTTGACGCCGCTGGCGGGCTTCCTGTCGCACGCCGCACTGGAAGCGGGGGACAACCAGGCCCAACAAGGCCAGGACGCGGTCCAACTCATGACGGTGCATGCCGCCAAGGGTCTGGAATTCGACGCGGTCTTCATCACCGGCCTGGAAGAAGGGCTGTTCCCGCACGAGAACAGCATCCTGGAGCAGTCGGGGCTGGAAGAAGAGCGCCGTCTGATGTATGTGGCGATCACGCGCGCCCGGCAGCGCCTGTACATCAGCCTGGCCCAAAGCCGGATGCTGCATGGCCAGACGCGCTACGCGATGCGCTCGCGCTTCCTGGACGAGATTCCCGAAGAGCATCTGAAGTGGCTGTCGCCCAAGGCCGGCCTGGCGCCGCTCAGCAGCACGGGCGCTGGTTGGGGCGGTGGCAACCGTGGCGACGCATTCGGCCGCAAGGCCACCAATACCATTGCGCCGCGTCAACCTCGTGGCATCGCAAGCGGTGTCACGGTGGGCGACAAGCAGTATCGTGTGGGTCAGGGCGTGCATCACGCGCGGTTTGGCGATGGCACGATTATTGGCTTGAGCGGGGCCGGTCAGGACGCCCAGGCAGAAATCCAGTTTCGCGACGTGGGCGCCAAGACCTTGGCGCTGGGTATCGCGAAGCTTGATATTGTTCAGGGTTAAACATGGCCAACAACGAGTCCCCAAAAGCCGAGCTGGCGTCGCTGCGTGCCGAGATCGACGAAATCGACCAGCAAATCATGCTGCTGTTGGGCGTGCGCTTTCGCTGCACGGATATGCTGGGCGAACTGAAAACCAACCACGGCATGGACCTGGTGGACCCCGTCAGGGAAACCCAGCAGGTCGAGCGCATCCGCCGTTTGGCCGAAGAAGCGGGCGTGCCGCCTGCCTTGGCCGAAACCATCCTGCGTGAAGTGATCGACACCGTGGTCGATAATCACACCCGCCTGCGCGAACGTCCGTACTCGTAAACGGATGAGCGGGGGGCCTGTTGGCCCCCCGTTTTTTATTGCGTCAGGCTTCGCTTTGATCGATTTCTTCCAGCGAACCCTGGATTTCAAGCCATTGCTCTTCCAGTTCGTCCATGCGCTTGCCGTGTTCTCCGTGCTCGGCCATGACCTTCTGGCGTTCCGCGCGGCGCGCATCGGAATACAGATCGGCGTCGGCGATGATGGCGTCCAGCGCGTGCAGCTTGGCGCGCAGTTTTTCCATCTCGGCCTCGACCTTGGCCAGCTTCGATTCCAGCGGCTTGCGCAGCGCTGACAGGCGTTGGCGTTGTTCTGCCTCGGCCCGACGCTGCGCCTTCCGGTCTACAACGGGTTCGCTGCCTTCGGCGCTTTCGCGTGCGGCCTCCGCCCGTTCGCCGGCATTGCGCGCAGCCAGCCAATCCCGATAGTCTTCAAGGTCGCCGTCGAACTCGCGCACCGCGCCGTCCGCGACGATCCAGAAGCTGTCCACGGTGGTGCGCAGCAGGTGCCGGTCGTGCGAAACCAGCAGCATGCTGCCGCCGAAGTCGGCCAGCGCGGCGGCCAGGGCCTCGCGGGTTTCCACATCCAAGTGGTTGCTGGGTTCGTCCAGCAGCAGCAGGTTGGGTTTTTGCCAGACGATCAAGGACAGCGCCAGGCGCGCCTTTTCACCGCCGGACATCGGGCCGACCTTGCTGGTGACGGTGTCGCCGGAAAAGCCGAAGCCGCCCAGGTAATTGCGCAGTTCCTGTTCGCGCGTTTCCGGCGCCAGGCGCGCCAGATGGGCGATAGGCGTGCTGTCCACGTCCAGCATGTCCAGCTGATGCTGGTGAAAGTAGCCGATGGCCAAGCCGCGCGAGGCGCGGCGTTCTCCGGCCTGCACGGGGATTTCTTCCGCCAGGGTCTTGATCAGCGTGCTCTTGCCCGCGCCATTGGCGCCCAGCACCCCCACACGGCTGCCCGCGCGCACCATGAGCGTGACGTCGCGCAGGATGGGAATGGTGTTGCCCGCCGCGTCGGTATAGCCGGCGGACAAGTGCTCCAGCGTCAGCAGCGGGTCGGGCACCTGGTCAGGCGAGGGGATGCGAATGTCGATGCCCGCTTCCGCATGCAGCGGCGCCAGCACCTGCATGCGCGCCAGCGCCTTGACCCGGCTTTGCGCCTGCTTGGCCTTGGACGCCTTGGCCTTGAAGCGGTCAATGAAACCTTGCAGGCGCGCGGTTTCGCGGGTCTGGCGTTCGTAGGCAATATTGGTCTGGCGCAGGCGCTCGGCGCGTTGCGTCAGGAAATCACCATAACCCCCGCGATAGCGCACCAGTTTGGCGTGGTCGAAATGCAAGATGGACTTGGCCACCGCGTCCAGGAACTCGGTGTCGTGGGAGATCAGCATGACGGTGCCCGGATAGGCGCCCAGCCATTTCTCCAGCCACAGCATCGCGTCCAGATCCAGGTGGTTGGTGGGTTCGTCCAGCAGCAGCAGTTCGGACGGGGCCATCAGCGCGCTGGCCAAGGCCAGGCGCATGCGCCAGCCGCCGGAAAAACTCTCGACCGGCAGCATCCATTCGCTGGGCTTGAAACCCAGGCCGGCCAGCAACTGCTCGGCACGCGACGCGGCGCTCCAGGCGCCCGCTTCGATCAGCGCGGCTTCCACTTCGGCGATCTGCGTGCCTTGGTCGTCCGTGAGTTCGGCGCGGCGCGCCTGCAACTCACGCAGGTGCGTGTCGCCGTCAATGACGAATTCGCGGGCAGGGCGGTCGTCGGCATCCAGTTCCTGCTTGACGCTGGCGATACGCCAACCCGCGGGCAGGTTCACCGTGCCGGCGTCCAGGTCCAGCGCGCCGGTCAGCAGCGCGAACAGCGAGGACTTGCCCGCGCCGTTCTTGCCGACGATGCCAACGCGCTCGCCCGGGTGCACGACAAATTCAGCGTTATCCAACAGCACTTTCGTGCCACGGCGCAGGGTCAATCCAGTAGCGCGTATCACAGGCTGAGTTGCTCTTGGGTAAGCAGCAGGATCTGGTCCGAGGCTTCTTCCGTGTCCAGCCAGACGGGCGACAACTGTGGGAAGGCGGCTTCGAAGAAGTCGCGCTCGTGGCCGATCTCCAGCACGATCACGCCGTCGGGCGTCAGGTACTGGGGAGCCGCCGCCAGAATGCGCCGCACGAGGTCCATGCCGTCCTCGCCGCCGGCCAGCGCCAGATGCGGTTCATGGCGGTATTCCTGCGGCAACACATCCATGGAACCGCTGTTCACATAAGGCGGATTGCAGATGATGACGTCGTACTGGCGTGCGGGCAGGGAGTCGAACAGATTGCTTTCGTGCAGGTCCAGCCGGTCTTGCAGGCCGTAGTCGTCCACATTGCGACGGGCCACTTGCAGCGCGTCGGCCGACACATCCACCGCATCCACGTGGGCGTAGGGGAAGGCCATGGCCGACAGGATGGCCAGGCAGCCCGAACCGGTGCACATGTCCAGCACGTTTTCCACGGCGCTTGCGTCCTGCACCCAGGGTGAAAGCCCTTGGTCCAGCAGTTCGGCGATGGGCGAGCGCGGCACGATGACGCGCTTGTCCACGTAGAAGCGGTGACCGCGCAGCCAGGCCTCGTTGGTGAGGTAGGCGGCGGGTACGCGCTCGGTGACGCGGCGTTCCAGCAGGTCCAGCACGCGGTCACGTTCTTCACGAACGACGCGGGCATCCAAAAACGGTTCCAGCGTGTCCAGCGGCAGGTGCAGGGCGTGCAGCGTCAGGTAGACCGCCTCGTCCCAGGCGTTGTCGCTACCGTGCCCCAACGCCACCTGGGCGCTGTTCAGGCGCGATACCCCATAGCGGATGAGGTCACGCAGGGTCAGCAATTCTTGGCGGGCGGATTGATACATAACAGGCCTTGTATTCCCCGTTCAGTTTGCCGAAGCGGGGAAAAAACACCCCCCTCTGAAGGGGGGCAGAGCGTCCGCGTAGCGGCGTTTTACTTTGCTAAGAGCAGGTTTTCCAGCGTGCGGCGATAGATATTCTTCAGCGGCTCCAGCGAGGCCACTTCGATGCGTTCATTCACCTTGTGGATCGTGGCGTTGCCAGGGCCGAACTCAATCACCTGCGGGCAGATCTTGGCGATGAAGCGGCCGTCGGACGTGCCACCGGTGGTGGACAACTCGGCGGTGACGCCGGTTTCAGCATGAATGGCCTGCACCAGCGCATCCGTCAACGAACCGCGCGGGGTCAAGAACGGCTCGCCGCCCAGATCCCAGTCCAATTCATATTCCAGGCCGTGCTTGTCCAGCACCGCATGCACGCGCGACTTCAGGCTTTCCGGCGTGCTGGCCGTCGAGAAGCGGAAGTTGAACAGCGCCACGGCTTCGCCCGGCACCACGTTGGTAGCTCCCGTGCCCGAATTCAGGTTCGACACCTGGAACGTCGTGGGCGGGAAGTATTCGTTGCCCTGGTCCCATTCGATGCCGACGATCTCGGCCAGCGCCGGCGCCAACTGGTGCACCGGGTTGCGTGCCAGGTGTGGGTACGCCACGTGGCCCTGGATGCCCTTTACCGTCAACTTGCCCGACAAGGATCCACGGCGGCCGTTCTTGCAGGTGTCGCCCAGCACATCGCCGGAAGTCGGCTCGCCCACAATGCAGTAATCCAGCTTTTCGCCGCGTGCCTTCAAGGCGTCGCAAACGATGGCCGTACCGTCGATGGACGGGCCTTCTTCGTCCGACGTGATCAACAGCGCGATCGAACCGCCGTGCTGGGGGTGGGCCGCCACGAATTCCTCGGCTGCCACCACGAAGGCGGCAATCGAGCTTTTCATGTCGGCCGCCCCACGGCCGTACAGCCAGCCGTCGCGTTCGGTGGGCACGAACGGGTCGCTATCCCACTTTTCGCGCGGACCCGGAGGCACCACATCCGTGTGGCCGGCGAACACGGTCAGTGGCGCGGCGCTGCCGCGCCGGGCCCACAGATTGGTGACGCCGCCTTGTGCGATGGTCTCGCACGTGAAGCCGATGCGCTCCAGCCGGGCGGCAAGCGCCGCCTGGCAATCTTCGTCCGCCGGGGTGACCGACGGACGGGCGATCAGGTCCTTGACCAGATCCAGTACGGCAGACGTGCTCATTACGCCCTCAGCAGATCATTGATGCTGGTCTTGGCGCGCGTTTGCGCATCGACACGCTTGACGATGACGGCGCAAGCCAGGCTGTGCGAGCCATCAGCCGACGGCAGCGAGCCCGGCACCACGACCGAACCCGAGGGCACGCGGCCGTACGTGATCTTGCCCGTGGCGCGGTCATAAATCTTGGTGCTTTGCGAGAGGAACACGCCCATGGCCAGCACCGAGTTTTCTTCCACGACCACGCCTTCAACGACTTCCGAGCGGGCGCCGATGAAGCAGTTGTCTTCAATGATGGTGGGGTTGGCTTGCAGCGGCTCCAGCACGCCGCCAATGCCCACGCCGCCCGACAGGTGGACGTTCTTGCCGATCTGGGCGCACGAACCGACGGTGGCCCAGGTGTCGACCATGGTGCCTTCGTCGACGTAGGCGCCAATGTTCACGTAGGACGGCATCAGCACGACGTTGCGGCCGATGAAGGCGCCGCGGCGGGCGACGGCGGGCGGCACCACGCGGTAGCCGCCTTGCTTGAAGGCGTTGTCGCCGTATTCCGAGAACTTGAGCGGCACCTTGTCGTAGAACTGCAGCGGGGCTTCGCCCATGATGGCGTTGTCGCTCAGGCGGAACGACAGCAGCACGGCCTTCTTGATCCACTGGTGCACAACCCAGTCGTCGTTGATTTTTTCAGCCACGCGCAGGCGGCCCAGATCCAGCCCGTCGATGGTGTGTTCCACCGCCTCGCGCACCTCGGCGCTGGCGTCGGCGGGCGTCAGGTTGGCCCGGTCGTCCCAGGCTTTTTCGATGGTGGTCTGCAGGTCGAGAGTCATAGCGGCTCAGCTTTTAAAGGTTGATCAAACAGAAGTGTGTACAAAATGGGCGATGCGCTCGGCTGCCTGCACGCAGTCAGCCAAGGGCGCCACCAGCGCAATACGAATGCGGCCCTGGCCGGGATTCACGCCATGTGCCTCCCGCGCCAGAAAACTGCCCGGCAGAACGGTAACACCCGTGCGGCCGTAAAGGTCGCGCGCGAACGCCGTATCCGAGCCCGGCGTGGCCGCCCACAGGTAAAAAGAAGCCTGCGGCCGTGACACATCCAGCACGTTTTCCAGAATGGGCACCACCGCGTCGAACTTTTCACGGTACAGGCGCCGGTTGTCTTTCACGTGCGCCTCGTCAGTCCAGGCGGCGATACTGGCGGCCGATACCAGCGGGCTCATGGCACTGCCATGATACGTGCGATACAGCAGAAAGCGGCCGATCAGCGCGGCGTCACCCGCCACGAAGCCGGAACGCAGGCCCGGCACGTTGGAGCGCTTGGACAGGCTGGAAAAGCACACCAGGTTGCGGTAGTCGTCCCGGCTCAGGCGGCGCGCCGCCTGCAGGCCGCCCAGCGGGGCGTCGCCTTCATCCAGGTAGATCTCGGAATAGCACTCGTCCGACGCAATGACAAAACCGTGGCGGTCAGACAGCTTGAACAGCGTTTCCCATTCGTCCAGCGACATGACGTTGCCGGCCGGGTTGCCCGGCGAGCACACGAACACCAGCCGCGTCTTCTTCCAGACGGCGTCGGGCACCTGGTTCCAGTCGCTGGCGAAGTTGCGCAGCGCGTCGGCGTTGACGAAGTAAGGCGTGGCGCCCGCCAGCAGGGTGGCGCCTTCGTAGATCTGGTAGAACGGGTTGGGGCAGATCACCACCGAACCGGCCGACGGGTCGATCACAGTCTGGGTGAAGGCGAACAGCGCTTCGCGCGAGCCCAGCGCCGGCAGCACCTGGGTGTCGGCGTCGGGTGCGGGAATGCTGTAGCGGCGCGCCAACCAGTCCGATATCGCCTGACGCAGCGCCGGGTCGCCCTTGGTCGAGGGGTAGACCGACAAGCCTTCCATATGGTTGCGGATCGCCTCCGCCACGCGCTCGGGCGCGGCGTGCTTGGGCTCGCCAATCGACAAATTGATAGGCGTCAGGCCGTCCGGCTGCGAGCTGGCAGAGGCCAGCAACGCGCGCAATTTTTCGAACGGGTAGGGGTGTAAAGCATCGAGGCGCGGATTCATGACGCAAGATTTTAACAAGCAAGCTACAATAGCGGGCTTGACCTTTAGCGAAGGTGGCGAAATTGGTAGACGCACCAGGTTTAGGTCCTGACGCCGTAACAGGTGTAGGGGTTCGAGTCCCCTCCTTCGCACCACTAATATGACAAAACCCCCTGGCTGTTCAGCCAGGGGGTTTTTTGCTTTTGGGCCAGCTGGGCTGGTCCCTCGGATTCAGCCGGTCAGTTCTTGAGCTTCACGCGGTCGCGCCGCTTTTCCGTGCGCTGCTCAACATCGCGGCCCAGTTCCACGTCCAACTGGATCGCCGCGTGCACCTTGGCGCGGGTGGCTTCAATGCGGTGGGCGCAGGCCCAGCCACGGCTGGCCGCAACTTCAAGCTTCTTATCCAGTTCCAAATGACGGCGACGCTTGTTCTCGGTCGACATATTGCTGAGTTCTTGATCGGTGATTAAGCGCATGGGAATCCTCTTTCGGCTTGGTGGGTGGAGTTTCAGAATGCGCGTAGTTTGCCTGCTTGCAAAATTAATGCAAGTCATTGAAAAATAAAGAAAAAAACATATAAATTAATCGCATTCCTTATCCTTTTCCGACCCTTTGGATACTTTTTTCAAGCCCAAAAAAACGCCGGGAAACAGGGTTTATCCCGATACGCCTTCTTCTTGACACCCCTTTGCGCAGCCCATAAAGTCACCGCACAGATTTAGATAAAAGACCATCTGTAGGGTGGTCTTTTATTGCGCGCAGTTTGCGTCGACCTCTTACAGAAATAATTCCAAGAGGAGACGACTGTGCAATCATCGACCGTAAAAATACGTGGCATCGACGATGTCATCGCTTATATCGATTCACGCCCCGGTATTACTGGCCGGGCCGGCCTTATCTGGTGGCTGGCGCTGGGCGGACTATTTCTGGATGCATTCGCCAATTCCGCCCTGAGCGCGGCATTGGGCCCCATGACGCGCGACCTGGGTTTGACCGCCGGGCAGGTGGCGCTGATGACGTCGTTCGCGGCGTGGGTCGCCATCGCCTTCAACCCCATCGGCGGGTGGATGGCTGACCGCTGGGGCCGCATCCGGCCCTTGATCATCGCCAAGTTCCTGGCCGTGATCGGCGCGCTGCTGGTGATGTTTGCGCCCAGTTTTGACGTCATCCTGGTGGGCCGCTTCTTTGTCGGCGCGGCTTACGGCATCGACTTCGCCATTGCGATGGCCGTGTTGGCCGAGTTCACGCCGCTGAAATTCAAAAGCCGACTGAACACCTGGCAGGGCATGTGGTACACGGCCGTGTGCACGAATCTGTTGCTGGCCATGCTGTTCTTCTCTTGGGACGTGGGCGATTCGATCTGGCGTTATTCGGTGGCGGCTACCGCCATCTTCGCCGTCGTCATCCTGGTGCTGCAACTGAGCTACATGATCGAAAGCCCGATCTGGCTAGCCCGCAAAGAGCGAGTCGAGCAGGCGGCGCGCGCCATGACCCGCATTTATGGCCAACCCTTCGCCGCCGCGCCCGTGCATGAGCGGGTGCCGGTAACCAATCAGGCCAAGCGCGGCATGGCCAACGTGTTGCTGATCTTTCGCGGCGTCTACCTGCCGCGCACGATTCTGGCGGCCACCGTTCAGATCGGCCAGTCGATCCAGTATTTCGCCGTGGGCTGGTACTTGCCTTTGATCAGCGCCGCCCTGTTCGGCAAGGACTTCATCTTCGCCACCATCGGCGCTCTGGTGTTCAACGTGTTCGGCATCTTTGGCGGCTTCTTGTCGCCGTACATCGGCCGCAAGCTGGGGTTGCGGCGCGCGTCGGCGTTCGGTTTCGCCGCGGTGTTTCTGATGCTGCTGATCCTGGGCACCTTCCACGGCAAGATGCCGCTGTGGGTGGCCGTCATCGTGCCCTCGCTGTTCATCCTGTTCCACTCCGGGGGGCCGGGCGCCAATGGCAAGAGCCTGTCGTCGCTGTCGTTTCGCAGCGAATTGCGGGCGGGCGCCAACGGCATCATTGGCGCGCTGGGTTCGACGGGCGCCGCGATCGGGCTGCTGGTGTTTCCGCTCTTTCGCGAGAACTATGGGTTGGAGAAGACCTTCCTGATCCTGTCGATCGTGCCGCTTGTGGCCAGCATCATCTGCTTCGTGATCAAGTGGGATCCCACCCGCACCGCCATCAACCCCGACAACGAAGCCGGCGCGCCGCAGTTCAAGGATGACGCCCTGCTGCCCGCCCTGGACCCCGCCATTGGGAAAGCCTCGCGATGACAAACAAGAATGTGATTTTGGCCATAGACGAAGGCACGTCCGGCACGCGCGCCGCCACGGTGTCCGCCGATGGGCAGGTGTCTTGCCTACAGTACGCGGCCTTGCAGGTGGACTCGCCCAGGCCGGGCGTGGTGGAGCAGGACGCCAACGACATCCTGGACCGGACCATCGACGTCTGCCGCGCCACCATCGCGGATGCCCAGCGCGCCGGCCAGGAGATCGTTGCGCTGGCGCTGGCCACGCAGCGCGCCACGGCGGTGCTGTGGGATACGCACACGGGCCGCGCACTGGTGCCTGCCATGGTCTGGCAAGACACGCGCTTTGTGGATGACTTGGACCTGCTGGCGCCGGAATGGGATGCCCGACTGCGCGAGCGCGTCGGCCGGCCGGTGGGCGTGCGCTCGCTGTATCTGTGGGCCGCGCGCCATTTGCGAGATACACCGCAGGTGGCGGATGCGTGGCGCGACAAGCGGCTGGCGTTTGGCACCGTGGACACCTGGTTGCTGTGGCACTTTTCGCAACGGCGCGAATGCGTGACCACGCCCACCAACGCCACGTCCGCCGGCGCCTACGTGCTGGCCGATCATCGCTATTACCTGGAATGGGCGCAGGAACTGGGCTTCCCACACGAGCTGTTGCCCACGCTGCGTCAGGACGCCGATGACTTCGGGCGCACCCGCCCCGAGGTCCTTGGCATCGACGTACCGATTCTGGCATCGGCCGGCGACCAGCACGCGGGCGCCATCGGCCTGGGCTGCCTGGACCGTGGGCAGGCGATGTGTGTGCATGGCACCGGCAGCTTTGTGGACCTGATCATCGGCACGGAGCCGCCCGCGAATGCGGGCATGTCCGACGGCTCGCTGACGATGACGGCGCGCCGCCAGGGCGGGGTGTCGCACTTCGCGGTGGAGACCTTTGTGGCGACGACCGGGTCGGCGCTGAACTGGGTGTGCGAAAAGCTGAAGTGGTTCAAGGATGCGCACGAGATCAGCGCGCTGGCGCAAACGGTGGACTCGTCAAACGGCGTGACGTTCGTGCCGGCGCTGACCGGCCTGCGCGTGCCGCGCATGGAAGCGGCCGCGCGCGCCTCGCTGACCGGCGTGTCGATGGCCACCACGCAGGCCGAAGTGGCCTACGCCATTCTGGAAGGCATCGCGCACTCGGTCGCCAGCTGCATCGAGGCGGACGAGGAAGCGTCGGGCGTTCGGGTGTCCGAACTGGTCGTGGGTGGCGGCCTGTCGCGCAGCGATCCCTTGTTGCAGATCCAGGCCGATCTGATCGGCATCCCCATACGCCGCATGCAAGAAGCGGACCGCGCCAGCCTGCGCGGTATCGCCTATCTGGCGGGGGCGTCCGGCTTGCTGTGGCCCTCGCTGCACGACGCCCGAAAAACCATCGTGACCGACGCGGTGTTCGAACCCGCTGTCGATGCCGACGAACGCGCGCGCCGCCGCGCCCTGTGGCACGCCCGCGTGGGGTCGGAATTGGGGCACGTAAAAAAGTTCAAGCAAGACAACCAGGAGGCATTGCAGAAATGATCGGGTGGCTATCCAGACAGCCCAGAAAGGACCGGGCCGACATGACCAGCACCGAGCCATTACGCCTGAACCGGCAGGAACATCTGGACCGGTTGGGCAGTGAACAATTCGACATGTTGATCGTGGGGGGCGGCATCACGGGCGCCTATGCCGCCTTGGATGCCGCCTTGCGCGGATACCGTGTCGCTGTCATCGAGAAAGACGACTTTGCCTCGGGCACGTCGTCCAAGTCATCGAAGATGGTGCATGGCGGCTTGCGCTACATCGAGCAGGGCAACCTGGGACTGGTGCGCCATTCCCTGCACGAGCGCCAGCGCTTGCGGCGCAATGCGCGGCACCTGGTGCAGCGCTTGCCGTTCCTGTTTCCCATCCTGGAACGCGACGGGGTGTTCGACAAGCGCTTGTCCAAGGCGTTTGAAAGCCTGCTGTGGACCTACGACATGGCCGGCGGCTGGCGCGAAGGCATCCTGCATCAGAAGCTGACGGCGCCGGAAGTCCTGTCGCATTGTCCGACCTTTAAAGAAGACGGCCTGCTGGGTGGCTTTCTTTACTACGACGCACGGGTGGACGACGCGCGCCTGACGCTGACGGTTGCGCGCACTGCCGCCTTTCACGGCGCGGCGGTGGCCAACCACGCCAAGGCGGTGGCGGTAACGCGCGATGCGCAAGGCAAGGTCGACGGCGCGATCGTGCACGCGGACGGGCGCGAAATCCGCGCGCGAGCCCGCGTGGTGATCATGGCCACGGGGGTGTGGCTGCGCGACTGGACCGGCGCGAAAAAAGGCGACGAGCCCGCCTTGCATGTGCGCCCTGCCAAGGGCGTGCACGTGGCCGTGCCGTGGATGAAAATCCGCAACGACTGCACCGTCACCATTCCCGTGCCCGGCCGCAGCCGCCGCGCCACCATCACGCGCTGGGGCGACGTGTCTTACCTGGGCACGACCGATGAAGACTACGACGGCAATCTGGACGACGTGCACTGCACGCGGCGCGAGCTGGACTTCCTGCTGGAAGGCGCGCGCTCGGCGTTAAAGACCGACCTGCAAGCCGAAGACGTGGTGGGCAGCATCGCGGGCTGTCGTCCGCTGGTGGCGCCGCCAGGCGGCAAGACGCTGGAGATCAAGCGCAACCACGAGATCCGCGTGTCGGCCGACGGCCTGGTCACGATTGTGGGCGGCAAGCTCACCACGTCGCGGCACATGGCGGAACAGACCATCGATGCCGCGCAGCAGGTGCTGGGGCAGCGCAACGCCTGCCAGACCAAGAAGGCGTATCTGCTGGGGGCGGCCGGCTACGACCCGCAAGCCATCGTGGCGTCCGGCGGCATGTCGGCGCATCTGGGCGAACGCTACGGCACCGAGGCGCGCTTTGTCAGCGACCTGATGCAGGCGTCGCCGGCATTGCTGGCGCCCATCGTCCACGGCCTGCCGTACACCGAAGCCGAAGTGCTTTACGCGGTGCGCCATGAAATGGCGGGCACCGTCGAAGACGTGCTGGCCCGGCGCATGCGTACCCGCCTGATGGCGCGCGATGCCTCGGCGCAAGCAGCCGCCCGGGTGGGACAGATCTTGCAGGCGGAACTCGGTTTGCCGCCTGCCACCATCGCGCAGCAGGTCAACGATTACCTGGCTGCTATCAAGCTCGAAAAATCCATACTCATGGGAGAGGAACAATGATCAGTAAAGAAGCCATCAAGCGCGGCTACAACCGGGGCAACTACGTGGTGGGCGCACACACGCCGCCAGCCTATGCGGCAACGCTGACGGACACCGGCACCGAACCCGGCTTGCAGCGCGACCCCGTGCGCGTCACCGACGCCCAGCTTGACGCCTTGCGCCACGTGGCCGACAACGTGTTGACCGCCACGGGCGACGTGGTGGCCTGGACCCGCGACTGGTGGGCGGGGTCGATGGTGTCGGAGACGGGCGGCAAGCCCGCGACCCCGCACGCGGTGATCGTGGCGGTGTCGTCGGTAGAGCAGGTGCAGGCCGTCATGCGTCTTGCGCATGCGGAAGGGATTCCGGTCACCGTGTCCGCCGGCCGCAGCAACGTCACCGGCGCGGCCTTGCCCGTGCGCGGCGGCATCGTGCTGGATGTGTGCCAATTGAACAAGCTGATCGGGGTGGACCGTGACAGCCAGATTGTGGACGTCGAAGCCGGCATGTTCGGCGATGTGTTTGAACAGACCATCCAGAACGAATACGGATTGACGATGGGCCATTGGCCGTCGTCCTTCGGCATCAGCACCGTGGGCGGCTGGGCGGCCTGCCGCGGGGCGGGGCAACTGTCCACGCGCTACGGCAAGATCGAAGACATGGTGTTCGGCATGGACGTGGTGCTGGCGGATGGCAGCCTGGTCACGGTGGGCGGCTACTCGCGCGCGGCGGTGGGGCCGGACCTTCAGCAGTTGTTTATCGGGTCGGAAGGCACGCTGGGCGTGATCGTGCGCTTGCGGCTGAAGCTGCATCGGCTGCCCGACTATGGCCGCGCCATCGCCTACGGTTTCAAGACGTTTTCCATCGGTTTGGATGCCTGCCGCGAGATCATGCAGCGCGGCGCAAACCCCGCGGCGCTGCGCCTGTACGACGAATTGGAAAGCGGCGTGCAGTTCAACCGGCCTGACCTGAACGTGTTGCTGGTGGCCGACGAGGGCGCGCGCCAGATGGTCGACGCGGTCATGCAGATAAGCGAAGGCGTCTGCGAGGAGCTGGGCGAAAAACTCGACGGCGACGCCATCTTCGAACGCTGGCTGGAAACGCGCTACCTGACTGGAAAGAGCGCCGAAGGCTTCAAGCGCAGCCCGGGCTTCGTGGCCGATACGCTGGAAATGTCGGGACGCTGGAGCGATCTGGCCGCCATCTACGACGAGGTGGTGGCGGCGGTGAACGCGGTGCCGGGCACGCTGGCGGGGTCCGCGCATCAGTCGCATGCCTACGTGGACGGCGCCTGCCTGTATTTTTCGTTGCGCGGTGACGTTGCGGTTGAGCAGCGCGGCACGTGGTATCGCGCTGCCTGGGATGCCGCCAACGCCGTGCTGATTAAATATAATGCCGCGCTCAGCCATCACCATGGCGTGGGCCTGTTGCGGGCGCCGTACATGCAGGAATCGCTGGGCGGCGCGTTCAACGTGATGCTTGCCGTCAAGCGCCAGCTGGACCCGCAAAACCTGTTGAATCCCGGCAAGCTGGGCTTGAGCGATCAGCGCTTTTACGGTCAGGAAGATCGATAACCATGGATAGGTCATTTGGGGCATGCCTGGCGCGTCACCCGGTCATTGCGACTTTGTACGGGCTTGAGCAGATCAATACCTTCGTGGGCAGCGTGGCCGAAATCGGTATCGTCGCCAACGTCGAACTGCGCAAGCTGGCGCCCGTCATCGCCACCTTGAACCGCGCGGGCAAATTCGCCATCGTCAATATCGACAGTTGCGAGGGCCTGTCGCAGGACAAGGGTGGGGTGGAGTACCTGGCCGACATCGGTGTGGCCAGCCTGGTATCGACCCGCGTGGCCACCATCCAGCGCGCCAACCGGGCGGGCATGGTCACGATGCAAAAGGTGTTTGTGACCGACCGCTCGACCTGGCCGCGCAGCGTCAAGGCGCTGGAACAAAGCGACCCGAATCTGGTTCAGCTGATGCCCGCGCCCATGCTGACGCACATGGCCAAGCAAGACTTGCAAGCGCTGCCACCCATTGTTGCATCGGGGTTCGTCTGCAACCAGGCGGACATCGGCATTGCCATGAAGCACGGCGCGGTGGGGGTGTCCACCAGCGACCCGGTGTTGTGGAGCCTGGAGGCGCGGCAGCTCAAGGGCTGAGGCTGCCGCACTTGCTACGGTACTTCGTCCAATTCGGCAAGCTGGGCATCTTCAGGAAAGCCGCGAGTGCGATACCGGATCGGGTACCCCGGTTCTTTGCTCAGCAGCGGCTCCAGCAGATGTGCCGACTGTTCCCATGACACCACCCGGACTTCGCCGATCTCGTCTTCGGCCTCGGGGCGTACAAGCGCCAGGCGATCCACCTTGGGCAGGGATGTGTCCACCCCGCGCGTCCATGATGCCAACGAGAACGACGTGACTGGATCGTCATCCGCGGTGAACAGGTTGTAGTTGGCCACGTAGATGTCCATGCCCTGTTCTTCGTGGATATGGTCCAGCGTGGCCTTCTGCGCGTCGTAGTCGGACTTGTCGAGCAGGCGGGCCAGGTGCGCCTGGCGTTGCGCGAGCGATGATTCTTTCGGTACATAGCGCAGTGCTTGTCGCTCGTTGTAGTGGTACATGTGCGCGCTGACCGAACGGCCTTGCGTAAGCGCCTGCTGGCACAGTTCAACCATCGCGGTCATGCCGTTGATGTCGTTGTCACCGGTAACAAGCAGCACATCGCGCGTGGGCATCATGAAGACCGGTCTGCCACGTACCGGCACGCGTTCGATCATGTCGGGCAGCAAGGCACGGCTGATGTCGTAACCGTCGCCCCATCCTCCACGGAAAACGCCGGGTGCAAGTTCGGTGAAGTTGTCCGGGGCGTCGCGCAGGTTGTCGATGGCAATGGCCAGGGCCTCGTCGTACGTCAACTGCCATGCGGCTTCGGGGCCGTTGGTCAGTGTGGAGATTGCGTCGGGGTGGTCCAGCGCCAGCAGCACCACGCAATCGTCGCCAAATGGCTGGAAAGCAGGGTGGAAGGCGCTATCGTCTCCTTCAGTGCGAACGTGATGCAGGCGCACGTCCTCCAGCGCGGTACGGCTGCGGATCACGGCGCGAAGCATCGGCCTGATTTCGGTGGCCCGCTGGGGCGTCGTCTGCTTGCTGCCGGCCAAGGCTGATACATAACCCTGCAAGGCGCGCTTTTGCTGCGCCCCCTGCGTGTTGCAGTAGGCGTGGTAGGCATTATGCAGATTGAAGTACGAGCCTTCGCCCAGAAGCAGCCGGAATTCGTCGGCCTTGTAGACGACATCACCGTCGAAGCCTTGTTTGCGCGCCGCTGCCACGAACAGCTTGGCGAACTGGTCCGGCGAGGGCGTGCGCCGGAACAGTGTGTCTAAAAAACCCATGAGTCCGCCTTTGAGTCGAATGCTGGCCGGCACAATGGCCGGTCCGTGACGGGTCATTGTGGACAGGGATATCGGTCGCGTCCAGCGATAACGCCATCAAGAGCAGAGAGGACGTCGACCCGAGCCGCTGGGCCGTCTTGGGCGGCGCATGCATTTTTCGGTTTGGGCAGGTTGTACATTACGCACTGTCACCCGCAAAATTTTTACAGGATTCGCCCATCATGACCGCCCCAGAAGTCGCTATTTCTTCGTCGATCCACTGCGCCAATGATCGCCCCTTCGTGCTGTTTGGCGGTATCAACGTACTGGAATCCCTGGATCTGGCGCTCCGCGCGTGCGAAGAATACCAACGCGTGACGCGCAAGCTGGGCATTCCCTACGTGTTCAAGGCATCCTTCGACAAGGCGAACCGCTCGTCAATCCATTCCTACCGGGGGCCGGGCCTGGAAGAGGGCATGAAGATCTTCGAAGCGGTCAAGAAGGAATTCGGCGTGCCGGTCATTACTGACGTTCACGAACCCTGGCAGGCCGCGCCGGTCGCGGAAGTGGCCGACATCCTGCAGTTGCCCGCCTTCCTGGCCCGGCAGACGGATCTGGTGGTGGCGCTGGCGCAGACCCAGCGCGTGGTCAACATCAAGAAGCCCCAGTTTCTCAGCCCGACCCAGATGCTGAATATTGTTGAGAAGTTCACCGAAGCCGGTAACGACAAGCTGATTCTGTGCGACCGTGGCACCAGCTTCGGCTACGACAATCTGGTGGTCGACATGCTGGGGTTCGGCGTCATGAAAAAAGTGACGAACAACCGTCCGCTGATTTTTGACGTAACGCACGCCTTGCAGCAGCGCTCGGCGCTGGATGCGGCATCGGGCGGCCGGCGCGCGCAGGTGGCCGAACTGGCCCGTGCTGGAATGGCCGTTGGCTTGGCGGGCCTGTTCCTGGAGGCCCACCCCGACCCCAAAAATGCCAAGTGCGACGGTCCCAGCGCGTTGCCGTTGGACAAGCTTGAACCCTTCCTGACCCAGCTCAAGCAACTGGACGATCTGGTGAAATCCTTTGCCGCCATCGATATCGAACCGTGATGGGGGCGGGTATGCCGCCCCCGTCAACTTGCTATACGATCCTGGCCACACCACTTTAGGGAGGCCTGGATGTCTTTTTATGTGATCGTCGCCGTTCGAAAAGAACCCATCAGCGGGCACATCGCCTATGTGCGTTGGGGCCAGGCCGAGCGTGGTGTGCCGGGCTGGGTCACCGAACCCGCTACGGCGTCGGCGTCCGAGGTGATCGACATGATCAAGGGCGGGGCGGACGTGGAAACCGCCATCAGCGTGGACGGCACCAGTGTGGCGCTGCGCCCCGTCCGAGTCCTGTTGACCGACGCCGGGCGCGAGGTGCTTGCGTCGGTGCCCGCGCCCAGCTCCACACTGCACACGCTGTTTGATCTGCCCGAGTTCTAGGCCGGCTGGCGGCGGCCTTCCGCGAATTGCTTGAGTGCATCGTCCGTCAGGCGGTAGCGCACCCATTCATCCAGCGGCCTCGCGCCGATCGACACATAAAAATCAATGGCTGGCTGGTTCCAGTCCAGCACGCTCCATTCCAGCCTGCCGCAGCCGTTGGCCACCGCTTCCTGCGCCAAATGGCGCAGCAGGTCGCGTCCGGCGCCAATGCCGCGGTGCTCGGGAGTGATGTACAGGTCTTCCAGGTAAATGCCGTTCTTGCCTAGCCAGGTGGAATAGCTGTAGAAATAGACGGCGTACCCAATGGGTTTCCCGTCCGCTAGGCACATCAGGGCCTTGGCGGGCGCCCCGGGGGCAAACAGGGTACGGGCGACGTCGTCGGCGCTTGCGATCACTTCATGCGCGGCGCGTTCGTAGACGGCCAGTTCAGTGATGAAGGCATAGATCTGGGCCGCGTCCGAGAGGGTCGCGGGGCGGATGGCGATATTCACGTTGACTTCCTCCAAATAGGAGGGCCATGCTACCCGCTATTCCAGGCGCTTGCTGGCGGGCGATCGGGTCTGCTGCGTACACGAAGGAGATATCCTCGATGGCTGAGTCTGGTTCCGCCGCAGCAACCGTTGCGTCGCGCAAAGCGCGCCGCCGCATCTCGTGGATATGGCTGGTGCCGGTGGTTGCCGTGATCGGCGGATTGCTGCTGGTGGTGCAGGCCTGGCTGAACGCGGGTCCCACGGCTACCATCCACTTCCAAACGGCCGAAGGGCTGGAAGCCGGCAAGACGCAGGTCCGGTACAAAGAGGTCACGGTCGGACTGGTGGAGCGCGTCAGCCTGAACCCTGAACGCAACGGTGTGGTGGTGACCATTCGCGTTGACAATGACGCCGCCAGCCTGCTGCGGGAGGGCACCGTATTTTGGGTGGTCAGGCCGCGCTTGACCCTTAGTGGCGTCTCCGGCCTGGGCACGCTGCTGTCGGGCTCCTACATTGGTCTGGACCCGGTGGGTAGCGCGGGAAAAGAGGGGGCTTCGGGCGAACGGAAAACCCAATTCACTGGTCTGGAAATACCGCCTGAAGTGGCTCAGGATCGCGCCGGCAAGCGTTTTACGCTGCATGCTGCCGATCTGGGTTCCCTGGATATCGGCTCGCCCGTGTATTTCCGCCGTATTCCGGTGGGACAGGTGGTGAGCTACCGCCTGTCCAAGGGCGGGGATGGCGTGGACGTGCAAGTCTTTATTGATGCGCCCAATGATGCCTACGTCAACCCCAGTACGCGCTTCTGGAATGCAAGCGGTGTGGATTTCAGCGTGGACTCGCGTGGCTTGCAAATGCGGTCGCAGTCGCTGGTGTCGGTGCTCATCGGCGGCGTGGCCTTCGATACATTGAACCAGAGCGGGCCCCAAGCCGCCGCAGACGGCGCCACCTACACCATCTATCCCAATGAAGCCGCTGCCCGCGCCCAGCCAGATGGCGTGCCGTTGCGGATTCGCATGCGCTTCAACCAATCGGTGCGTGGCCTGACGGTCGGCGCACCGATTGACGCCTACGGGGTCATCATCGGGCAGGTGGACGCGATCAACCTGGATTTCGACGACGTCACCAAACTGTTCTTTGCGGAGGTCTCCGCCACGGTCTATCCCGAACGCTTGGGAGGGCAAACCTTCCGGCGCATCAAAGAGTTTTCGGGCGCCGATACCTCCCACCCAAGCGGCAAATTGCTGACCGCGATGGTGGAGCGCGGTACGCGGGCGCAGTTACGTATCGGCAACTTGCTGACGGGCCAACTGTATGTGGCGCTGGCCGAATTTCCCGATGCGCCACCGGTAGCATTCAAGATGGAAGACCGACCTTTCATCCCCACCGTGCCGAACAACCTGGATCAGTTGCAGCAGCAGTTGAACAGCATTCTGACCAAGGTCGACAACGTGCCGTTTGATGCCATTGGCGCGGAGCTGGCGGGCGCGCTGCGCGGCGCGTCCCGTCTGCTCAAGCGCATGGATACGCAGTTGGCTCCCGAGGCGCAGGCCATGCTGCGACAAGCCAACCGGTCACTCGCTGCCTTGAGCGCGCTGCTGACGCCGGATTCAGGTTTGCCATTGAGCACCGACACCGCCCTGCGCGAGCTGAGCCGAGCCGCCCGCTCGTTGCGGGAGCTATCCGATTATCTTCAGACGCATCCCGACGCGCTGTTGCGGGGCAGGGCGCCGGATGTGGCGCCACGGCGTTAGTCGGCAGATGTCTTTCCAGAGCATGAGCCTAGCTGTCGATGGGATTTGGGCATGGCACTTGCTGGATATCGGGCACGCACGGTCGGCGCGCGCCGGCGAGGGTGCGGTATCCGAGGGGGGCATTCGAATGGACCATAGTGAAATGATGGCGCGCATGATTTCTCAACCCGTCGCGTCGGACCAGTTGGACGGTTGGGATGGGGTGCTGTCCGCCTACGCGGATTGCCTGTTGCAGGTGCAGGGCAAGCTGACGGATGCGGATGTGGACCGATTCCTGGACGTAGGCGCCCTGGTCTTTCGCTCGTGCTGTCAAGACGAAGCGCGGCAGCGTTGGACTGCCGAGGAAATGGTGGCCTTTCAACGCAAGCCCGGTTCAGGCATGTGAATGGGGCGAATCCCGGGCGTTAATCCCTGGCATTGATCGCGCCGCGGCATGCAATCCGGAAATATTTAATACAGGCACTGGCTAAGGGCAAATTTGCGCCCAAAAGCATGGACTTCGTCTCCGTCCACCGACGCCGCCACGTCCCAGTGGCCGCCGCGCGTCACCAGGAACGATTGGCCAAAGAGAGCATGCCGCATCGCGAAACGCCAGAAGGCGGGTTCCGACCCGATCGGCTCCAGGTCATGCGGCCCGATCATCAACCGCGTAGGGCGCGGGGTAACGCCCAAAGACCACCGCAGAGCGATCGCCATGAAGGCGAATCGTGCGGCCACGGACGAGGGCTGAACGCAAAGGACTCGAATCTTGTTGCTCATGGGCGCCACCTTCTTCAGGTGCCTGTGAGCGTAGCAAAGACACGTGTGACGTTCTATACCGCCTTTGCTGTATTTGCGGTTCGAATAGTCCAAGTTCTGACGGTAACGCGCCGGGGCCAGGTGCCGAATGGGCGCTTACGTGGCGCGGGTCACTCTGGGCAGCAGCAGCAACGCCAACGCGGGCGCCAGTGCAAAGGCGGCAAATAGCCAGCGCGCCGCGTGGCGAGCTCCGTCGACGCCGCCGGGGTCGGCCAGGCCGGCGCTATTGACGACCACTCCCGCCAGCGCCGCGGTCAGCGCGGCGGCATAAAGTTGGACGGTGGTGATCGACGATGATGTCAGTGTTTCCTCGCCCTTGGGGGCGACCGTGAAGACTTTCGTCAGCAGATGCGGCCAGGCAAGGCCAATACCGAAACCCACGCCCATCAGTGCAACGATGTATGCGACGAGTCCGGCGACGGATGCCAGGATCGATGCTTGAGGTGTCATCACCGACAACCCGATCAACGAAGCCAGGATCACGACGGGGCTGAGTCGCACCAGGCGGTCGGCGGCGGGTCCGGTGCGTGTGGCGCTGGGCATGGCGGCGAACGTCCAACCCGCGCCCATCGCGGCCGTCATGTAGCCGGCGGTCAACGGCGTCATCCCATGAATGATCTGCAGAAAGTAGGGTACGAATATCTCGGTGGCGATGGCCGCCACCACCAGGCACATCACGGCATACAACGCACCCAGTGGCGCGCCGATGGAGTAGGCGCCCGTGGGCAGCAAGCGGTTGTGGGCGCGCGAGTCCACGCGCGCAACGGCCGCGGCGATGGCCAGTCCTATTGCGATGCCCGCTGCGTTCCAACCCCATTGAGTCGACAGGCTGGCCAGCGTCACTGCCAGCACCGAAGCAACCAGCAGCCCCAGCGTGCGCAGCGGCAAGGAAGTGGGCGCCGCCGGCGGCACCGACGCCCGTCCACCGACCTTGAAGGCGACGATCAGCGCCAGCGCGGCGGCCACCGGCAGCAGCGCCCAGAATGCCATGCGCCAGTGCCCCGTTTGCGCAAAGATACCGCCGATCGCGGGTCCGGACAGCGTTGCCACGCCCCACATGCACGACACCAGGGCCATGGCACGCGTCCAGAGCGGGGCGTCGAATACCAACCGTATCAACGCATAGCTCAAAGCGAAAAGAATGCCGCCACCCAGTCCCTGCACGCTGCGCCCGACCAACAGCACCGGCATGCCGGGCGCCAGCGCACAGATGATCGCGCCGCTGCTGAACACGGCAACAGCCAAAAGATAGGCGTTGCGAGGCCCCAGCGTTTCGATCAGCTTGGCGGACAGCGCCGACCCGACGATGGACGTCACCACGAACAGGGTCGTGTTCCAGGCGTAATACTCCAGGCCCCCGATATCCTGGATGATGCTGGGCAGTATGGTGGTGACGATGTAGACGTTGATGGCATGCAGGGCCACGCCGCCCGCCAGGGCGATTGATCGCAGCGCATTGGCGCCGTGCAGCAAGTCGCCCCAGGACGCGCTGGACTCAAGGGTCGGGGTGGTGGCCACGGGCTCTCCAATTTAATTAAACAAGTTTTTGCTTGGATAATAAGCCCATTATGAGGGCCGCAGCAAGCCGCGCAACATCAGGTCCAGGGCATGCAGGGCATCTTCAAGGCGTTGGGGTTCCGATGCCGAGTCGGCAATCCAGAATGCGCTTTCTGTCAGGCCTCCGTTGATAAGTTGCGCCAGCGCCTGCGGGTTGCCGGCTTCGATCACGGATTCGTCGATCAGGCGCTGCAGCAACGCTGCCAAAGACGCGGCGCACTGTTGCTGCGCCGCGTTTGGGGCCATGCCCAGAACTGCCCTGGCGTCTTGCAACACGATGCGGCGGATCTCGGGCTCGGCGGCCATCCGCAGATAGGTGCGGCACCGGTCGCGCAAGGCGCTCCAGGCGTCGGGCGCCTTGTCCGAAATGGCATTCAGCCGTTGGTCCATTTCATGGTCGATCTGTTTGACCACGGCCGCAAGCAAACCTTTTTTGTCACCAAAATGGTGATACAACGCTCCTCGCGTCAGTCCGGCCGCGGCGGTGAAATCGTCCATGGACGTCGCGGCATACCCCTCATGCGCAAATGCCTGCCTGGCGGTGGCCAGCAGTTTTCTGCGCGTGGACGCGATCATTTCCGGGCGGGTGGGGGGCATGCGGCTCTCCAGTGACATACGGTGCGTATCTTAATTGACATACGCAATGTATGTGAATAGGATCTGCCCGTCCACTCAATATTCAAAAGGTTATCGGTGCCGAATCCGTATCGCGAGTTGTTCAAAGCGCCTGGTGCAACCGGTTTTGTTGTGGCCGGCGCCATTGCTCGTCTGCCCTTGCCGATGATCGGCATCGGCATCATCACGATGCTTTCCGAGGTGCAAGGCTCCTATGCGCTGGCTGGCGCCGTGGCCGCGACTTTCGCCTTGGCCACCGCTCTGCTGGCACCACGTATCTCTCGTTTGGTGGATCGCCATGGGCAAGGCCGGGTGCTGCCGGTGGCAGCCGCCCTCTGCGTTGCGGCCCTGATCTGCCTGGCCGCGTGTGTGCAATGGCGCGCACCGGACTGGACGCTGTTTCTATTTGCCGCCTTGGCCGGCACCTTGCCCAGCATGCCGGCGATGATCCGCGCGCGCTGGACAGAGATCTTCCGCGATCAACCGCAACTGCGCACCGCTTACGCGTTGGAGTCCGTGGCGGACGAAATCAGCTTTATCCTCGGGCCTCCCTTGGCCGTGGGGCTTAGCGTGGCCTGGTTTCCACAGGCAGGGCCGTTGGCCGCCGCGTTGCTGTTGGCCGTGGGTGTGACGGCCTTTGTGCTGCAGCGCGCCACCGCACCCGCGGTACAGCTCAGGCAGGCAGGGCGCGAGGCGTCGGTGCTGCGCATGCCATCCATGCTCGCGCTGGTGGCCATGATGTCGGCCATGGGCGTCATCGTTGGCACAATTGATGTGTTGAGCGTGGCCTTCGCTCGCGCTCAGGGCGTGCCGGCAGGCGCCAGTGTCGTGCTGTCGGCCTATGCGCTGGGATCGTGCGTGGCGGGGTTGGTGTTCGGCGTCATGAAGTTTCAAATGCCGCTTGGCCGCATGCTGTCGATCGCGGCAGCCGTGACGGCGTTCACGACCTTGCCGCTGCTGTTGGTGAATGACCTGATCACGCTGTCACTGGGCGTGTTGCTGGCCGGCTTGTCGTTTGCACCAACCATGATTATCGGCATGGCGCTCGTGGAAAGCAGTGTGCCGGGCCAACGCCTGACCGAAGGGTTGACGTGGTTGGTCACCGGGTTGGGGGCGGGCGTGGCCGCTGGCGCGGCCATGGCCGGTTGGGTCGTCGACCATTACGGCGTGCAGGCGGGCTTCTGGACGGCGGTCGTGGCAGGGGCGGTCGTGCTGCTGGTAGCCTTGCCGGGCGCGCGAGCGCGCCCTGCGGCAAGCGCGGCAATGTGAAAGGCCTATCGTTAGAATGGCCGTTTTGGCGCGCTGCGGGGCGCGCTGTTCACAGGAGCGCAGCATGTCCAGAACCGTGGTCAATCCCGATACCGTTTTCAACACCGTCCAGTACGGATTCAGCCAGGCGGTGATTGTCACCGGGCAGCGCAGGATATTGCTGTCGGGCCAGGTCGGCGTGGATATCAACGAACGCACCGTCGGCCCGGGGCTTCAAGAGCAAACCGAGGCCGCGCTCGACAACATCGCGCGCGTGCTGACGGCCGCGGGTGGCACGATGGCGCAGGTCATCATGCTGCGCATTTACATCTGCGAAACGGCGCGTGAGGATCAGGAGGTCATTGCCCAAGCGCTGCGCGACCGTTTTCCGGCGGACCCGCCACCATCCTCGTGGGTCATTGTCAGCGGCTTGTCGCTGCCCGAATGGCTGATTGAAATCGAAGCGGAAGCCATGCTGGATTAGCATGGCGCGGTGTCGGGTGGCTGTTATGTTTGGTCGCGCCACGGAACCGTTGCGAAGGCATCGCGTAGATACGCCAAAAAGCCTGCGGTTCGTGCCGACTGTTCCTGGCGTGACTTCACCAACGCCACCACGTTGGCGTCCGGCAGATTCCAACCAGCCAACAGCGGCACCAATGCGCGCGTTTTCAGGTGGTCGGCTACATCCCATTCCGATCGCACGACAATGCCCTGCCCCGCCAGGGCCCATTCCAGCGCGGCGGCCCCCGTGTTGCTGGACAGGACAGGCGTGATACGAACGCCAACCGCGGGACCCCGGCCGCGCCGGAAGCGCCACAACGTCACATCCTCGTCGTTTTCGCGCAAGGCGATGCAGTCGTGGTCCCGCAGGTCTTCGGGTTTCGCGGGGGCGCCGTGGCGCGCCAGATACGCGGGAGACGCGCACAGGATGCGGCGATTTGGCGCCAGCGGGTAGGCCACCAGCGTAGAGTCGCGCAGTTCGCCGATATGCACCATTACGTCCCAGTTGTCGGTGGCCAGGCGTGGCGGGCCGTCCGACAACAGCAGGCTGGCCGTGACGTTCTCGCTGCTATTCCGAAAACCGGCCACCAGGGCCGCCACATAATGCTGGCCGAAACCCAAGGGGGCAATCACGCGCAAATGGCCCGCCACGACGCCGCGGCGGCCTGCCAGTTCATCGGCCAGATTTCCCAGCTCGCCGCAAATTTGTCCCGCCCGCAAGGCCAGCAAGCGGCCCTCGTCGGTCAATGCGGTGCCTCGTCCCGAGCGGTTCACGAGCCGCACGCCCAGGCGCTTTTCCAATGCATGCAACCGTTGCGTAACGGCGGGGGGCGTCACGTCCAGCGCACGCGCAGCCTGCGCAAGCGACGGGGTGGCCGCCAAACTCAGGAAAAAGCGCAGGTCGTCACTGGTAATCATTTAGTTTGGAATTAATAAGAAATTAAGCCTGTATTAAACACGGCAGGACAGGGACGCGCCATACTTCCAGGCATCAAACCAGAATTTTCCGCATTCTCTGTTCATTTTCCGAGACCCCCTTATGACTCCCGTCCGATTTCCGACATCACTAGACAGCCTGGAGACCCCGTGCCTGCTGTTGGATGAAACGCGCATGACGCGCAACATTCAACGCCTGGACGCGCTGATGGCCTCGCACGGCGTGCAGTTGCGGCCGCATCTGAAAACGCCCAAATCCATCGACGTGGCGCGCCGCGTCATGAGTAGCCCGAGAGGGCCGGCGGCGGTTTCCACGTTGCAGGAAGCCGAGCAGTTCGCTGCGGCGGGCGTTACCGATCTGCTCTACGCGGTGGGTGTGGCGCCGGGCAAGCTAGGGCGGGTGCTGGCGTTGCGCCAGCGCGGGGTGGATGTGACGGTGGTGGTCGACAGCGTTGATGCGGCCGGGGCGGTGGCGGCGCAGGCCAAGACGTCGGGCGTGCCCCTCCCGGCATTGATTGAAATCGATTGCGACGGGCATCGTGCTGGCGTGCAACCGGACAACCACGAGCAACTGTTGGCGATTGCCCGAGTGTTGGCCGATGCGGATTGCCTGCGCGGCGTAATGACCCATGCGGGCGAATCCTATGGTTGCCGCAGCCCGGAGGCCATCGCCGACATGGCTGAGCAGGAGCGCGCAGCGGCGGTCGGCTGCGCTGACGCCATCCGTGCCGCCGGGCTGCCATGCCCGGTCGTCAGCGTAGGGTCCACGCCCACCGCGCATTTCGCTCGCAGCCTGGCAGGCGTGACGGAAGTGCGCGCGGGCGTGTATGTATTTTTCGACCTGGTGATGGCTGGCCTGGGTGTCTGTTCGGTGGACGACATCGCCACAACCGTGCTGACGACCGTGATTGGACACCAACCCGAGAAAGGCTGGATTCTGGTCGATGCGGGGTGGATGGCCATGTCGCGCGATCGCGGCACCGCCAGGCAGGCCGTCGATCAGTTGTACGGCCTGGTGTGCGATGCGCAGGGCAAGGTCTATCCCGATTTGCTGTTGGCGGATACCAACCAGGAGCAGGGCATCATCAAGCTGCGCGCGGGCAGCGGCGTCCGCTTGCCTGATCTGCCCTTGGGTACGAAGCTGCGTATCGTCCCCAATCACGCCTGCGCCACGTGCGCCCAGCACGACGCTTACAACGTTGTGCGGGCCGGCGAGCAAGGCGTGGTGGCCCGATGGGAACGGTTTCGCGGCTGGTAAACCTGAGTTTGGCAAGGTGCCAGGCAGGGGTGTCGCCTTGAACTTCGAGGCTTCGCGCGGGCAGGCCGCACGCCTATAATGCGGTCGCCTCAACGCCCTAGGGGAAGACGCGTCATGCAGTATGAATATTTGTTCTGGTCCATGGCTGCAATGGTGGCGGCCGCGCTGGTGGGCGGCTCGTTCTGCGGCCGCTTGCGCACCGTCAAACAGGTACTGCTGGGCGTGGTTGCGTTGGCCGCCGCGGTCTGCGTAGCCGTGGTCTTGCTATCGCGCCACGGCGGCTTCAACGACTTGTCGGCAATGCTGGCCATTGCCGCCTTCATGTTCAGCCTGGTGATCGGCACAGCCGCATCCCTGCTCACGCGGCGCATCCTTCAGCGCCGCTGAGCCCCAGGCCGCCTGCTTACTCTTCGGCGTCGAAGACGTCATCATCTTCGTCGTCCTCATCCTGTTCCAGGGCGTCGTAACCCTTCCAGGTGATGCGCCAGCGGGTCGCCGCCGCGTTGGCTGCCGTCTCGCTCACTTGTTTGACCAGGCCGGCATCCGCCAAAAGATCCAGATGATGCGCAATGACCTGCAAGCCCTGTTCTTCCGGGTGCGGAGCCAAGGCGGCGTTCTTGATGTCGTGTGTGCTCAGGTTGGGGCCGGGCGCGTCGCGCAGGGCGCCCAGAATCGTGACGACCAGATCAAAATCGCGTTGCATGATGTTCACCGTAAGAAAAATGGTAGAGCGACGATAGCAGAGTTCCTTGGCGCCAATGCGACGGGGCGCAAGGCCGGGTTACAGTCCATGGTTCTAGACAACCGACACCTAAGTACAGAACTTTATGAAGAAACCCGCTGAACGCGATTGCCTTGCCGTGGTCCCTGGTTATTCGGGCCAGGCTGCCAAGCTTTACCTCACGCGCGGTGAAGACGAACGCATCGACGGCGTGACAATTTTCGACCTGCTGGGCCACGTCAAGCTGCAGGCCGACCCCGACGCCGCTTCGGCCTGGATAGGCGACTGGCTGGCCCAAGAGGCCGACAACCGGCGCGCGCGCCGGACCCAGTTGCAGGCGCAGATGTTCATCTGCAAGCTGGCTGGCGACGAAAAGGACGCCTTCCTGGCTGCCCAGAAGCCGCTCATCGCCGTCCTGACCGACGCCGGGGTGCGCTGTCGTCGCGTGGCGGCCACTTCTGGGGCCGCCCGACAGTCTTTGGGCCCGAATGTCAAAAAACATTAGGCTAAGGCTGTTATAGTCGCGCCTGGGCGTGAGATTGCACCTTCACGGTGCGTGCGTCCAAGCGGGCCAGGCCCGCTGATCAAGGAAGATTGAACATGGAAATATTAAGTCGGCACCTTGCCGACGTAGCGGGCGGCGTCGAGCTGCTCACGACGCTGGATGGCGAGCCCATCAGCGTTTACGTGGTGGTGGGCGTAACCGATCTCAATGCGATCGCTGACATCGTCCCCATCGAAAAAGTCGAGGCCGGAGCGGATATACACGCTTCAAATGTCGACAATGTTGATAATGCGCAAGAACAAATCGACCAGGTCCTGGAGAATATGAATCCAGGCGACGTGGCGGTTTTCCTTTGCTCGGGTTCCGATGCTTTCGGCGCGGCGCTCGATCTGTTGGGTTTACCTATCGACCAGTAAGCCTGACGGCAAACCAAAGTGCTGATCCAAAAGGCGTATGAAAGACATACGCGTTGAGGCGGCATTTAAATAAGCCCTGATTGTTTTTTTATGTTGTATGGGTGTTTACACCTATGCAGGGACAAGTTTTGCCTATGAAAACGTGCGGATTTTCAACCCAGTTTCTCTTTGTTGCATTATTGGCACGTATTTTTTAGGATTATATTGACTTGTGAGGGGAATATAACGATAGTGTCGGCACACGATCACAAGCGTTGCGATTTTCGTTCAGTGCCGTGCCTTTTCCGGCTCAGCGTTATTGTTCTACTGTCCCCTCCTTGATTGATTCGTGACCTCCGGGCATTTGCCCATTATCTCTAGGAAATACAGTATGGAAACCGGCGTCGTTAAGTGGTTCAATTCGGAAAAAGGCTATGGCTTCATCACCCCGGAAGCGGGTGGTAAGGATCTGTTCGCTCACTTCTCCGAAATCCAGGGTTCTGGCTTCAAGTCTCTGGAAGAGAACCAGCGCGTCAGCTTTGTGACGGCCAATGGCCCCAAGGGCCCGCAAGCCACGAAGATTCAGGTCCTGTAAAGGTCTGATTTTTCGCAAAAAAGCCCCTTCGGGGGCTTTTTTTATTTTTGCGCGCTATGCTTTCAAGTTCACGCAGCAAGCCCGCGGCCGTGTGGCCAGCGCCGCACCGTAGGCCCTCCAGGATCGTTTCCCATGACATCTCCCACGCCCAAGCCCCTTACGCAGCAGCCGCAGGATGTGGTTGCTTTCTGGACCGATGCGGGCCCCCAGCAGTGGTACGCCAAGAGCGATGCGTTTGATGCCGAATTTCGCCGGCGCTTCGAAGCCGCGCATTGGGCAGCCGCTTCTCGGCAGTTGGATGCCTGGCAGGAAGATGCTGACGGCGCGCTCGCCTTGATGATCTTGCTGGATCAGTTTCCCCGCAACGCCTTTCGCGGCACGGCGCATATGTTTGCCACCGATCCTTTAGCGCAGTACTTCGCGGAGCGCGCAATCGCCGCGGGCCACGATTTGGCGGTGGCGAGGCCTTTGCGGCAGTTCTTTTATATGCCGTTTGAGCATTCGGAAAGTCTGGCAATGCAAAATCGTGGCGTGGCTCTGATGGAACCCCTGGATGCGGATACGCTGCGTTGGGCAGTTCTGCATCGCGACATCATCAAGCGCTTTGGTCGTTTCCCGCATCGCAACGCCGCGCTGGGCAGGCAGACGACCCAAGCTGAACAAGATTTCCTTGCCGAGGGCGGCTTCGCCGGTTGACGCCAACCACGGTGCTGGGGCGTGACTGCCCGCTCATCGGGTGTCGACGTGTATCCATTCCTGCCAAGGTGAAAATATTCGTCAATTTCGTGCGGCCGGTTGCGGCCCGCAAGCCATCGCGATTCGACCATCCGCGTGTTTGACGTTTTTCAGGGTTCACCAATACACTGAGTTCAGCGAGATTCTCAAGCGACGCGGTCTGCGTCAACTTGTCGCCGTCAGTGGTGCTGCGGTTGCTTCCTCTCCCATCCTTGATGATCTGGCGCCCCGCGAGCAATCGCTTCTTTTAGGTTCAAGGACACTCCATGGCAACCGGCATCGTTAAGTGGTTCAACGCCGAAAAGGGTTACGGCTTCATCATGCCCGACGACGGCAGCAAAGACCTTTTCGCTCATTACTCCGAAATCCGCAGCGAAGGCTATAAGTCGCTGCAGGAAAACCAGCGCGTCACCTTTGAGGTCGGCACCGGTCCCAAGGGCCCAAGCGCCAAGAACATCAAGGTCGCAGCCTGACATTTTTGGGGTGGCGTGCCGGGCGCACCCGGTGTTCGACCCATGAAAAAAGCCTCCACACGCAATGTGCGGAGGCTTTTTTTTGCAGCTGACGCCGCCGCCACGACTCTAGTGCTTATGGGTGGGCGAAGTCGACAGTTTGTCCACCAGCGCGATGCCCAGCGCGGACAAAATGAACAGTGCGTGAATGATGGTTTGCCACATCACGCCCGCTTCGGTGAACCGCGCGTTCGGCGTGCCGATCGTGCCGGCCTCGATAAAGGTGCGCAAAAGGTGGATCGACGAAATGCCGATGATTGCCATCGCCAGTTTCACCTTGAGCACACTGGCGTTGACATGGCTCAGCCATTCCGGCTGGTCCGGATGATTCTGAAGGCGCAGGCGCGACACGAACGTCTCGTATCCCCCCACGATCACCATGACAAGCAGATTCGAGATCATGACCACATCGATCAGTCCCAGCACCAACAGCATGATCTCCATTTCGCCAAAGCTACTGGCATGCGTCACAAGGTGCCAAAGCTCTTTCAGAAAGAGCATGACGTAGACGCCTTGCGCAACGATCAGGCCCAGGTACAGCGGCAGTTGCAGCCAGCGGGAACTGAAGATCAGATTGGGCAGCATGCCTAAGCGGGGAGGGGGATTTTCAATCATGTTGGGTGCGAGCCGTATGTTGGTGTGCAATAAAAGTGCGGCGGCAATTCTAACAACCCCAGCGTAACGCCGGCAGCAGATTTTTATGACAGTTTGCCGTTGCGCTTATCGACGCTGTTAGCACGTCCGGGCCGCGTTTGCCCGACTTTTATGTAAGCGAAACTGGCATTTGCGAAACTCTGTGGCGAAACGCTTGGAGAGCTTTCGGCGTATATAGAATTGCCGCCTTGCTCGCATAGAGTTAGCCAATAGGAGTTTGTTCCCATGAAGATCCGCTACACCGTTGCCGCGTTGGCCGTTGCGCTTGCCCCTTTTTCCGTATCGCACGCCTTCGACATCGGCGGCCTGGTGGGCGCCGGCAGCAAGGTCGTACAAGCTGCCACGCTGAGCGATGCTGAAATCAAGACGCTGTCTGACAAGGCTTGCGCGCAAAGCGATGCACAGGAGAAGATCGCCGCGCCGGGCAGCAAGTACGACGCGCGCCTGCAGAAGATCGCGAAGGCGTTGGGTGGCAGTGTTAATGGCCAGAAAGCCAGCTACAAGGTCTACATCACCAAGGACGTCAATGCCTGGGCCATGGCCAACGGTTGCATCCGCGTCTATAGCGGCCTGATGGACATGATGACGGACGACGAAGTGATGGGCGTGTTGGGCCATGAGATCGGTCACGTTGCCTTGGGCCATAGCAAGAAGGCCATGCAGACCGCCTATACGGTGTCGGCCGCGCGCGATGCGGCAGGCGCTGCGGGGGGCGCCACGGTTGCCGCCCTGAACGCGTCGCAACTGGGTGATCTGACCGAGAAGTTCATCAACGCGCAGTTCTCGCAATCTCAGGAAAGCGCGGCGGACGACTATTCGTTCGACCAGTTGCAGGCCAAGAAGCTCAATACCCGCGGCTTGGTGACGGCATTCCAGAAGCTTGCCGAGCTGGATGGCGGCAAGAGCGATATGATGAGCTCGCACCCGTCCTCGGCCAAGCGCGCTCAACACATCGAAGACCGCATCGCCAAGGCCAAATAAGGCGTCGAAGCGACGTTTGCTCTCCCTTTTTGGGCGGAAAACGGGGCGCGAGTATCCGGGCAAATCCGGGGCTCGCGCCCCTTTGCGTCAGGGTTCCGGAAGTTTCCGGTAAAATGGCACGTTTATCCGCCCGTAATCTCATCTCTCGGAAAATAGGTCTTTTAATGCAGCCTGTGGTTGAAACCCTCTCCGGCCTGGAGCGCCGTGTTGATCTGGCCGTCTCGGTGGCCGACGTCGAAAAGGAAGTCCAGGCGCAATTGAAGCGCGTGGCTCGAACCGCCAAGGTCCCCGGCTTCCGCCCGGGTAAAGCTCCGCTCGCCATGCTCGAGCGTAGCCATGGCCCCAGCATTCGCTACGACGTGATCAACAGCCAAGTTGGCCGTGCGTTCGAACAAGCCATCGACGGCGCGAAGCTGCGCGTCGCTGGTGCCCCGAACCTGGAACCCAAGACTGAAGGCGTCACCGATGACACGCTGGCGTTTACCGCCACGTTCGAGGTGTACCCTGAAGTCGTCGTCCCGGATCTGTCGGCCCTGGCCGTCACCCGTTACGAAACCGCCGTCACCGACGCCGAAGTTCAACAAACCCTGGACGTCCTGCGTAAGCAGCGCGCCACGTTCGAAGCTCGTGAAGGTCGCGCCTCGCAAGACGGCGACCGCGTCACGCTGGACTTCGCCGGCACCATCGACGGCGTGCCGTTCGAAGGTGGCAAGGCCGAAGACTTCCCGTTCGTGCTCGGCCAAGGCCGCATGCTGCCGGAATTCGAAGAAGCCGCCCGCGGCCTGAAGGCTGGCGAAACCAAGGTCTTCGAACTGAAGTTCCCGGACGACTACCAAGGCGTGGAAGTTGCCGGCAAGACCGCCGAATTCACCATCACCGTCAAGGAAGTGGCTGAAGGCGTCCTGCCCGAACTGAACAGCGAATTCGCCCAGTCGCTCGGCCAAGCCGAAGGCGACGTCGAAAAGCTGAAGGCCGACATCCGCAGCAACATCGAGCGCGAAGTCAAGGTTCGTTCGGCTGGCCGTACCAAGTCCAGCGTCATGGACGCCCTGGTCGAAGCCGGCAAGTTCGACGTGCCGAAGGCACTGGTCGACAACGACGTGCAAGGCCGTGTCGCCGCTGCCCGTGAAGAGCTCAAGCAGCGTGGCATCCCCAACGCCGAGTCCGTGCCGATCCCGCCAGAAGCCTTCTCGACTGAATCCGAACGCCGTGTCCGCCTGGGCCTCTTGGTGTCGGAACTGGTCAAGCAAGCTCAACTGCAAGCCAAGCCCGAGCAAGTTCGTGCGCGCATCGAAGAATTCGCGGAAAACTACGAACAACCCGCTCAGGTTGTCAGCTATTACCTGGCAGACCGCCAGCGTCGTGCTGAAATCGAGGCTATCGTGCTTGAAGACAACGTTGTCGCGCACGTTCTGGAAAAGGCCAAGGTCACCGACGAAAAGGTGCCTTTCGATCAGTTGATGGGGATGGCGTAACACTATGCAGAGATTCACCGATTTCTATGCGGCAATGAATGGCGGGTCTTCGGTGACCCCCACCGGCCTGGGCTACATTCCCATGGTTATCGAGCAGTCGGGGCGCGGCGAGCGCGCCTACGACATCTATTCGCGTCTGCTCCGCGAACGGCTCATTTTCCTGGTGGGTCCGGTCAATGACGCAACGGCCAACTTGGTTGTGGCGCAGTTGCTGTTCCTGGAATCGGAGAATCCTGACAAGGACATTTCCCTTTACATCAACTCGCCCGGCGGGTCGGTGTATGCGGGAATGGCCATTTTCGACACCATGCAGTTCATCAAGCCGGACGTTTCCACCCTGTGCACGGGCCTCGCGGCCAGCATGGGCGCGTTCCTGCTGGCGGCGGGCAAAAAGGGCAAGCGTTTCACGTTGCCCAATTCGCGGATCATGATCCACCAGCCGTCCGGCGGCGCCCAGGGGCAGGCGTCCGACATTCAGATCCAGGCTCGCGAGATCCTGGACCTGCGCGAACGTCTTAACCGAATTCTGGCCGACAACACCGGCCAGTCGATGGAACGCATTGGCCTGGACACGGAACGTGACAACTTCATGTCCGCCGAAGATGCGGTATCGTATGGATTGGTGGACAAGGTAATGAACTCCCGTTCGGAAGGCTGACTTCCCGGTTGATCTGAACCCGCTGCCATCAAGTTTGAGTAAGCGCATGCGCTGGACTTCTTACCGGTCCGGCGCATCTTTACCTGAGATACGAAACAAATATGCCTGAAAAAAAGGGATCGGCAGACGCAAAAGTGCTGCATTGCTCGTTTTGCAATAAAAGCCAGCATGAAGTCCGCAAGCTGATCGCGGGTCCGTCGGTATTCATCTGCGATGAGTGCATAGATCTGTGCAACGACATCATCCGCGAAGAAGCGCAGGCTACCGCGCGCGCGGCGATTCGTTCCGAACTGCCCACTCCGGCCGAAATCAAGACTTTCCTCGACCAGTACGTCATTGGGCAAAACTCGCCCAAGCGTATGCTGGCCGTGGCGGTCTACAACCATTACAAGCGCATTCGTCACGGCGAGATCAAGGGTGACGAAGTCGAACTCTCCAAGAGCAACATCATGCTGATCGGCCCCACGGGCTCCGGCAAGACGCTTTTGGCGCAGACGCTGGCGCGCATGCTGAATGTGCCTTTCGTCATGGCTGACGCCACGACGCTGACCGAAGCCGGCTATGTCGGTGAAGACGTCGAGAACATCATTCAGAAGTTGCTGCAGAACTGCAACTACGAAGTCGAGAAGGCGCAGCGCGCCATCATCTACATCGACGAAATCGACAAAATTTCCCGCAAGTCTGACAACCCGTCCATTACCCGCGATGTGTCGGGCGAGGGCGTGCAGCAGGCTTTGTTGAAGCTGATCGAAGGTACGGTCGCTTCGGTGCCCCCGCAGGGTGGCCGCAAGCATCCCAACCAGGACTTTGTCCAAGTCGATACGACCAATATCCTGTTCATCGTGGGCGGCGCCTTCGACGGATTGGAAAAGGTCATCCGCGACCGTACCGAAAAGTCCGGTATCGGCTTCTCGGCGTCGGTGCGGGCCAAGTCTGAACGTGGCGTGGGCGAATTGTTCTCGGAAGTCGAACCCGAAGATCTGATCAAGTTCGGCTTGATTCCGGAGCTGGTCGGTCGTCTGCCCGTGGTCGCCACGCTGGACGAGCTGGACGAAGCGGCTTTGGTTCAAATCCTGACCGAACCTAAGAACGCATTGCTCAAGCAGTTCCAGAAGCTGTTCGCCATGGAAGGCGCAGAACTTGACCTGCGCCCGGCAGCATTGAAAGCCATCGCTCGCAAGGCGCTGAAGCGCAAGACGGGGGCTCGTGGTTTGCGTTCGATCATTGAACAAACGCTGCTGGACACCATGTACGAGCTGCCTTCGCAGGGCAACGTGAAGCGAGTGGTCGTGGACGAAAACGCGATCGAAGGCGAGGGCAAGCCCTTGCTGATCTACGCTGACGAGGCCGGTGAAAAGGACAAGCCCGAACGCGGCGAAGTCCGCGACGCCGCTGCCTAATATTTCAAAAAAGCCCGTTCTTGTAACGGGTTTTTTTGCCGTAGGACTGCCCTTCGGGGCATTTTTTTTGGCCTTTAGACTATCCGGCAGCCGGGATCTTGAATTTTCGGCTATTGTTCCCATAACAGACGTAACTGACGTGGATAGCTCGGGGACACCCCGAGCACCCTGTCCCCGATACGCCGAGTCATACCGAGGAACCTCCTATGTCTGCCAGCCAGACCCTGCCTTCCGACCCGATCGACCTGCCCCTGCTCCCACTTCGTGATGTCGTGGTGTTTCCGCACATGGTCATCCCGCTGTTCGTCGGCCGTCCGCGCTCTATCCGCGCGCTCGAGGTTGCGATGGAAGCGGGCAAAAGCATCATGCTCGTGGCCCAAAAGTCCGCCGGCAAGGATGACCCCACCCCTGAAGACGTCTACGAGATCGGCTGCGTTGCAGGCATCCTGCAGATGCTCAAGCTGCCTGACGGCACCGTAAAGGTGCTGGTCGAAGGCACCCAGCGTGCCCGCATCAGCAGCATCGAGGATGCCGATTCGCATTTCACCTGCCAGGTGACGCCTATCGAACCGGACGCCATGCAAGGCTCCGAGACCGAGGCCCTGCGCCGCGCGATCGTCGCCCAGTTCGAACAGTACGTAAAGCTCAACAAGAAGATCCCCCCGGAGATCCTGACCTCGTTGGCTGGCATCGATGATGCGGGCCGCCTGGCTGACACGATCGCCGCGCATCTTCCGTTGAAGCTCGAGCAAAAGCAAAAGATGCTCGAGATCGTTGGCACGTCCGAGCGCCTTGAAGGTCTGCTTACCCAGCTCGAAACCGAAATCGACATTCTTCAGGTCGAAAAGCGGATTCGTGGCCGTGTGAAGAAGCAGATGGAAAAGAGCCAGCGCGACTACTACCTGAATGAGCAGGTCAAGGCCATTCAGAAAGAGTTGGGCGAGGGCGAAGAAGGCGCGGACATCGAAGAGCTTGAAAAGAAGATCATCGCTGCCCACATGCCTAAAGAGGCACGCAAAAAGGCCGATGCCGAGCTCAAGAAGCTCAAGCTCATGTCGCCGATGTCTGCCGAAGCCACGGTGGTGCGCAACTACATCGATACGCTTATCAACCTCCCCTGGAGGAAGAAGAGCAAGATCAACAATTCGATCTCCAACGCCGAGACGGTGCTGGACAACGACCATTACGGTCTGGAAAAGGTCAAGGAACGCATTCTTGAATATCTTGCCGTGCAACAGCGCGTAGACAAGGTGAAGGCGCCGATCCTGTGCCTGGTTGGCCCTCCTGGTGTGGGCAAGACCTCGCTGGGGCAGTCCATCGCGAAGGCCACGAATCGCAAGTTCGTGCGCATGGCGCTGGGCGGTGTGCGCGACGAGGCCGAGATCCGTGGCCACCGTCGCACGTACATCGGCTCGATGCCGGGCAAGATCGTTCAGAACATGTCGAAGGTCGGCGTGCGCAATCCTCTGTTCCTGCTTGATGAAATCGACAAGCTGGGCATGGATTTCCGTGGCGATCCCTCGTCGGCCCTGCTCGAAGTGCTGGATCCGGAACAGAACCACACGTTCCAGGACCACTACATCGAAGTCGACTTCGACCTGTCCGACGTCATGTTCGTGGCCACCAGCAACACGCTGAATATCCCGCCGGCTCTGTTGGACCGTATGGAAGTGATCCGGCTGTCCGGTTATACGGAAGAGGAAAAGATCCATATCGCCCGCGACCATCTGCTGCCCAAGCTGATGCAAAACAACGGCGTGAAAGACAGCGAGCTGACCGTCGACGACAGCGCATTGCGCGACATCGTGCGCTACTACACCCGGGAAGCCGGTGTGCGGGCGCTTGAACGCGAAGTGGGCAAGATCTGCCGCAAGGTCATCAAGCAATTGCTGACCCAGAATGATCGCGCCAAGGCTGAAGGCAAATCCCTTGAGGTCAAGTCGGTCAATGTCACGGGCGACAACCTGAGTGACTATCTGGGTGTGCGCCGCTATACGTTCGGTATGGCCGAGAAGGAAAACCAGATCGGCCAGGTGACCGGACTTGCCTGGACGGAAGTGGGCGGCGACTTGCTGACCATCGAGGTAGCGGACATGCCCGGTAAGGGTGTCATCCAGCGCACGGGCTCGCTCGGCGACGTGATGAAGGAATCCGTTGAGGCTGCTCGCACGGTGGTGCGTTCACGGGCGCGTCGTCTGGGCTTTGCCGACAGCGTCTTCGAAAAGCACGATATGCACGTGCACGTGCCGGAAGGCGCGACGCCGAAGGACGGCCCGTCCGCGGGTATCGCGATCACCACGGCCATGGTTTCGGCGTTGTCGCGCATTCCCGTGCGCGCCGATGTCGCCATGACCGGTGAGATCACGCTGCGCGGTGAGGTGTTGCCGATCGGCGGCTTGAAGGAAAAGTTGCTTGCGGCCCATCGCGGCGGCATCAAGACGGTCTTGATTCCGGAGGAAAACGTCAAGGACTTGGCGGAGATCCCGGACAACGTCAAAAACCACCTTGAGATCGTCCCGGTCCGCTGGATCGACAAGGTGCTGGAGCTGGCCTTGGAGCGTCTGCCTGAGCCGTTGTCAGAGGAAGAGGCCGTGAAGGAGCCGCTGGTGGCCAAACCGGCGGAACCGGGTTCAACTGACCCTGTCCTTAAGCACTGATTGCTTGCTTGGGTTTGGCCGTCCTTAGAGGTAGAAGAGGGCGGCCAAATAAAAACCCCGTCACGTTCTGAACGTGGCGGGGTTTTTTTATTGCGCAGACGAATGCGTGGCGCTTGCTTAATGCAATGCGTGCGTACGAATCAAGCCGACCGCAATCCCTTCCAGTGCAAATTCCTGGTCGGCTTCGACCACGATGGTTTGAAAGTCTGGATTTTCAGGCAGAAGCTCGATATGACCGTTAATGCGCTGCAGGCGCTTGACCGTGACTTCATCGCCAATACGCGCCACCACGATCTGGCCGTTGCGGGCTTCGGACGCTTTCTTAACGGCGAGTAAGTCGCCTTCAAGGATCCCGGCGTCGCGCATGCTCATGCCGCGCACCTTCAGCAGATAATCGGGCGTTTGCGCGAACAGGTGAGGGTCAACGCCAACTTCACGTTCCACATGCTCTGCCGCAAGAATAGGGCTGCCTGCCGCTACGCGCCCCACCAGTGGCAGCAGCAATTGCGACAGTGAGGGCAGGGGTGAAGACGTTTGTGCAGGCGATGACCCACCATCCTTCAGGCGTATGCCACGCGAAGCGCCAGCGGTGAGTTCGATGGCGCCCTTGCGGGCAAGTGCTTTGAGGTGGTCTTCCGCGGCATTGGGTGAACGGAAACCCAAGGCTTGGGCAATTTCGGCGCGCGTCGGTGGGAACCCCGTACGCGTGACGGTTTGCCGGATAAGGTCCAGAATTTGTTGCTGGCGATCTGTAAGTTTGCTGGCCATGGCGATGATCCGGTGCGAGCGGACTGTACATATATACAGCGCCATTCTGGGGGACGCAGCGCAAAAAAGCAAGCTGGTGCCTGGCGGAATGCAAAACGGAACCCGAAGGCTCCGTTTTGTCAGGCAGGCTCGCAAGAACCCGCTGGCGGGCGAAGTTACAGCACAGCAGCGATGCCGGCAGCGACCTTGTCAATGTTGCCGCTATTCAGTGCGGCAACGCAGATGCGCCCGCTGGACACGGCGTAAACGCCATGTTCTTCGCGCAGACGGTCGACTTGCGCCGAGGTCAGGCCCGAATACGAGAACATGCCACGCTGTTCCAGAACAAAGCTGAAGTCCTGCTTGCCGCCGTGTTCCTTGATTTTCTCGACCAACTGCTTGCGCATCAGGCGGATGCGGTCGCGCATGCCGGCGAGTTCTTCTTCCCACATGGCGAAGAGCTCAGGGGTGTTCAGAACCGTCGACACCACCGTGCCACCGTGCGTGGGCGGGTTGGAGTAGTTGGTGCGAATGACGCGCTTGAGTTGGCTCAGTACGCGAACGGCTTCGTCCTTGCTGCCAGCGACGACCGTCAGGGCGCCGACGCGCTCGCCGTACAGCGAGAACGACTTCGAGAACGACGAACTGATGAACATGGTCATGTCCAGATCGGCGAACATGCGCACGACGGCCGCGTCTTCGGTCAGACCTTCGCCAAAGCCCTGATAGGCGATGTCGAGGAACGGAACCAGGTTGTTTTCTTTTACTACCGCAGCGATTTGCTTCCACTGTTCGGTCGTGGGGTCCACGCCGGTGGGGTTGTGGCAGCATGCGTGCAGCACAACGACGGTCTGCGCCGGGGCTGCCTTCAGATCGGCCAGCATGGCTTCGAAATTCAGGCCGCGGGTGGTGGCGTCGTAGTACGAGTACGTGCCAACTTCAAAGCCGGCTCGCTCGAACAGCGCGCGGTGGTTTTCCCAGCTGGGATTGCTGATCAGCACCTTGGAGGTGGGCAGCAGTTGGCGCAGAAAATCAGCGCCGATCTTCAGTGCGCCGGTGCCGCCCAGTGCTTGGGTCGTCAGGACGCGCCCGGCCGCGGCCAGCGAGGAGTCTTTGCCCAACAGCAGCGCTTGCGCACCCTGGTTGTAGCCGGCGATGCCTTCAATAGGCAGATAGCCGCGAGCGGCGGCGGCTTCAATGCGGGCGGTTTCGGCCTTGCGAACGGCGCCCAACAGGGGGATCCGTCCCTGATCGTCGTAGTACACGCCCACGCCCAGGTTGACTTTACCCGGGCGCGTATCCGCGTTGAATTGTTCGTTCAGACCAAGAATGGGGTCGCGCGGCGCGAGTTCGACGGAATCGAAAAGGTTGCTCATGGGCTTCTGATGAGGATGGGTGGACGCAGTACGAGGTGCTGTGGATAATGGGGGGTTTACCCTGGAACAGTCTAGCATGCCAAACAGCCCAATAGACCCAAGCGGCGCGGGAGATCTGGCTCAGAATCCCGCTACGGATTCTGTGGTGCCGGCAGCGTCTGAGGCCGTGCCTGGAACCAGCGTCGAACCCCGCTTTGTCGAGTATCCAGGCAGCCCCTATCAACTGTTCCAGCCCTATCCCCCAGCGGGCGATCAGCCCGCCGCCATTGAGGGCCTGCAGCAAGGGATAGAAGACGGCCTGATGTTCCAGACGCTTTTGGGCGTTACGGGTTCGGGCAAAACCTACACCATGGCCAACGTGATCGCCCGCTTGGGGCGTCCCGCGTTGGTGCTGGCACCCAATAAGACGCTCGCGGCGCAGTTGTACGCGGAAATGCGCGAGTTTTTCCCAAAAAACGCGGTCGAGTACTTCGTTTCCTACTACGACTACTACCAGCCCGAGGCTTATGTGCCCACGCGCGATCTGTTCATTGAGAAGGACTCGTCCATCAATGAACACATCGAGCAAATGCGGCTGTCGGCCACCAAGAGCCTGCTCGAACGGCGCGATACGATCATCGTGGGTACGGTATCGTGCATCTACGGTATCGGCAACCCGGGCGACTACCACGCCATGGTGCTGATTCTGCGCAGCGGGGACCAGATCTCGCGGCGGGAAATCCTCGCGCGCCTGGTGGCGATGCAATATACGCGCAACGACGCTGAGTTCACCCGTGGCGTATTTCGGGTGCGGGGCGAATCCATCGATATTTTTCCCGCAGAAAGTGCCGAGTTGGCCCTGCGCCTGACCCTATTTGATGACGAGATCGAAAGCCTGGAGCTTTTTGACCCGCTGACCGGTCGCATTCGTCAGAAGTTGCCCCGTTTCACTGTCTATCCCGGTTCGCACTATGTCACCCCCCGCGATACGGTGTTGCGTGCGATTGAAACCATCAAGGAAGAGCTACGTGAACGGGTAAAGCGGTTTGTCGACGATGGCCACCTGGTCGAGGCGCAGCGGCTGGAACAGCGGACTCGGTTCGACCTGGAAATGCTGCAGGAATTGGGTTTCTGCAAAGGCATTGAAAACTACTCCCGCCATTTGTCGGGGGCGGCTGCCGGGGAGCCGCCGCCCACGCTGATTGATTACCTGCCTTCCGATGCCTTGATGTTCATTGATGAAAGTCACGTGACCATCGGGCAACTCAGCGGCATGTACCGTGGGGACAGATCGCGCAAGGAAACGCTGGTGCAGTATGGGTTCCGGCTACCGTCCGCGCTGGACAATCGGCCGCTCAAACTCGAGGAATTCGAGGTGCGGATGCGCCAGTGCGTGTTCGTGTCTGCAACTCCCGCGGCATACGAAAAAGAGCATGCCGACAATGTGGTCGAGCAGGTTGTGCGACCCACCGGCCTGGTCGATCCGTTGGTGGAAGTGTTGCCAGCCCGCACGCAGGTGGACGATTTGCTAGGCCAGATCAAGGTTCGGGTATCGCTAGGCGAGCGTGTCCTGGTGACAACGCTTACCAAACGCATGGCCGAAGATCTGACTGACTTCCTGAGCGAGCATGGTGTCAAGGTCCGTTATCTACACTCCGACATCGACACGGTCGAACGCGTGGAGATCCTTCGCGATTTGCGGCTCGGGACGTTCGACGTGTTGGTTGGGATCAACCTGTTGCGTGAGGGCCTGGATATTCCCGAGGTTTCGCTGGTGGCGATCTTGGATGCAGACAAGGAAGGGTTCCTGAGGTCGGAGCGCAGCCTGATTCAAACCATCGGCCGGGCCGCCCGCAACCTGAATGGTCATGCAATTCTGTATGCAGACCGTATTACGGATTCCATGCAGCGCGCCATGGAGGAAACCAGCCGTCGACGCGCCAAGCAGTTGCAATTCAATATTGACAATGGCATCACGGCGCGCGGCGTACGCAAGGCAGTGCGAGAACTGATTGATGGCATCGTCGCGCCGGTGCAGCATGACGCTTTGGAAGCTGCGGTTCCGGCCGAGTTCTTGAAGGATGAAAAGGCATTGGCTCGCGAACTCAAACGCCTTGAAAAGCTGATGATGGACCACGCTCGGAATCTGGAATTCGAGCAGGCAGCCGCTGCCCGCGACGCGCTCACCGCCTTGAAGCAGCGGGTACTTCTGGACGGGGCTGTGTGACCATTTGGTCTCTGTCCATGCATTCAACCATGCTTACATAAAGCTGAAAATCATGAGACCTGATGGTGTAGTGGCGTCAGTTTCGCTACGCACTGGGTCAGCGCCTTTCTCTTATGAGTCTCAGCATTTGAATTTGACTGTAATGCGCTGATTTAATTGGGTAAATTTAAATTTAATGCACGCTGGTACCCAATTGTCCATTTGCAAAAAAAGCTTGCCTTATCTCGGGTTTTCCCGCACACTTACTCCCATGATGACCAAGGTACTTTTCGTTTGCATGGGCAATATCTGTCGCTCGCCGAGCGCAGAGGGCGTGTTTCGCCATTTGGTGAACGACGCGGGTTTGGGCGATGTGGTTCGCATCGACTCCGCGGGCACGCACGCGTTTCACATTGGCGAGGCGCCTGATGCCCGGGCGCAGGCTGCGGCGCGTAAGCGTGGCTACGAGATTACGCACTGTGAGGCGCGTCAAGTCACTGCGGAAGATTTCCGCGACTTTGATCTTATCCTCGCCATGGATTGGGACAACCTGTCCGCCATGCAGCAACAGTGCCCCAAAACCTATCAGCACAAACTGATGTTGCTGATGCGTTTCGCCAATGAGTTCGAGGAGGCCACTGTGCCGGATCCCTACTACGGCGGCGCTGATGGCTTTGGCAAGGTGCTCGATTATTTGGAAGACGCCTGCCAGGGGGTCCTGGAATTGGTCCGCAAGCGCGCTACCCAGTACCAAGCGGCCTGATCGCTTTTACATAGAACCGCCAGCAGTGCGGCTCTTGAGGTACTTGGCAGTGAAAAAACCGCGCAACCGCGCGGTTTTTTCTGGCCTGGAGCCATACCAAATTAGTCGGGAATAGGCTATACTTGACCCAATTACTCGGGTATTGACCGCTGGATTCGCTGGCGGCCATTGCCGAATCACAGGGAACCCACCATGCGGCTAACTACCAAAGGGCGTTTCGCCGTGACTGCCATGATCGATCTCGCCATGCGCCAGCATAGCGGCCCGGTCACTCTTGCGGCCATCAGCCAGCGTCAGAACATTTCGCTTTCCTATCTGGAACAGCTATTCGGGAAACTGCGTCGTCACGAGCTCGTGGACAGCGTGCGTGGCCCGGGCGGCGGGTATTCGCTTGCGCGCCTTGCGCGCAACGTGACCGTTGCAGACATCATCTTCGCGGTCGATGAGCCGCTGGACGCCACCAGTTGTGGCGGTAAACGGGACTGTACGAGCGGCAATGACGGCAAGCCGGGCAAGTGCATGACGCATGAGCTTTGGGCCACGCTGAATCGCAAGATGGTCGATTACCTGGATTCGGTGTCCCTGCAAGATCTGGTCGATCAGCAGCGCGTGCGCCAATTGCAGGAAGCCAGCAATCAAGCGCAGGCCTGCGCGGTGCGTGTCAATCGGGTGGGGGGCGCCAATGCCGCCGCCAATTCCCCGACCACGGCCGTAGCGGCCAATGCCACCGTATAAGCAGCATCAGGAGTTGTAGATATGACCACCCGCCCGATTTATTTTGATTATTCGGCCACCACACCTGTTGATCCGCGCGTCGTGGACAAGATGGTGCCCTGGCTTTACGAAAACTTCGGCAATCCGGCGTCGCGCAGCCACGCTTATGGTTGGGATTCCGAAGAAGCGGTTGAGCGCGCCCGCGAAGAAGTCGCCAAGCTGGTGAACGCCGACCCGCGCGAAATCGTATGGACTTCCGGTGCAACGGAATCCGACAACCTGGCCATTAAAGGCGCCGCGAATTTCTACGCGGAACGCGGCAAGCACATCATCACCGTCAAGACCGAGCACAAAGCCGTGCTTGATACCTGTCGTGAATTGGAGCGCCAAGGCTTCGAAGTCACTTACTTGAACGTAAAGGACGACGGGCTGATTGATCTGGACACCTTCAAGGCGGCACTGCGCCCCGACACGGTGCTGGTATCGGTCATGATGGTGAACAACGAGATCGGCGTCGTCCAGGATATCGAAACGCTGGGCGAGATCTGCCGCGAGAAGGGCATCATTTTCCATGTGGACGCTGCTCAGGCGACCGGCAAGGTGGAAATCGATCTGCAAAAGCTGAAAGTCGATTTGATGTCGTTTTCGGCGCACAAGACCTACGGTCCCAAGGGTATCGGCGCGTTGTACGTGCGCCGCAAGCCGCGTATCCGCATCGAAGCGCAAATGCACGGCGGTGGTCACGAACGTGGTTTCCGTTCTGGCACGCTGGCCACGCATCAGATCGTGGGCATGGGCGAGGCGTTCCGCCTGGCTCGCGAAGAAATGGGTACCGAGAACGAGCGAGTCCGCATGTTGCGTGACCGTCTCTGGAACGGCCTCTCGCAGATCGAAGAGGTCTATTTGAACGGCGACATGGACCAGCGGGTACCGCACAACCTGAACGTCAGCTTCAACTACGTCGAAGGCGAGTCCCTGATCATGGCGATCAAGGAACTGGCCGTGTCCAGCGGTTCGGCTTGCACGTCGGCCAGCTTGGAGCCTTCGTACGTGCTGCGCGCACTGGGCCGAAATGACGAGTTGGCGCACAGTTCCATCCGTTTCACGCTGGGCCGCTTCACGACCGAAAAGGAAGTGGATTACGCGATTGAATTGCTCAAGAGCCGCGTTGGCAAGCTGCGCGATATGTCGCCGCTGTGGGAAATGGCCAAGGAAGGCATTGACTTGAACACCGTGCAGTGGGCCGCGCACTAAGCGCCCGCGCCAAGAAATTCGTGGAGAAATAACATGTCTTACAGCACCAAAGTTCTGGATCACTACGAAAACCCGCGCAACGTTGGTTCGTTCGACAAGTCGGACGAGTCGGTGGGCACCGGCATGGTCGGCGCGCCCGCCTGTGGCGACGTCATGAAGCTGCAGATCAAGGTGAATGAGGCCGGCGTGATCGAAGACGCGCGCTTCAAGACCTACGGCTGCGGCTCGGCCATCGCGTCCAGCTCGCTCGTGACCGAGTGGGTCAAGGGCAAGACGTTGGACCAAGCCATGAACATCCGCAACACGCAGATTGCCGAAGAGCTGGCCTTGCCGCCGGTGAAAGTGCACTGTTCCATCCTGGCCGAAGACGCAATCAAGGCCGCGGTGCAGAACTACAAAGAAAAGCACTCGGCGCCGGCTGAAGCGGTGGCAGGCTGATCATGTCCGTCACCCTGACCCAACAGGCAGCCAATCACATCGGCCGCTACTTGCAAAAGCGCGGAAAGGGTATTGGCTTGCGGCTCGGCGTTAGGACGACGGGCTGCTCCGGCATGGCCTACAAGTTGGAATACGTGGACGACTCGGCGCCGGAAGACGTCGTGTTCGAGAGCTTTGGCGTAAAGGTCTTCATTGACCCGAAGAGCCTGGCTTACCTGGATGGCACCGAGCTGGATTACGCCCGCGAAGGCCTGAACGAAGGTTTCAAGTTCCGTAACCCCAACGAGAAGGCGACCTGCGGCTGCGGCGAGTCGTTCACGGTGTAAGTCTTGGCTGTAGACGACCATTTCACGCTGTTCGGCTTGCCCGCCCGTTTCGATCTGGACGCGCAAGCCTTGGAAACCTCGTGGCGCGCTGTTGCCGCGCAGGTGCATCCTGATCGCTACGCCACAGCCAGTGCCGCGGAACGTCGCGTCGCCATGCAGTGGGCGGCGCGCGCCAACGAGGCTTACCGCGTGTTGCGAGATCCCTTGCTGCGGGCGCGCTATCTGTGCGAACAGGCAGGCGTGGATTTGCAGACCGAGAGCAACACGTCCATGGACACGGCTTTCCTGATGCAGCAGATGACGTGGCGCGAGATGCTGGATGACGCGCGCGACGATGCTGATGCCTTGGCGGCGTTGCGCACTGAGCTGGAAGAGGCGCGAGTTTCGATGCGCGCCACGCTGAAACGCCTGCTCGACGACGAGCGCGATTACGCGGCCGCAGGCCTGAAAGTGCGGGAATGGATGTTCGTGGAAAAGCTGGCGCAAGAGCTGGCAGACGCCCAGCCCGCCGGATAGCGAACCCTGTGTTGCGGGGCTCCCGCCGTAGCGGGTGCCAGCACGCCGCTGCTCACTGACCAGAAGAACACAATCATGGCCTTATTGCAGATATCCGAGCCCGGTGAGTCGCCCGCGCCGCACCAGCGCAAGCTGGCGGTGGGCATTGATCTGGGCACTACCAATTCCCTCGTTGCCGCTGTGCGCAGCAGCGTGGCTGAAGTGCTGCCAGACGCGCAAGGCCATGCCTTGCTGCCGTCGGCGGTGCGTTATTTTCCTGGTGGCAAAGTCACGACCGGCCGCGAGCCGCTGGCGCAGCAGGCTGAAGACCCCTTGAACACCGTGGTGTCCGTGAAGCGATTCATGGGCCGCTCGTTGGAAGAGGCGCGCGCCACGCGGGCGCCTTACGAATTTGTGGATGCACCCGGCATGGTGCGTATTCGCACGGTGCAGGGTGACCTGAGCCCTGTTGAGGTGTCGGCGCAGATTCTGGCGGTGTTGCGCCAGCGCGCCGAAGACGTATTGGGCGACGATCTGGTGGGCGCGGTGATTACCGTGCCCGCTTATTTTGACGACGCACAACGCCAGGCGACGCGCGATGCTGCCCGCTTGGCTGGCCTGAACGTGCTGCGCCTGCTGAATGAGCCGACCGCCGCGGCCATTGCCTATGGCCTGGATCATGCCTCGGAAGGCGTCTATGCCGTATACGACCTGGGCGGCGGCACGTTCGACATTTCCATTTTGCGTCTGACGCAAGGCGTTTTCGAAGTGATTTCGACTGGCGGCGATACGGCGCTGGGCGGTGATGACTTCGATGCCTTGATCGCCGACCACGCGGTGGCCAAGCTGGCCGCTGGTGAATTTTCACCCGCCGACCGCCGTGGCCTGTTGATGGCCGCGCGCACCGCGCGCGAAGCCCTGTCGACCGCCGATAGCGCCTCGCTGAAGCTGCCGCTGTCTGACGGGCGTGAGGTTGACCTGGTATTGACGCGCGATGAGTTCGAAGCGTTGGCGCAGCCGCTGATTGAACGCACCCTGGATTGCGCGCGCCGTGCCTTGCGCGATGCGTCGCTGAAGCCAACTGACGTGCGCGGCGTGGTGATGGTGGGCGGCGCAACGCGCATGCCCGTGGTGCGCGCCGCGGTGGGCAAGGTGTTTGGTACCGAGCCGCTGACCGATCTGGATCCCGATCAAGTGGTGGCGCTGGGCGCCGCGTTGCAGGCGAATTTGCTGGCGGGCAACCGCGCGCCGGGCGAAGACTGGCTGCTGCTGGACGTGATTCCGCTGTCGTTGGGCCTGGAAACCATGGGCGGGCTGGTTGAGCGCGTGATTCCTCGCAACAGCACCATCCCCGTGGCACGCGCACAAGAGTTCACCACGTTCAAGGACGGCCAGACGGCCATGAGCATTCATGTAGTGCAGGGCGAACGCGACCTGGTGGCGGATTCCCGTTCGCTGGCGCGATTTGAACTGCGCGGCATTCCTCCCATGGTGGCTGGCGCAGCGCGCATCCGCGTGACGTTCCAGGTTGATGCCGACGGGCTGCTCAGTGTGACCGCTCGTGAGCAAAGCACGGGTGTCGAGGCCGCGGTCTCTGTCAAGCCGTCCTACGGGCTGAGCGACGACGAAATTGCGCAAATGCTGGCCGACAGTGTCGCGCAGGCGGATACGGATGCCCGCGCGCGCATGCTGCGCGAACAGCAGGTGGACGCTCGCCAACTGGTGGAATCGGTGCAGGCCGCGCTGGCAGTGGACGGCGATTTGCTTGACGCCGATGAACGCAAGCGCGTTGACGAATGTCTGCAAGCCGCCATCGACGCGCAGGCCGCGGACGATGTGGACACGGTAAAAGCCGCGGTGCAGGCCTTGTCGGCTGCAACCGACGACTTTGCCGCGCGCCGCATGGATCGCAGCATTCGCGCCGCGTTGGCAGGCCGCAAACTTGATGAGATTGCTTGAAAACACGATATGCCGAAACTGACTGTATTGCCTCATCCCGACTACTGCCCCGAAGGTGCCGTGATTGAAGACGCGCCCAAGGGCGTGTCGATCTGTCGCGTATTGCTGGATAACCACATCGACATCGAGCACGCCTGCGAATTGTCGTGTGCGTGCACGACCTGTCACGTGGTCATCAAGCAAGGCTATTCCGCGCTGGAAGACGCGACGGACGACGAAGAAGACCTGCTGGACAAGGCCTGGGGCCTGACGCCCACGTCGCGCCTGTCGTGCCAGGCGCTGGTGACCGACACAGACCTGACGGTAGAAATTCCGAAGTACACCATCAACCACGCCAAAGAGGGCCATTGATGAAGTGGACCGATACCTACGACATAGCCACCGCCCTGGTCGACGCGCACCCCGACGTTGACCCCAAGACGCTGCGCTTTACGCAGTTGCGCGAATGGGTCATGGCATTGCCTGAATTCAACGACGACCCCGCCCACTGTGGCGAGAAAATCCTTGAGGCTATCCAGATGGCCTGGATAGACGAAGCGGACTGACCCGCCGACGCGAAAAACGCTCCCGACAGGGAGCGTTTTTGTTTGCGCGGCCGTCATGCCGCGCCAAGGGCGGCCACGGTATCATCAAGGGTCCGCACGTTGTGACCATCCTACCTGTTCGAGTCTACTGATGCCCGCTGCCCAACTGCGCTTTGGCCTGGCCGCCAACCGTCTGCACCACGAAACCCCCGACGCCGCCCTGTTCACCTGGCTACGCGCGTGTTCGTCCACGATACGCGAGCTCGGCGTGCAGTTGCACACCGTTGGCCGCACGCATGACGCCATCGTGCGTGAAGGCATGCTGCAAGGCTATAGCGGCCTGGTTCGCTATCCCTACGGACGCGAAGGCGGGCTGATGAAGCTGGTAGCCCGCGTGACCGAAGGGCGCGATGGGCAGGCTCCTTTTGACGGCGCAATCTATCTGATCGACCCCGTGGATCCGTCGTCGATTTTTCCGGAGGCGCTGGCGTTGAAGCGGCAGTGCATCACCCACGGCCGTCCTTTCATTTCGACCTTGGCGGGCGCCATCGAATGGATGGAAGTCGAACGCCTGCACGCGGGACTGGCGCCGGATGCGTCCGTATCGCGCTTGTTCAATTTTTCTGGTCAGACCTTGGCCATGATTGCCCACGATGCGCTCAAGGACGAGATGGTGGCGTTCGCAAGCGAGCATTTCGATGTGCTGTCGCAGTTTGCGCGCCGCGTCGCGACGGGTACCACGGGCGGGCGGCTGAATGACCTGGCCTGGTCGCGTGGGTGGCCGAAAGATAAGCCCTGGGTGCATCGCTACCTGAGCGGACCGCTGGGCGGTGATGCCCAGATCGCCGAGCTGGTGCTTGAACATCAATGCCAGCGTGTGATCTTCTTCGAAGACCCGCATGTTGCACGCCAACACGAGGCCGACATCCAATTGCTGGAGCGCGCCGTGCGCGTGGTGACGGAATCGGCAACCTGCGCGACGTCGCCCACCGTGGCGCGGCGCTGGGCGCAGGCGGTGGAAAAGCGCATGGGGCTGATCTAAAACGCTGATTACGCGAGCGAGCGGCCATTGATGATGATCCGGTCAACCCGATCGGCTACGGCGGTTGCCGCCAGCGACAGCAGCAGTTTGGCCAGCGCGCTTGGTCCGATCTGGTGAAGCCCGATTGGTGCTCGGTCTGCATTCGATGATTGTCACGTGGACATCCGGCCAGTGTTGCAAGCTGAAGCAGGAGAACCCTCTTGACCTATCTACGCTACGACGTCCGCGACCGGGTCGCGGAAATTCATCTGTGCCACGCGCCAGTCAATGCGTTGGACGTGGACATGCTGGACGCGCTGATCGCCGCGCTTGAACGCGCCAATGCCGATACGCAAGTGCGCGCGGTGCTGTTGGCCAGCGACTTGCCCGGCCGGTTCTGCGCCGGGCTGGACATGAAGACGCTGCTGGCCAGTTCGCCGGTTCAAGTTCATGCGCTGCTGACCCGGCTGTACATCAAGCTTTACGATGCGCAGTTCAACCTGACCAAACCATCGATTTCAGTCGTGGCTGGTGCGGTGCGGGGCGGCGGGATGACGGTCGCCATTTCCAGCGACATGATCGTGGCCGCGGACACCGCGTCTTTCGGCTATCCAGAGATCGATGTTGGCGTGTTGCCGGCGATCCACTACGCGCATCTGCCTGCCATCGTGGGCAAGCACCGCGCGTTCGACCTGCTCTTCACCGGCAGGACATTCAGTGCGCAAGAGGCGCGCGATTTGGGCTTGGTCGCGCGCGTTGAAGAGGAAGGACAACTGTTGGAACGCGCGCGGCTGCTGGCGCAGTCCTTGGCGAGCAAGCCGCCGCAGGTGCTGGCGATGGGGCGACGCGCCTTTGTGTTCGCCAACGACAACGACTACCGCCGCAAACTTGCCACAGCGGTCGAGGTATTCTGCAACGCCGCGGCCACACCCGACGCGGCCGAAGGCCTGGCGGCCTTTGTGAACAAGCGAGCGCCAGTCTGGAGCGATCCGCAGGGGTAGCTCGCGGTTGCGTTATTGCCCCTTGAACACCGGCGCGCGCTTTTCGCGGAACGCCTGCACCCCTTCGGCGAAGTCCACGCGCGTGGCCGAGTCCAAAAAGCGCCCCGTTTCGTTAGCCAGCTGCGTTTCCAGCGAGGCATGCTCGGCTGAGCGCAGCAGGTCTTTCGCGCCCGCGATGCCGTGGGGCGCGTGGCGCGCCAAATCCTCGGCATAGTGTTCCGCGGCCTGGGAAAATTCGCCAGCCGGTGCGCTGCGGGTGATGATGCCCCAGGCCAGCGCGTCGCGCGCGGTGAAGGCATCGTGACGCAGCAGCAGGTCCAAGGCGCGCTTGGGGCCCAGCACGCGGGCCAGGCCGTGCGTCATGCCTGCGTCGGGCGTGGCGCCCAGCTTCAGATATGCCGTCATGAAGCGGGTGTCGTCTTCGGCAATGGCCAGGTCGCATGCCAGCACCAGGGACAAGCCCGCGCCCGCTGCGACGCCGTGCACCTGCGCCAGCCATAGCTTGTTCATGCGGACGATGCGCGCCACGAAATCGTTAAGCGGCGTGAATAGATCCTGCAGCGTGGCGCGGACCTGCGCGGGCTCGCCCGTAAACATGCTGATGTCGCCACCCGCGCAGAATGCCTTGCCCGCCGCGCACAGGCGCACGACGCGGATAGCGGGCTGCGTTTCGATCCACTGCGCGGCGCGTTGCAGGTCGCGCGCCATGGCAACATCGATGGCGTTGAGGGTGTCAGCGCGGTTCAGCGTCAGCGTGACGATGGCGTCATCGGCAGTCAACAGCAGCGTCTGAAACGCCGGAAGTTCCTGGGTCATGGCTTGTCTCCGTTATCGGGTAAGTACCAACTGTCGATCCAAAAACCGCGATGCTATGGTCTGAACCGAGCGCTTGCTTGGTTTTGTTTTAAGCAGACCTAGCGTAACGCATAGTGCTACCGCATAGAACGATTTTCCAGCGCTGGATTGGCGTAGGTAAAGACAGGTTCGTTGCATCTCCTGCCTCGCGGGTTGCCGATTCATCGTTTAAAAAATGTCCGCCCAAGGCGGCAAAAAAACTTCGCGATCAATCAGCGAGGAGACAAATGGTGGATCAGTCCAAGCACGCTCCTTTACTGGAGGTGGATGGGGTTACCTTGGCGTTTGGCGGCGTCAAGGCGCTGACCGGCGTGGGGCTTAGCGTGGCGCCCGGCACGATCACCACGGTGATCGGCCCGAACGGCGCGGGCAAGACCTCGCTGTTCAACACCATTTCCGGCTTCTACAAACCGGCCACGGGCCACATCCGATTTGAAGGCCGGGACATCACCCGCGTAGCGGCGCCCGAGCGCGCCCGGTTGGGCCTGGCGCGCAGCTTCCAGAACATCGCGCTGTTTCGCGGCATGACGGTGCTGGACAACATCAAGCTGGGGCGGCACGCGCACCTGCGCACCAATGTGCTGGACGCCTTGTTCTACTTTGGCCGGGCTCGCCGCGAAGAGATGGCGCTGCGGGCCGACATCGAAGAACGCATCATCGACTTTCTTGAAATCGACCATATCCGTCATGCTCCGGTGGCGGCCTTGTCGTATGGCTTGCGCAAGCGCGTGGAGCTGGCGCGCGCGTTGGCGATGCAGCCCAAGGTGCTGATGCTGGACGAGCCCGTGGCCGGCATGAACCGGGAAGAAACGGACGACATGGCGCGCTTCATCCTGGATGCGCGATCTGAATGGGGCGTGACGGTGCTGATGGTGGAGCACGACATGGGCATGGTGATGGACCTGTCCGATCACGTCGTGGTGCTGAACTTCGGGCAGGTGATTGCGGACGGCACGCCCGCCCAGGTTCAAGCAAACCCGGAAGTCATCAAAGCCTATCTGGGCGCGGGCGATGTGGGCGACCTGCGCCGCCGCCTGCGGGAGGCCGCGTGATGGATGCGCTGTTCTTTGTGGAAGTGAGCCTGGCGGGTTTGGGCAGCGGCGGCCTGTACGCGCTGGCGGCTTTGGCTTTCGTGATCGTCTACAAGGCGACGCGGGTCGTGAACATCGCCATCGGCGAATTCCTGATGTTGGGCGCGTACGTGTTCTATGCCTTCGCAACCAGCATGGCGTGGCCGATATGGCTGGCCATCGTCGGCGCGGTGGTGGTGTCGGGGGCGTTGGGCGCGTTGGTCGAGCGCTTGACGATACGGCCAATGCTGGGCGAGGCCCCAATCTCTGTCTTCATGGTGACGGTGGGGCTGGCGTCGATTCTGGTGGGCGCGGTGGAACTGATCTGGACGGCTGACCAGCGCCGCCTGCCGGAGTTCATGCCGCGTTCGCCGGTGATCATCGGCGAAGCCTTCGTCGCGCCCAAGGTGTTCTACGGATTCTGGGTGGCGGTGGTATTGGCGCTGCTGGTGTTGGTGGTGTTTCGCTACTGGCGCGGCGGCGTGGCGCTGCGGGCGACGGCATCCGACCAGGGCGCGGCCTATGCCATGGGCATCAACGTGCCGCGCGTGTTCTCGCTGGCGTGGGTCGCTGCCGGCGCATTGGCCGCCGTCTCCGGCGTGATCGTGGGCGCCATCGGTGGCATCTCCTCGTCGATGGGCGTGTTTGGCCTGTCGGTGCTGGTGGTGGTGATCGTGGGCGGGCTGGACAGTGTGGCGGGCGCGCTGGTGGGTGGCGTGTTCATCGGTTTGCTGGAGGCTTGGGCGGGCGCCTACCTGGGTGGCGAATTCAAGCTGCTGGCCACTTTCATCGTACTGGTCGTGGTGTTGATGGTCAGGCCGTATGGCCTGTTCGGCACCCGTGAAATCGAGAGGCTTTGACCCATGCGCATCGCAACCGCGAAGCAGACTTACCTGGCTGACGAAGCCCTGTTCGATACGCGCACCCAGCATGTGTGGCTGGCTTTGCTAGCGGCGTCGCTCGTGCTGTTTCCCTTCGTGGCGGACGCCTATTGGCTGTACCTGGCGTGTCTGGTCGCCATCAACATCGCCAGCGCCACCGGCTTGAACATCCTGACGGGCTACACCGGGTTGGTCAGCCTGGGGCAGGCGGCATTCATGGGGCTGGGCGCGTACACCGTGGCGGTGATGGAACTGCGGCTGGGCACGCCGGTGCTGGTCAACCTGTTGGGCGGCGGCGTGGTGGCGATGTTGGGCGGCTTGCTGGTGGGCATACCGTCGCTGCGCGTAAAGGGCTTGTACCTGGCAATTTCGACCATTGCTGCCTCGTTCATTGCGCACTTCATTTTTGCGAACTGGGAATTCACCGGCGGGACCAGCGGCTTGCAGGTGCCGCCCGCGCGCGTGCTGGGCACGGACCTGGATACGTCCTTCAAGATCTATTGGCTGATCGTGCCGGCGACGGTGCTGATGGTGTTGGGCGCGGCGAACCTGTTCCGCACCCGCATCGGGCGCGCGTTCATCGCCATCCGCGACCGCGATATTTCGGCCGAAGTGCTGGGCATCCACTTGCTGCGCTACAAGCTGCTGTCGTTCGGCCTGTCGTCGTTCTATGCGGGTGTGGCGGGGGGGTTGTGGGCGTATTTCTTTCGCGTCGTCACGCCCGAGAGCTTTCCGCTGATCATGTCCATCTTCTTCCTGGCCGCCATCATCGTGGGCGGCATGGGCTCGATCCTGGGGGCCATTCTGGGCGCGGTGTTCATGACCATGGTGCCCGAACTGCTCAAGCTCATCGTGGGCTGGCTGCCCGTGGGCGGCGACGCGCTGCGCCTCGTGTCGCCCGTGCGCACCATTGTTTTCGGCCTGCTGATCGTGGGCTTTTTGATCTTCGAGCCGCATGGGCTCGCGGAAATCTGGCGGCGCGTGCGCCGCTTCTTCCACCTGTGGCCATTCCGGACCTGAACGCTGACTGGCCGATTGCAAAACGCATTGCAACACCTACAAGACCCAAGGAGACACATCATGAAGCGCATCCGGATAGGCAGCGGTTTATCGAAGTTGTTGGCCCCGTTGGGCCTGGCGGCGGCATTGGCGGCGGCGCCGGCAGCACAGGCGGCGGACGACCTCGTGCTGGGCGGGTCCATTCCCTTGAGCGGCGTGTTCGCCTTTGCCGGCCAGGGCATCCACGCCGGCATTTCCGACTATGTAAAGATCATCAACGAGCAAGGCGGCATCAAGGGCCGCAAGCTGCGCTACGTGCCGGAAGACACGGCCTACAAGGTGGATGCGTCGGTGGCGGCCTTCAAGAAAATCACCAGCCAGAACAAGGTGAATTTCTACTACGGCGATTCCACTGGCTTTTCAAAGACCATCAACGCGGAATTGAACCGCACCGGCGACATCCTGATGACCGGTGCGTCGTTCGCCACTGAACTGAATGACCCCGCCAAGTATCCGGCGCAGTTCATGCTGGGGCCGGACTACACCGAGATGTTCGGCATCTTGCTGCGCTACATCGCCAAGGAACAACCGGGCGCGAAAGTGGCGTTTGTATATTCCGACACCGAGTTTGGCCGCGACCCCATTGCCAGCTCGCGCGCCGTGGCGGAAAAGCTGGGGCTGAAAGTCGCCACCGAAATCATGACGCCGCCGGGTAGCGTGGACGTGTCGACCGAAGTGATCAAGCTGCGCCGGGCCGATCCGGACTTCACCATCTTCCACGGCTATGTGCTGGCGCCCATTCCGGAATTCGTCGGGCAGGGCAAGCGCATGGGCCTGAAGACCCGCTACATGGGCACGTTCTGGACCATGGACAACTCCACCGTGATGCAGATGGGCGAAGACGCCGAGGGCTTCATGGGCGTGATGCCTTATCGCTACTACTACGACACCGAGGGCGATGCGCCGATGTTGAAGAAGATCCGCGAAATGCGTCCGCAATACCAGAGCACCGGCTATATGCAGGGCTTCCTGGCGGCGATGCTGTTTTCGGAAGTGGCCAAGCGCACGCTGGATGCCGGCAAGGAACTGACTAGCGCCAACATGAAGGCCGCGCTGGACGGCATCAAGGACTTCGACACGGGCGGTCTGATCGGCGTGCCGGTCACGATCAAGGGCAACTCCATTCCGGTGGGCCGCATCTATCGCGCCGATGTGAAGCAAAAGCAGATGGTGCCGGCGTCCGACTGGATCGTGCTGAAGTGAGGCGGCTGTGAACCTGGGACAAAGCGCGCAGTTGGCACAGACATCGGCATCGGCCAACACCGCCGCGCCCGCGGCGGTGTTGGACATCAACAATATCGAGGTCGTCTACAACAAGGCGGTGCAGGTGCTGCGCGGCTTGTCCCTGTCGGTGCCGGCCGGCAGTATCGTGGCGCTTCTGGGCAGCAACGGGGCGGGCAAGTCCACCACGCTGAAGGCCGTGTCCGGCTTGCTGGACCTGGAGGACGGGGAACTGGTCCGCGGGCACATTGCCTTCAACGGCGGTGATACGGCGGGCACCAAGCCGCAGAACCTGGTGCGCGCCGGCCTGGCGCACGTCATGGAAGGCCGCCGCGTGTTCGAAGACCTGACCGTGGAAGAAAATCTGGTGGCGGCCACTTACGCGCTGACGGGTCGGCCCGACGCGCGCGTGGACTTCGATTTGGTCTACGGCTATTTTCCGCGCCTGTTCGAACGGCGGCGCGGCTTGGCAGGCTACTTGTCCGGGGGCGAACAGCAGATGCTGGCGATTGGCCGCGCGTTGATCGCGCAGCCCCGGCTGATGCTGCTGGACGAGCCGTCGCTGGGCTTGTCGCCAATGCTGGTGGAGAACATCTTTTCCATCATCGCGCGTATCAACGCCGAGCAAGGCGTGTCAATGCTGCTGGTTGAGCAGAATGCGTCGGTGGCGCTGGCGGTGGCGCACTACGGCTACATCATGGAAACGGGCAAGGTGGTGATCGACGGCTCGGCTGACAAGCTGGCCGCCGACCCCGACGTGCGCGAGTTCTATCTGGGCGTGGGCGGCACGGGTGACGCGCGCGGCTTTCGCGACATCAAGCACTACAAGCGCCGCAAGCGCTGGCTGTCATGAAGGACAAGGCCATGGTTGCGTTGATTGACCCCGCCGTTTGGCCCGAACTGACCCTGCCGCAGATGCTGCGCGAGCAGGCGCGGCGGCAGCCCGAGGCCATAGCCATCCGGCAAAAAGACTTTGGCATCTGGAAGCCGCTGACCTGGGCGGGCTACTGGCAGCGGGCATGCCGCGTAGGGCTCGGCCTGCGCGCCCTGGGCTTGAGTATGGGCGGCCGGGTTGCCATCGTGTCGGAGAACCGGGTGGAGTGGCTGCTGACCCAGTTGGGGGCGGGCACCGTGGGCGGCGTGGCCGTGGGCGTGTACCCCACCAGCCCGGCCGAAGAGATGGGCTATGTGCTGGAGCATGCCGACGTCGAGCTCGTGGTGTGTGAAGACCAGGAGCAGACCGACAAGGTGTTGCAGGTGGCGCACCGCTTGCCGCTGCTGCGCCGCATTGTGATGATCGAAACCAAGGGGCTGCGTTCCTATGCACCGGCCGAGCGCGAGCGCATCGTGACCTTTGCCGAGATCGAGGCTGATGGGGCACGCCGTGAGTCCGCGGAATTCGCGGCCTTGAACGCTGCCCTGGACACACAGCGGCTGGATGAAACCGGCTTGATGATTTACACCTCCGGCTCCACTGGCAAGCCCAAGGGCGCGATGCTCAGCTACCGCAACATGCGGGGCGTGGCGCCGGGCATCGCCGACCGCTTGTCGATGGACGCGCACAGCGTGCATCTGTCGTATCTGCCGCTGTGCCATGTAGCCGAACAAATGCTGTCCACCTTTGTGCCGCTATACCTGGGTTCGCAGGTGAACTTTGGCGAATCCATCCGCACGGTGCAGGAAGACCTGCGCGAAGTGGCACCGACGATCTTCCTGGGCGTGCCGCGCATCTGGGAAAAGCTGCACGCATCGATTTCGATCAAGATGCAGGAAGCGGGGCGGCTGCAACAGTGGTTGTATCGGCAGGCGTTGGCGCGCTGCGCACCCTTTCTGGAGAAGTCACGCTTGCAGTACAGCCCGGGCGAACGGCTGACGCACGCGCTGTGGTATTGGCTGGTGCTGCGCGCCTTGCAGAACTTCATCGGCTTGCGGCGCGTGCGCGTCGCAATGACCGGCGCCGCGCCCATCCCGCCTGACGTGGTGCGCTATTTCCGCACCCTGGGCGTGCCGCTGGTGGAAGTGTATGGCCTGACGGAATCGGCCGGCATGATCTTCGGCCAGCATCCCGACCGCGTGAAAGTAGGCACGGTGGGCGAACCGATTCTGGGCGTGGAGTGGAAGATGGGCGACGCCGGCGAACTGCTGGTGCGCGGCGACATGGTGTTCCAAGGCTACTACAAGAACGCGGGCGCCACGGCCGATACGGTGCAAGACGGCTGGCTGCACACGGGCGACGTGGTGGCGGAACAGGACGGGCGCGTGCGCATCGTGGACCGCCTGAAAGACATCATGATCACGGCGGGCGGCAAGAACCTGACGCCATCTGAAATTGAAAACGCCGTCAAGGGCAGCCCGTATGTGAAGGAATGCATTGTGATTGCCGATGGCCGCAAGTTCGTGTCGGCGCTGATCCAGCTTGAGTTCGACACGGTGGGCAAGTGGGCCGAGTCGCGCCGCATTGCGTTCACGCATTTCCGGTCGCTGGCCGAAACGGCGGAGGTGCGCGAACTGGTGCAGCAGGAAGTGTCGCGCGCCAACGCCGGGCTTGCGCCCGTGTCCCAGATCAAGCGCTTTCACCTGCTGACCAAGGAACTGGATCATGACGATGGCGAGGTGACGGCCACGATGAAGGTGCGCCGGGCCAGCATCTATCGCACCTACGCCAAGGAAATTGAAATGCTCTACGTTGAGGAGACGATGGCATGAACGAAGCCGTGATCGTGGAAGCGGTGCGCACGCCGTTCGGTCGGCGCGGCGGATGGTGGGCCGACACGCGGCCAGACACGCTGCTGGCGCAGACGGTGGACGGCTTGCTGGCGCGTGCCGGCTTGCCTGGTGAAAAGGTCGAGGACCTGATCGCGGGCTGCGTCAGCCAGGCGGGCGAGCAGGGCGCGAACGTGGGGCGCTTGGCGGCGATGTTGTCGACCCTGCCGGAAAGCGTGCCAGGCGTGACGCTGAACCGCATGTGTGGATCCAGCCAGCAGGCGGTGCACTTCGGCGCGCAAGCCATCGCGGCAGGCGACATGCGCTATGTGGTGGCGGGCGGTGTCGAAAGCATGAGCCGGGTGCCGATGTTCCTGGACGTGACCTTGGGGCAAAGCGAATTCAAGGGCTTTGAATCGCTGAACCCGGCGCTGCTGGAGCGCCATGCCCTGATCCACCAGATTGAAAGCGCGGAGCGCATTGCCGAGCACTGGCGCTTGTCGCAGGCCGACATGGATGACTGGGCACGCGAAAGCCATGCGCGCGCCTGGGCCGCCGCGCGCGCCGGGTTGCACGCGGAATTGCTGCCGGGTCCGCAGGCCGCTGTGCATCGCGATGAAGGCATCCGCGAAACCACCGACCCGACGCGCATGGCGGCGATGGCGCCGGCGATGCGGCCGGCGGGGCAGGGAGGTGTCACCGCTGCCAACGCCAGCCAATTGGCGGACGGCGCGGCGGCGGTATTGCTGGCCGACCACGACACGGCGCTGGCTGACGGGCTGCGGCCACGAGCCAGGTTCCTGGCGCGGGTGGCGGTCGGCTCGGACCCCGTGATGCAGTTGACGGGCGTGATCCCCGCCGCCCGCATGGCCTTGGCGCGTGCCGGCCTGGCGCTGGACGACATCGATTGGATCGAAATCAACGAGGCCTTCGCCAGCGTGGTGCTGGCCTGGCAGCGCGAGCTGGACGCCAAGCCGTCGCGCGTGAACCCGTGGGGCGGCGCGATTGCGCACGGCCATCCCTTGGGGGCGACCGGCGCGGGCTTGATGGCCAAGATGCTGGCCGGGCTTGAAGCCACCGAGGGCGAGATCGGCATGCAACTGATGTGCATCGGCCATGGCATGGCCACGGCGACCATCATCCAGAGACTGTGAACCGCCATGAACAAGACCGTGGCCGCCGCGCCGCGCGATGAAGGCACGGAGTCCGAGCGCCGTCGCGAGCTGGTGCTGACGGCGGGCAGGCTGTTCTGCAAGCACGGCTACGAGCGCACCACCGTGCGCGAACTGGCCCGCGCCGTGGGCTTGCAGTCCGGCAGCCTGTTCCACCATTTCCGCAGCAAGGAAGAAATACTGGTGGCCGTCATGAACAACGGCATCCAGGAAGTGATCGACGGCGGCGAACGGGCGCTGGCGCACTACGACGCGCCGGCCGACCGCCTGGCGGCGCTGTTTCGCGTGCACATGTGGAGCATGCTGCAAGGGGCGGGCGGCGACGCCATGAACGCGCTGGTGTACGAATGGCGCAGCTTGTCCGCGCCCAGCCAGTCGGCGGTGAAGGCGCTAAGCGATCACTACGAGGCGATGTGGCAGTCGGTGGTGGCGGGGGCCGTGGATGCAGGCCTGATCAAGGGCGATGCGCGCGTCATCAAGCGCTGCGTGCTGGGGGCAATGAACCTGACGGTGCAGTGGTACAAGCCGGACGGGCGTCTGGCGCCGGCGGCTTTCATTGATGCGATGTTGTCGGCGTCGTTGCCGACATTGCCAGAAGGGGCGGGCGCGTGGCCGCTGGAGGGGGATGCTGACGCGTCGCCGACGATGCCGGCGCCGGGTGGGCCCACATCACCATCGCCTGATGCCGGCGCCTAGCCGCGACGCTTCAAGAATGCGGCCACGGCGCACGCCACGCCCAAGGCCAGCAGGCAAGCGGATACGGGCAGCAGGAAGTCGGCTTCGCCGTGATAGCCGCCGCCGGTGACGCCGCCGGCCACACCACCCATCCACAGCAGGGCCGTCAAGATCGCGGCCGCCACGGAGATCGCGGCGGCGATGCACAAGGCAATGAACACCGGCCGGCGCGGCCGCGCGGAGACATAGGGCGAAGCCGGCAGAACGCGGCGGGGTTGCTTGATCCAGTAGATCAGCCCCGCCGCGATCAGCAGCAGCATCAGGATCTTGAAGATCATGACGCGGCCTTGGCCAAGCAGCCTTTAGTCTTCACGACGCAGGTGCGGGAACAGGATGACGTCGCGAATGCTGGGGCTGTCGGTCAGCAGCATGACCAGGCGGTCGATGCCGATGCCGCAGCCGCCCGTCGGAGGCATGCCGTATTCCAGCGCGCGGATGTAGTCCGCGTCGTAGAACATGGCTTCTTCGTCGCCCGCGTCCTTGGCTTCCACTTGCGAGCGGAAGCGTTCGGCCTGGTCTTCGGGGTCGTTCAATTCCGAGAAGCCGTTGGCGATTTCGCGGCCCGTCATGAACAGCTCGAAGCGCTCGGTGATGCCTTCGCGCGTGTCGGAAGCGCGCGCCAGCGGCGACACTTCAACCGGGTAGTCGATGATGTAGGTGGGGTTCCAGAGCTTGGCTTCGGCCGTCTCTTCGAACAGCGCCAGTTGCAGCGCGCCCAGGCCGGCGCGCGACAGCACCGGGCCGTCGGCATCCGCGCCCAGCTTCTTCAATTCGGCGCGTACGAAGGCGGGGTCGTCCAGTTGTTCCTGGGTGTAGCCCGGCGCGTACTTCAGGATGGCTTCGCAGATGGTCAGGCGGTCGAACGGCTTGGACAAGTCCAGCTCGCGTTCCTGATACGTCAGCACGGCGCTGCCGGTGGCCGAGACGGCCGCCTGGCGGATCAGTTCTTCCGTGAAGTCCATCAGCCAGCGGTATTCCGCAAAGGCCGCGTAGAACTCCATCATCGTGAATTCAGGGTTGTGACGCGGGCTGACGCCTTCGTTGCGGAAGTTGCGGTTGACTTCGAACACGCGCTCGAAGCCGCCGACGATCAGGCGCTTCAGGTAGAGCTCGGGCGCAATGCGCAGGTACATTTCCATGTCCAGCGCATTGTGGTGCGTGACGAAGGGCTTGGCCGCCGCGCCACCCGGAATCGGGTGCAGCATGGGCGTTTCCACTTCCAGGAAGCCGGCGTTCAGCATGAACTGGCGGATGCTGCCCACGGCCTTGCTGCGCGCTTCAAACGTGCGGCGCGTGGTGTCCGTCATGATCAGGTCAACGTAGCGCTGGCGGTAGCGCAGTTCCTGGTCGGCCACGCCGTGAAACTTGTCGGGCAGCGGGCGCAGCGACTTCGACAGCAGGCGGGCGGTGGCGGCATGCACCGACAGTTCGCCCTTGTTGGTCTTGAAGACCGACCCTTCGATCGCGATGATGTCGCCGATGTCCCATTGCTTGAACGCGGCGTAGTTGTCTTCGCCCAGCGTGCCACGGTCCAGGTAGATCTGGATGCGGCCGGTGCTGTCTTGCAGCGTGGCGAAGCTGGCCTTGCCCATGACGCGCTTGAGCATCATGCGGCCGGCGACCTTGACGGTGACGGCGGCGGCGGCCAGGGCTTCCTGTTCTTCGCCGTCGTACTTGTCGTGCAGCGCGGCGGCGCGGGCGTCCGGAACGAAATCGTTGGGGTACGCGACCCCGGTTTCGCGCAGTTTGGCCAGCTTGGCGCGCCGTTCGGCGATCAAGCGGTTTTCATCCTGGGCGGGTGCCGGAGTGGTCGAGTGGTCGGTCATGGTAAGGGGATCAGTCGTAATTGCGGATGTCGTCGATTTCGGTCGTGCCGAAATCTTCGCGATCCAGGTAGGCAAGGATGCGGGCGGCCACGTTGGCGGGCGAAGCGAGCTTGCCGGTGGCGTGGAAGTCCTGGAACTTGGCCAGCGCCGGGAAGCTGTCGGGGTCGCTGGAACGGATGGCGACCTGCATGTCGGTGTCGACGATGCCGGGGGCCAGCGCGACGATGCGCGCGCCGTCATCGCCTTGTTCCTGCTTGACCACGCGCGTATACATGTCCAGCGCGGCCTTGGTGGCGCAGTAGACGCCCCAGCCGGCGTTCGGGTTGCGGCCCGCGCCAGACGAGATGTTCAGCACGCGGCGGTCGGCCTTCAGGTCTTCGACGGCGGCCAAAAAGCGCGCGGTCAGCAGCATGACGGCGGTGACGTTCAGATTGAACGCGGCGGTAATGGCCGCGCTGTCGGTCAAGGCGTCGGTGCCGGCCACGGGGTGCACCGTGCCCGCATTGTTGATCAGCAGATAGCGCTTGGCATCGCGGGGCAGGGCCGAGCAGATGCGTTCGGCCGCGGTTTCCGCTGCCTTCAGGTCCGAGAGGTCCACGGACAGTTGTTCCAGTTGCACATCCTGCGACCGCGCGTAGGCGGCCAGTTCGGGGTCTTCGCGGCGCGCCAGCGTGATCAGGCGGGTGCCCGGTTTGAGCAGGCCGCGCGCCATGGCGGCGCCGATGCCGCGCGAAGCGCCGGTAAGGATTGCGATGGTGTCAGACATTCGTGGACCTCTGGGTGCGGTTAGCGGAAGTACTGCGACAAACTTAAACGCCTTGCTTCAGGCTGGCCTGGATGAAGGGATCCAGGTCGCCGTCCAGCACTTTTTGCGTGTTGGAGATTTCAACGTTCGTGCGCAGGTCCTTGATGCGGCTCTGGTCCAGCACGTAGGAACGGATCTGGTGGCCCCAGCCCACGTCGGTCTTGGAGTCTTCCAGCTTCTGCTGTTCGGCCATGCGGTTGCGCATTTCCAGTTCGTAGAGCTTGGACTTCAGCATCTGCATGGCTTCGGCTCGGTTGCGGTGCTGCGAACGGTCGTTCTGGCACTGCACCACGATGCCCGTGGGGATGTGGGTCAGGCGCACGGCGGAATCGGTCTTGTTGATGTGCTGACCGCCCGCGCCGGACGCGCGGTAGGTGTCCACGCGCAGGTCGGCGGGGTTTACTTCAACTTCGAATGATTCGTCGACTTCCGGGTACACGAACACGCTGGCAAACGACGTGTGGCGGCCGCCGGAGGAATCGAACGGGCTTTTGCGGACCAGGCGATGCACGCCGGTTTCGGTGCGCAGGTAGCCAAAGGCGTATTCGCCTTCCATCTTGATGGTGGCCGACTTGATGCCCGCAACGTCGCCTTCGGATTCTTCCAGCACTTCAACCTTGAAGCCCTTGCGCTCGGCGTACTTGAGGTACTGACGCAGCAGCATCGAGGCCCAGTCCTGCGCTTCCGTGCCGCCCGCGCCCGCCTGGATGTCCAGGAAGCAGTTCAGCGGGTCGGCCGGATTGGAGAACATGCGGCGGAATTCCAGGTTTTCGAGCTTTTCCTGGAATGCGTCGGCGTCTTTTTCGATGGATTCAAGGGTGGAATCGTCGTCGTCGGCCTCGGCCAGTTCGAACAATTCATTGGCATCGGCCAGGCCCGTGCCAAGACCGGTGAGCGTTTCCACCACGTCTTCCAGGGCTTTCTTTTCACGGCCCAGGTCCTGGGCGTGCTTGGGGTCGTTCCAGACCGCCGGGTCTTCGAGCTCGGCGTTTACAACGTGCAGGCGTTCAGCTTTGGCATCGTAGTCAAAGATACCTCCGTAGAGCCTGTTCGCGCTCCGCATAATCGGCGAGGCGGGCTGCGAGCTGGTTCTGACGTTCGGCTTCCATGATGATTCCTGATGACTTTTGTGCGAAACCTGGCATTTTACCGTGGATGAGGCAATAGCGCGGGCGGGTGTTGTAAGACGGGGGGGACGGATGGGATAGAGCGGGCGCGCTGATCGTAGGATGGGTGAAGCGCGGGAAGGCGTTGGCAAGAATTCAGGTGCGGGACGCGCGTAACCCATCAGCCGGCCGCCACCGTATAGATACGGCCCATGAGAATTGGGCGTTGTTTGATGGGTTGCGCGCGTTCTACACCTGCGTTCTTGCGCGGACTTTGCCGCGCTTCACCCATCCTACGGATGTGAATCCGCTTTTTACCCCGCGTGTTCGATCACCAACTGTACCGACACCATCCCGTTCCACACGTTCTGCTCCAGCCGGTACGCGGCCTGTATGTGTTCCGGCAACGATTGGTCGTGGCCGAACCAGATGGCGTCAAAGCGCTGATGCCCGCGTTCCAATGACAGCTTCAAATGCTTTTCACCAACCAAACGCTGGTTGCGCACGGTGAATTCGTCCAGGAACAAGGGAGCGGCAAAGCCGGCGCCCCAGACCTGTTGCTGCAGCATGCCCGCGACTTCGGCGTTGGCGTAGCCCGACTCCAAAGACCCATCGGTTTCGATGACGGGCTCAAACGTGTCGCGGCCGGTCAGCTCACGCACCGCCGCGTCGAACGCGGGGGCGAAGGCGGGGAAGTCGGCGCGGCCCAGCGTCAGGCCGGCCGCCATGGCGTGGCCGCCGAACTTGCGGATCAGATTGGGATGGCGCTTGGATACGAGGTCCAGCGCATCGCGCAGGTGCACGTCGGGAATCGAACGGCCCGACCCCCGGATCTCGTCGTCGCCCGCGGGGGCGAACGCCAGGGTGGGGCGCCAGAATTTTTCTTTCAGGCGCGAGGCCACCAGGCCCACCACGCCCTGGTGCCAACCGGGGTCGAACACGCAGACCGTGGCGCCCGCCGCCGCGTTGGGTTCTTCCATGGCGGCCAGCGCCTGCTCGCGCATTTCGGCTTCGATGGTGCGGCGTTCGCGGTTGATGTTGTCAAGCTCTCGCGCCATTTCCAACGCCTGCGCTTCGTCGTCGGTGGTCAGGCAGGCAATGCCCAGGCTCATGTCGGCCAGGCGGCCCGCTGCGTTGATGCGCGGACCCAGCGCAAAGCCCAGGTCGAAACCATTGGCGCTGCGCGGCTCGCGGCCGGCCACGGCGAACAGCGCGCGCAGGCCCGGTTGCAGGCGGCCGCTGCGCATGCGTTGCAGGCCTTGCGTGACCAGCAGGCGGTTGTTGGCGTCCAGCTTGACCACGTCGGCCACGGTGCCCAAGGCCACCAGATCTGACAGCGCATCCAGGCGCGGGCCGCCATCGGCCGGGTAGACGCCACGGCGGCGCAGTTCGGCGCGCAAGGCCAGCATCATGTAGAAGATCACGCCCACGCCCGCCAGGTTCTTGGACGGGAAACCGCAGCCGGGTTGGTTCGGGTTCACGATGGCCAGCGCGTCGGGCAAGGTGTCGCCCGGCAAGTGGTGGTCGGTGATGACCACGCCGATGCCGGCGTCGTTGGCGGCGGCCACGCCGTCGACGCTGGCGATGCCGTTGTCCACGGTGATGATGATGTCGGGCTTGCCGCTGCGGTGGCGCACGGCCAGGTCCACCACGGCGGGCGACAGGCCATAGCCGGTTTCAAAGCGGTTCGGCACCAGGAAGTCAACGTCGGCGCCCATGGCGGACAGGGCGCGCAGGCCGACCGCGCAGGCGGTGGCGCCGTCGCAATCGTAGTCGGCCACGATCAAGAGCTTCTTGCCGGCCTGGATGGCGTCGGCCAGCACGCCGGCGGCGTGCGCGGAATGGGTCAGGCCGGCGGGCGGCAGCAGCGACGGCCACGCCAGCTTGGTTTGATCAGGGTGCGTGACGCCGCGCGCGGCCCACAGGCGGGCCAGCAGCGGATGGATGCCCGACGCTTCCAGGATGCGGCAGGCTTCCAGGGCGGCGGGTCGGGTCGTTAAGCGGGGTGAGACCACCAGGCGCTCCAGTTTTTCTTGGGCGCGGGCAGCAAGCCTAGCAGGCCCCCGCGCGGTTTCAGGGTCAGCGCGGCTTGGCGGTCGTCGCCCAGCAGCAGCAGTTCGGTGGGGGCGGCGGGCAGGCCATGCTTGCCGGCCAGCGGGCGCAGGTGCTGCGCATCCAGTTCGGCCAAGGCGTCCAGCCAGCCGGACCAGTCGCCCGTCCGTTGCGGGGCGTCCAGCCCGGTCAGCACGTACTCGGCACCGGCAGGCTTGGCCGTCCAGGGCGTGCCGCCGCCGTACAGCCACAAGGCGTTGACCGGGGGCAGGCCGCGCGCGGCGCGCTCGTCGTTGACGGGGTGTTCGTGCCACGCCATCTGAATTTCATTGAGCAGCCGGCGCCAGGGGCGGGTTTCGGCGTCTTGGCGCCACCACTCGTTCAGCCGGTGGCCGGCCACCACCTGTGGCGACGCGGTCTGCGGACGCAAGCCCTCGGGCAGCGTCAAGCGCCAGCGTTGGGGTGACAGCGCGTGGACGGCGAAACCCGTACCGTCAAACAGCGGGCGCGCCGTGTCCAGCAGGGCGTCGGATTCCTGCGCGCGCAAATCCATTTGCGCCGGGTCCAGCAGGTTGGCCTGATCGGCCCCCAATGCCAGGTGGACCAACTCGGCCAGCCAAACGGCCTGGCCGGCAGGGGCTTGGTCCCCCGCCAGCAGAGGCCCCAGCCCCGCGCCTTGCAGCAGGCCGGGTTCGGCCTGGTAGCCCGCGCGGTTCAGTTGCCAGGATTCGAAAGCGGTACAGCCGTGGGCGCGCATATCAAACGGCGTGGCGCGGGCGGTGCCGGCCTGCAACCAGTGGTGCAGCGTGGGGGCGCGCTCGGGTAGCAGTTTGGCCAGTTCGGCGGCAACGGGAAGGGCGGGCAGGGCGCCCGGAATGACGATCAGCATGGCGGGGATTGTAGTCTGGCAAGGCGGCGGGAACTAAGGGGGGGTAGCGCCTGCCATAGCTTGACACGGCTGGTCGTGGAACCGCACATCCGCGGCGCGATTTCCAGGCCGTTAATGCCATAATGCGCACGTGCTGAAAATACCCTACGAACTATGGATAGGCGCCCGCTATGCCGGGATGGCCCGAATCCGCCAGCGACGCGGGCGCCGCGATCGCTTCATCTCCTTCATCGCCGCCAGTTCCATGGCGGGTATCGCGCTGGGCGTTGCCGCCCTGATCGTGGTGCTGTCCGTGATGAACGGGTTTCAAAAAGAAGTGCGCGACCGCATGTTGTCGGTGCTGCCGCACATCGAACTCTACATTCCCGGCGCCTTGCCAGAACGGGTGCTTGAGCAGTGGCAGCAGTTCGCCACCGCGGCCGAGAAGAACCCCGAGGTCAAGGCCGGCGCGCCCTTCGTGGCGGCGCAGGGCATGTTGGTACGCGGCCAGGCGCTGCGCGGTGTGCAGGTACGGGGCATCGACCCGGCCACCGAAGGCAACGTGTCTGACCTGCCGCGCCAGATGGTATCGGGCAAGCTGACCGACCTGAAAGCCGGCGGCTTCGGCGTGGTGCTGGGCAATGAGCTGGCCGATGGCCTGGGCGTCAAAGTGGGCGACACGCTGCTGATGATGGCGCCGCAGGGCTCGATCAGCCCGGCCGGTTTTGCGCCGCGCATGCGCCAGTTCACCGTGGTGGGCGTGTTCTCGTCGGGCCACTATGAATACGACTCGTCGCTGGCGTTCGTGGACAACCAGGACGCCGCGCGCGTGTTCCGCGAAAGCGGCACGGCGGGTGTGCGGCTGCGCATTGCCGACATGCAGAAAGCGCCCGAAGTCGCCAACGAACTGAAGAAGGTCTTGCCGCCCTACGTGATGGCCAGCGACTGGTCGCGCAACAATCGCACCTGGTTCGCCGCCGTGCAGACCGAAAAGCGCATGATGTTCCTGATCCTGGCCTTGATCGTTGCCGTGGCGGCGTTCAACCTGCTGTCGTCCTTGGTGATGGCCGTGAAGGACAAGCAGTCGGACATCGCCATTCTGCGCACGCTGGGTGCGGGGCCAGGCGAAGTGGCCCGCATCTTCCTGGTGCAGGGCGCCTTGATCGGCGTCATCGGCACCTTGCTGGGCGTGGTGGGCGGCATTGCCATTGCCTACAACGTGGACGTGATCGTGCCCTTCATCGAACGCCTGCTGGGCGTGCATTTCCTGCCGCGCGAAGTCTATTTCATCAGTGCGTTGCCGTCGGATCCGCAAATGGGCGACATCGTCACCATCGGCCTGACGTCCTTGGTCTTGTCGCTGCTGGCCACGCTGTATCCCAGTTGGCGCGCTTCGCGCCTGCAACCGGCACAGGTGCTGCGCCATGATTAAGATTCCCAACGCAGACGCCCTGACCCCCGCGCTGCAAGCCGAAAACATCGTCAAGTTCTACGACGATGGCGCGGCCCGCATTGATGTGCTGAGCGATGTCAGCCTGACGGTGGCGCGCGGCGAGATGGTCGCCATCGTGGGCGCGTCGGGCTCGGGCAAGAGCACCTTGCTGCACATTCTTGGCCTGCTGGACGTGCCCAACAGCGGCTCGGTGTCGGTGGACGGCAAATTGGCCGTGGGCCTGTCTGAAGCGAAAAAGAGCGCGGTGCGCAACAGCAGCCTGGGCTTTGTGTACCAGTTTCACCATCTGCTGCCGGAATTTTCGGCGTTGGATAACGTGGCGATGCCGCTGATCGTGCGTCGCGAAAACCGCGACAAGGCCCGCGAGGCCGCGCGCGAGGTGCTGGCGCTGGTGGGCCTGGCCGCGCGCGAAGACCATTTTCCGGGTCAGTTGTCGGGCGGTGAACGGCAGCGGGTGGCTTTGGCGCGCGCGCTGGTGACGCGCCCGGTGTGTGTGCTGGCCGATGAGCCCACCGGCAACCTGGACCGCAACACGGCGCACAAGATGTTTGAGCTGCTGACCCGCGTGAACCAGGAATCGGGTACGGCGTTCGCCATCGTTACGCACGACCCCGAACTGGCTGCCCGCGCCGACCGCCAATTGTTGATGGAAAGCGGCAGGCTGGTGTCGGGGTAAGCCTGGCAGGGGTGCATAATTCCGCCAAGGAGGCCATGCCCATGCTGATCGACACCCACTGTCATCTGGACGCCGCGGAATTCGACGCCGACCGCCAGCAGGTGGCCGACCACGCTTGCGAAGCCGGCGTCGGGTCCATCGTCATCCCCGCCATCGAACGCGCCAATTTTTCCGTGGTGCAACGGCTGGCCGGCCAGATTGCTGGCGGCGCCTATGCGCTGGGCATCCATCCGCTTTACGTGCAGCGCGCGCAAGAGTCCGACCTGGACGTGCTGCGCGACACCATCAAACAGTGCCTGGGCGACCCCCGCTTTGTTGCTATCGGTGAAATTGGCCTGGACTTTTTCGTGCCCGAGATTTCTGTCGGCGAAGCGCGCGAACGGCAGGAACGGTTCTATGCCGCCCAACTGGACATGGCCGCGGAATTCAAGCTGCCCGTGTTGCTGCATGTGCGCCGGTCGCAAGACATTTTGCTGAAATACCTGCGTCGCCATGGCCCCATTGGCGGCATCGCGCACGCCTTCAACGGCAGCGCGCAGCAAGCCCAAGCGTTCATTGATCACGGGTTTGCGCTGGGCATGGGGGGCGCCATGACGTATGAACGGGCCTTGCAGATTCGCCGCCATGCGGTGGACGTGGACTTGGCGCACCTGGTACTGGAAACCGATGCGCCGGATATTCCTCCTGCCTGGCTGCACCCGCCCCAGCGCCGCAACCGGCCGGGCGAATTGCTGCGTATCGCCGCCGTTCTGGCGGAGCTGCGCGGCATCACGCCCGCGCAGGTGGCGCATGCCACCACGGCCAATGCAATGCGGGTACTGCCGCGCCTGCCGGCTGCAATTCTGACGGACGACGACTGAATCCGTCCCTGAATGTTTAACGCAGATGACAGTGGTTGTCGTATGGATACATCAAAGATCTAAGAAATTTCTGAAAGCTTTCTAAAAACTGAATGAAAGCTGGCAAAAGGATGGACCGCTTATTGGGAATGCCTATCATTGGCGTTCGTTAAAAATCCCAATCAGCGCGATGCGCGCCACCCGCCCGGGTGGTTCCCTGCGATTCCTTATGTCTACTCAGAAAAGCGTTACCGTCCTGGGGGCAGTTCGTCCCAAAATTCTTCCATCTTTCCGCCTGCTGCCCCTGGTCATGGCCATCGCCATGACCGGCGCTGCCCACGCGCAGTCGGCCAACCGGGGCATGGAAGACACCCAGGGCGTTGCGCAACTGGATACCGTGGTGGTCACCGCAGCCGGCTTCGAGCAGGAAATCAAGAACGCGCCCGCGTCCATTTCCGTGATCACGCGCGAACAGCTTGAAACCAAGCCGTTCCACAACCTGGCCGATGCGGTGGCCGACGTGGAAGGCGTGACGGTGGAACGCGGCGGCAAGGCGGGCGGCATGAACATCAGCATCCGTGGCCTGCCCAGCGACTACACGCTGATTCTGATTGACGGCAAGCGATTGAACCAGAACAGTTCGGGCGCGCGGCCCAACGGCTTTGGCGACGTGGACACCAACTTCATCCCGCCCATGGCCGCCATTGAACGCATTGAAGTCGTGCGCGGCCCCATGTCCACGTTGTACGGCTCGGACGCCATGGGCGGCGTGATCAACATCATCACGCGCAAGACCAGCCAGGAATGGATCGGCCAGATCACGCTGGACGGCACCGCGCAAGGCGACAACACCTACGGCAACAACTACGGCGCGGCGTTTTACCTCAGCGGCCCCATCAAGACCGACAAGCTGGGCCTGACCCTGCGCGGCGGCCACTACCGCCGCCTGAGCGCGCACGGCAGCTACCCCGCCAACCAGGCGGAAGCCGACAGCGGCAATTACACCGGCAACATCGCCGCCTTTTCGGGCCTGGGCGACAGCACGCAACAGAACGTGGGCCTGCGCCTGGCGCTGACACCCAACCGCAACCACGACGTGCTGTTCGATGTGGACAGCAACTGGCAAACCTATGACAACGGCAACGAGGAACTGGGCACGCTGAACAGCAGCATCGCGCCCAAGCGCCAGGGCGGCGGCTACGAACCCGAATTGAAGTTCAACCGCCAGCGTTACGCGCTGACGCACCTGGGTCGCTACAGCGGTTCGCTCAGTTCCGACACCAGCCTTGTTTACGACACCACCGAAACCATCGGCCGCACCAATCCGATGAATGCGCCGCGCCGCCCCACAGACGGCGACAAGCGCGATCTGGAATACGACAACTGGGTGTTCGACACCAAGTGGACGACGCCGCTGCTCAACGAACGCCACAACCTGACCGTGGGCGGGCAGTGGCGTGAACAGCATTTCAAGGACACGCTCGTGTCCGCGCCGCTGGACCAGCGCCAGTATCAATGGGCGCTGTTCGCCGAAGACGAATGGCGCATTGTCGACGACCTGGCGCTGACGGCCGGCGCCCGCTACGACCGCAACGAACAATTCGGCGGCAAGTGGAGCCCACGTGGTTACCTGGTCTGGAACGCCACGCCGATGTGGACGGTCAAGGGCGGTGTCAGCAAGGGCTACAAGACGCCCGACATCAACCTGATGACCGACGGCATCATCGGCCTGGGCGCGCAGGGCACCAAGCCCTTGCTGGGCAATTCGCAACTGAAGCCGGAAAGCAGCACCGCGTCCGAACTGGGCCTGCTGTTTGACGACGGCGAGGGCCTGTCCGGCAACCTGACGGCATTCCACACCAAGTTCAAGGACAAGATCGACAACCAAAGCGTGCCCAATTGCCTGGCCGTGGGCGGCCCGGTGGCCGGGTGCCTGGACTTGGGCGTCTGGGAACGCAACGGCATCCCCGTGGCGGACTTTTCGCAGCGCGTGAACGTCGATACCGCCACCATCCAGGGCTTTGAGCTGGGCGGCCGGGTGCCATTGGGGGGCGGCGTCTCGTTCAACGGCAACTACACGCTGACCGCCAGCGAAGTCACCTCGGGCGACAAGGAAGGCCAACCGCTGGGCTCGCAACCGCGCCACGCCCTGAACCTGGGCTTGAACTGGCGCATCAACGACCAGTTCAACGTGTGGGCGCGTGGCGAATACCGCGCCAAGCAGTTCAACAACATGAACTGGGAAAAAGAGCAGGTGTTCTACAACCCGTACTGGCTGGCCAGCACGGGCGGCTCGTATATCGTCAACAAGAACGTCACCTTGTCGGCGTCGGTGTTCAACCTGTTCGACAAGAACTTCGTGAACTACGGTCCGACGAAGGTGGGTTCCACCACGCCCGCCGCGAACGCCAACTGGACCAACTCGTACCGCCAGGTGCTGGAAGGCCGCCGCTTGTGGGTATCGGCGAACATCACGTTCTGATGCCGGTGGACAAGGGCTGCCGCGCCTCGCGCGGCAGCTCGATGCGCACGCTCAAGCCCTGCGGCGAGACGTTGCGCGCCCGGATGCGGCCTTTATGTGCCGCCACCGCGGCCTGGGCAATGGACAGGCCCAGGCCCGCGCCGGAACCCGGCGTGCTGGCGCCCGAGGCGGCGCGGAAAAATGGCTCGAACAGGGATTCCAGGTCTTCCTGCGCGACCCCGGGTCCCCGGTCTTCAATCTCTACGCAAACGACATCGGCGTGCTCCAGCAGCCGCACCCGGATCGCGCTGTGGGCGGGCGCAAAGCGCAGCGCGTTGCGCATGACGTTTTCGATGGCGCTGGACAGGCTGTCGCGGTCGCCGATGAGAGTCACCGGCGCCTGCGGCTCCCACACGATACGCAACTGCTGTTCGCTGGCTTCAAAGCGGGCGTCGTCCACCACCGCGCTGACGATGTCGGTCAGGTCCAGCACCTCGCGCGGTTCCGGCAGCGCGCCCAGGCGGGCCAGCCGCAAGGTGCTGCCGACCAGCGCGTCCAGCCGCTCGCATTCACGTTCGATGCGGTCCAGTTGCACGTCCTGGCGTTCGTCCTTGCGGCGCGCCAGCTCGCTGGCAAGACGCAGGCGGGCCAGCGGCGAGCGTAGCTCGTGCGCGATGTTGTGCAGCAATTGTTCGCGCGTATCCACCACCGCCTTCAAGCGGTCCGCCATGGCGTTGAAGTCGCGCGCAAGCAGGCCAAGTTCGTCCTTGCGCCCGGCCAGCTTGGCCGGTGTGTGGGCGTCCAGGTCGCCCGCCGCCAAGGCATGCGTGGTGTGGCGCAACTGCGTCAGGGGCGCGGTGACGTGACGCGTCAGCGCCCAGCAGAAGGGCGCCGTGACCGCCAGCGCGAACAGCAGCAAGGCCAGCGCCACGGGCGACAGCCCCAGCACTTCCCAGTGCGAGGAGTCGAATGGCAGGAACAGCATCAGCCGTTCGGAGCCATCAGGCAGCACCAGAAGCTGGGGTTGCCACCACGACACGCGCTGGCCCGAGGTCTCGGGCGCCAGCAGTTCAGCCTGCGTGGGCCGGTCCGACGCGGCGCGATAGGCGCTGAGCCAATCGTGCATGCGGGCGGGCAGCGTGCGGCCCAGGATTTCGGCGTCGTTTGCGTCCAGGATGTAGATCTTCAGCGCGGAATAGCGCTGGTCCATCGCTTCGACCCAGCGTCGCAGCCCGCCTTCGCCATGAATGCGCGCCACCTGTTCCGCGTCGTGCGTCAGGCTGGCGGGGTTCAGGCCGTCCAGGGAATTGATGCGATACCAGGCGACGGCCGCCGTGAACAGCATGCCGCAGACCAGGATGATGGCCATGGCGGACCAGAACGTCAGGAATGCGCGCCAGAACAGCGACCGCGTGGGCAACAACCAGGGCATCAGGCCGAACCCGCCAGCACATAGCCCAGGCCGCGCAGGTTGCGGATCGACAGCGCGCCGTTGGCCTGGTCCAGATGTAGTTTCTTGCGCAAGGCGCTGATGTGGGTGTCGATGCTGCGGTCGTAGCGGTCAGGCCGTCGGCCCAGCGCGTACAGGCCGATCTGCTCGCGCGCCACCACCTGGCCGGGGGCGCGCATCAGCAGTTCCAGGATGCGCTGCTCGGCGCCTGTCAGCGGCACCTCTTCGGTGTCCAGCCGCGCGCGGCCCGTGGCCGGGTCCAGCGACAAGGCGCCCACCGTCAGGCTGGGCCGGGTGGTTTCCGGAATTTCTTCAAAGCGCCGCAGCACCGCCGTCATGCGCGCCTTGAGCTCGCGCGGGCTGAAGGGCTTGGCCAGATAGTCGTCGGCGCCGAATTCGAGTCCCAACACGCGGTCGGTTTCACCGCCGTGCGCCGTGAACATGATGACCGGGCGTCGCGATCGTTGCCGGTATTGCTTGAGCAGGTCCAGGCCATTGCCATCTGGCAGCATCAGGTCCAGCAGGATCAGGTCGTAGTCTTGCTGCGCCAACAGGGCAAGCCCGTGGGCGCCCGTGTGGGCCAGGCTGAGCAGGCAATGATTGGGTTCAAGGTATTCCTGCAGCATCTGCGCCAGTTCGACGTCGTCGTCGATGAGCAGGATGCGGCGCGCAGGCGCTGATTGGGAGAAGAGCATTCTGATGGGGTTCCGCACTCGGTAGTGTGGCTGAACGCCGCCTGCCGGAGTGTCAAGAAGTGCGAAGAAGATAAAAGTTGCGGAAAGGTGTTTGCCGGGTTCCGAAGGCCTCAATTCTAATATGAGAATAGTTTTCATTAAGAAATAAGAGGCAGACCCAAGGCCGCGCAAGGGGCGCGGCAAGGTCTGGTACGGGAGCAAGCGAGCATCATGAGCAGCAACGATCTGGCCTTGGGCGGCCGTGTTTTGACATCGCGCACGCAGTTGGCGGCGGCACTTTGCGCAGCGGGTTTGGGCATGGGCCCGGGGGCGGCGTGGGCGCAGAACGCCAACGAAGCCAAGACCCTGGAAACCGTCGTGGTAACGGCCAGTGGCTACGAACAGCAGATTCAGGATGCGCCCGCGTCCATCAGCGTGATCACCAGCGAAGACCTGGACAAGAAGTTCTACCGTGACGTGAACGACGCCTTGCTGGAAGTGCCGGGCGTCATCATCACGGGTGGCGGTGACCGCCAGGACATCAGCCTGCGTGGCATGGGCCCGCAATACACGCTGATCTTGATCGACGGCAAGCGCCAGAGCTCGCGCGAAACCCGCACCAACTCGGATTCCGCCGGCGTGGAAGGCGGCTGGACGCCGCCTCTGGCGGCCATCGAGCGCATCGAAGTGGTGCGCGGCCCGATGTCGTCGCTGTATGGTTCGGACGCCATGGGCGGGGTGATCAACATCATCACCCGCAAGGTTCCCGATGAATGGGGCGGCGAGATCCGCATGGACACGACCATTCAGGAAAGCAATAAATCCGGCGACATCTACCAGGGCAACTTCTACCTGGCGGGTCCCATCAAGAACGATTTGCTGGGTTTGCAGATCTACGGCCAGGCCTCGCAACGCGACGAAGACGACATCGTCAACGGCTTTCGCAAGCGCAATTCGGACAGCGTGACGGCCAAGCTGGCGCTGACGCCCAACCGCGACCACGACATCGTGCTGGAAGCCACCACGATGCGCCAGAAAATGCAGGAAACGCTGGGCAAGACGGTGGCCCCGCTGGAGCCGGGCGTGGCGTGCCCACGCACCGGCTGCCCGGCGTCGGGCCAGAACGATTACCGCAGCAACAAGTGGGCGCTGTCGCACACCGGGCGCTGGGGCTGGGCCGTGTCGGACAGCTATGTGCAGCAGGAAGAGTTTGACAACCGCTCGCGTCAGATGAAGGTCAAGAACCTGAATCTGCAAACCAGCTGGACCATGCCGCTGGGCTCGCACATGCTGACCTTGGGCGGCACCTATTTGAGCCAGCGCCTGAACGACCAGACCGGCAACCAACTGGCCGGCGGCCCCAGCAAGGTCGACCGCTATCAGTGGGCCTTGTTCGCCGAAGACGAATGGCGCCTGACCGAATCGTTTGCCGTCACCACCGGCCTGCGCATGGACGAAGACGAAAACTTCGGCACCCATTTCAGCCCGCGCCTGTATGGCGTGTGGCACATGGCTGAGCGCTGGACCTTGAAGGGCGGCGTGTCCACGGGTTTCCGCGCACCGGACCTGCGCCAGACGGTGGCGGGCTGGGGCCAGGTCAGCCGGGGCGGCAACATGTACGGCAACCCCGACCTGACGCCCGAGAAGTCGGTTACCGAGGAAATCGGCATCCTATATGACGATGGCGAAGGCTTCAACGCCGGCCTGACTTTGTTCAACAACGACTTCAAGGACAAGATCACCCGCGTGGCTTGCCCCTTGTCGCAATGCACGGAAGGCCCCAACCAGTTCGGCTCCAATCCCACCACCTACATGAACGTGGACAAGGCCGTGTCGCGCGGCGTGGAAGCCAGCATGAAGCTGCCGTTGGCGCGCGATTTGTCTTTGACCAGCAGCTACACGTACACCAAGTCGGAACAGAAGTCGGGCCAGTACAAGGGCGAACCGCTGAACCAACTGCCCAAGCATTTGTTCACCACCACGGTGAACTGGCAGGCGTCGGACGCGCTGGAAGCCTGGGCGCGCGTGAACTACCGAGGCAAGGAAAGCCAGCCCACCACGGGCGCGTCGTCGTCGGCGGTGGTGGCGCCGTCCTATACCTTCGTGGACATGGGCGCGTCGTACGCGGTGAACAAGACCGTATCGGTGTATGCCGGCATCTACAACCTGTTCGACAAGCAGGTCACGTATGACGACTACGAGTACGTGGAAGACGGCCGCCGTTACTGGCTGGGCGTGGGCGTGAAATTCTGATCGCAATGAGCAAGGGGGGGGCGCTTCTCGTCCCCCCGCAATACACAGAGGGTTCTATGACGATGCTGAAAAAAAAGAGCTGTGCCCGCCGTTGGCTGCTACAGGCGGGCGCCGCGTTGGCGCTGAGCGCGGCGGCCGGGGTGTGCGTGGCGCAGGCCACCGTGTCCGTCAAACACGCGCGCGGCGAAACCAACGTGCCTGCCAATCCAACCAAGACCATCGTCATGGACATGGCCGTGCTGGATACGATGCACGCGTTGGGGGTGGATGTGTCGGGCGTGCCCACGGTGGCCAAGCTGCCGCCGCAACTGGCGCAGTACGCCGACGAGCGCTACCTGAAAGTCGGGTCGCTGTTTGAACCCAACTACGAGGTGATCCATGCCGCCCAGCCGCAGCTGATTTTCGTGGCTGGCCGGTCGGCGCCCAAATACGATGAACTGTCCAAGCTGGCTCCCACCATCGACCTGACCGCCAACCCGCGCGACCTGGTCGGCAGCGTCACGCGCAACACCGAAACCTTGGCCGCCATCTACGGCAAAGAGGCGCAGGCCAAGCAGCAGTTGGATGCCTTGCGCGCGTCCATCTCCGCGCTGCAAAGCCAGGCGGCCACGGCCGGCACGGCGCTGATCGTGCTGACCACTGGCGGCAAGATGAGCGCCTATGGCCCGGGCTCGCGCTTTGGCGTCATCCACGATGCGTTTGGCATCAAGCCGGCCTCCAAGGATTTGAACGTGTCTAACCACGGCCAGGCCGTCTCGTTTGAGTTCATCGCCGAAATGGACCCGGACTGGCTCTTCGTGATTGACCGCGATGCCGCGATCGGCCGGGAAGGCGTGTCGGCGCAGCGCATGCTGGACAACGAGCTGATGCGTCCCACCAAGGCGTGGAAGAACAAGCGCGTGGTGTATTTGAATGGCTTCAACTGGTATTTGCTGGGCAGCGCCGGCCTGACCGCCATGCAGCAGAACGTGGACGACATCGCGGCGGCGTTGGCGGCGGGCAAGTAGTTGGCATGAAAGCAATCAGCACGACGGTTGTACAAGAAGGGCGTTTGTGAATTGGCGGCGGGTGCTAAGCGGTTGGGGCGGCCTGGCCGCGGTGTTGATGCTGCTGGCGGCGCTGTGCGTGGCCAGCGTCAGCCTGGGCGCGGGCACGTTGTCGCTTACGGCGCTATGGGGTGGGGGCGAAGAGGCCGAGCGCGCCTGGCGCCTGCTGATGGTCAGCCGCGTGCCGCGCACGCTGGCCTTGCTGCTGGCCGGCATGGCGTTGGCGGTGGCGGGCCTGATCATGCAGATGCTGGTGCGCAACCGCTTCGTGGAACCCACCACCGCCGGCACCGTGGAATCGGCCACGCTGGGCATCCTGGTCATCACCTTGCTGGCGCCCGACACGCCGGTGATCGGCAAGATGCTCACCGCCACGGGCTTTGCGCTGGCGGGCACCTTGCTGTTCCTGGCGCTGCTGCGCCGCGTGCCGCTGCGCACGCCCTTCATCGTGCCACTGATCGGTTTGATTTTGGGCGGCGTCATCCACGCGGCAACCACCTTCCTGGCTTTCCGATTCGACCTGTTGCAATCGCTGCACGCCTGGACCACGGGCGATTTCTCGGGCGTGTTGCGCGGCCGTTATGAATTGCTGTGGATCGGCTTTGCGCTGGCATGCGCCGCCTACGCCGCCGCCGACCGTTATACGGTGGCGGGCATGGGGCGAGAATTCGCGTCCAACCTGGGCCTGAACCACGCGCGCCTGACCTTCGTGGGCCTGCTGATTGTGTCGGCCATTTCGGCGGTGGTAGTGGTGACGGCAGGCGGCATTCCGTTTCTGGGGCTGATCGTGCCCAACGCCGTCAGCCTGGTGTTGGGCGACAACATGCGGCGCGCCATTCCGTGGGTGGCGGCGCTGGGCGGCGTGTTCGTGCTGGCCTGCGACATCATTGGCCGGCTGGTGATTCACCCCTACGAAATCCCGATCGGCACCGTGGTCGGCGTGGTCGGCAGCATCCTGTTCCTGGGCTTGCTGCGCCTGCGGAGGAATCGCCTTGGTTGATACTGCTTTCTATGGCGCTACCCGCGTTGTTGCACGCGCACCGCAACCCGCGCGCCTGCTCTGGCTGGCCGCCGCCGCGCTGCTTTGCGTGATCGCGTTCATGACCTTGGGCGCCAACGGTCAGTGGTCGTTCGTGATTCCGTTTCGTGGCGGCAAGCTGCTTGCGATGCTGCTGGTGGCGTACGCCGTGGCGGTGTCGTCGGTGTTGTTCCAGACCGTCACGCACAACCGCATCCTGACGCCCGCCATCATGGGCTTTGACGCGCTGTACCTGTTGATCCAGGCGGTGGTGGTGTTCGGCTTCGGCCAGGCGGCGGTTGCGGCCGAGCATCCCGTGGCTGCGTTCCTGCTGGAAGTCTGCGCGATGACCGCGTTTGCCTGCCTGCTGTTTCGCTGGCTGTTTTCGGATGCGGTGCGCAGCCTGCACCTGATGATGCTGGTGGGCATTGTCTTCGGACTGCTGTTTCGCAGCTTGTCCAATTTCGTGGTGCGCCTGATCGACCCCAACGAATTCCTGGTGCTGCAAGACCGCATGTTCGCCAGCTTCAATACGGTGCGCGTGTCGCTCTTGCCGATTGCGCTGGCCGCCGTCTGCGTGGCGACGCTGGTGGTGTGGCGCTTGCGCCATCGCTACGACGTGCTGGCGCTGGGGCGCGACATTGCCGTGAACCTGGGCGTGGACTATCGCCGCAGCCTGATGCTGACGCTGGCGGCGATAGCGGTGCTGGTGTCGGTATCCACGGCGCTGGTCGGGCCGGTGACGTTCTTCGGCCTCTTGGTCAGCAACCTGGCCTACCAGGCCATGGGGTCCGACAAGCACAAGTACACCGTGCCCGCCGCGACGCTGCTGGGCGTCATCTTCCTGGTGGGCGGCCAGACCTTGCTGGAGCGCGTGCTGGGCTTGAATACCACCGTCAGCGTGGTCATTGAATTCGTGGGCGGGGTGATGTTCCTTGCCCTGATCTTGCGCAAGGGGCGCCGATGATAGACATCGCAGAAGTCAGCAAGCAATACGGCGATAGCGTGGTGGTGGACGACGTCACCCTGCAACTGCCGGCCCAGGGCGTAACCGCCATCATCGGCCCCAACGGCGCGGGCAAGTCCACCTTGCTTTCCATGGTGAGCCGCCTGCTGCCCGTGTCCGCCGGGCAGATCCTGGTGGACGGGCTGGACGTGACCCGCGCGGACAGCCGCGAGCTGGCGCGTCGCCTGGCCATCCTGCGGCAAGACAACCACCTGCCGCTGCGCCTGACCGTCAGGGACCTGGTGGCGTTCGGCCGCTATCCGCACACGGGCGGCCGGCTGACGCTGGACGACAAGGTCCACATCGACCGCGCGCTTGCGTACCTGAACCTGGAACCGCTGGCGGACCGCTACCTGGACGAGATGTCGGGCGGACAGCGTCAGCGCGCCTTTGTGGCGATGGTGCTGTGCCAGGACACGCGCTACGTGTTGCTGGACGAGCCCTTGAACAGCCTGGACATGAAGCACGCGGTGGCCATGATGGGCACCTTGCGCCGCGCGGCGGATGAGCTGGGCAAGACCGTGGTGCTGGTGCTGCACGATATCAATTTTGCGTCCAGCTATGCGGACCGCATCGTGGCGATGCGCCAGGGCCGCGTGGCCCACCAGGGCACCCCGGCGGAACTGATCCGGCCCGAGGTGCTGAGCCCCCTGTATGAACTGCCGATCGATGTGCATGACATCGGCGGCAAGCGCATCTGCGTGTATTACCGCTAGGCAGGGTCGGGCCTGTTATGCCGATTCCGTGCTGGCGACCAGTTGAGCCTGGCGCGCGGCGCGGTGGCGCCGCTCCAGCATCACGGCCCACAGCCACAAGGGCATGCTGCCCAGGGCCAGCAGGCTGCCCACCCAGCCAGTGGACGTCCAGCCGTAGCCAGCGGCAATCGCCAGGCCGCCCAGCAAGGGGCCTAGCGCATTGGCGGTGTTGAAGGCGGAATGGTTCAGCGCGGCGGCCAAGCCCTGGGCATCACCCGCCACATCCATCAAGCGGGTTTGCAGCACGGTGCCCAGCGCGCCGCCCACGCCTACCAGGAAGACGTTCAGCGTGATCAGCCAGACGTTGTGCGCCATCAGGGGAAACAACGCCAGCACGACAGCCGACCACACCAGCAGCAAGCCCGCCGTGCGCATCACGGCGCGGTCCGCGAAGATCGGCACCACCATGTTGCCCACCGTCAGCCCCACGCCAAACGCGCTGAGCACGAAGGGCACGGTGCTGGGCGCAACTTGCGTAACGGCGGTAAGCGTGTCGGCCAGGTACGTGTACACCGAGAACAAACCACCAAAACCCACCGCGCCGATCGCCAGCGTGATCCAGACCTGGCCCCGGCCCAGCGCGCTTAGCTCGCGCAGCGGGCTGGCCTTGTGGTCGGCGGGCGTGTCGGGGGCGTAAACGGCCACGCTGATCATGGTCAGCACCGCCAATAGCGATACCAGGCCGAAGCTCCAGCGCCAGCCGACCACCTGGCCCAGCCAGTTGGCCATGGGCACGCCGATGATGGTGGCGACCGTCAGGCCCAGGAACACGCGGCCCACGGCCATGGTGCGGCGGTTGGCCGGCACCAGCGAACTGGCCACCAGCGACGCAATGCCGAAGTACGCGCCGTGGGGCAGCCCGCTAAGAAAGCGGAAGAACAACATCCAGTGATAGTCGGGCGCGATGGCGCTCAGGCCGTTGCCCACGGCGAACAGCCCCATCAGGGCGATCAGCAGGCGGCGGCGCGGCATCTTCGCGCCCAGCACGGCCAGGATCGGCGCGCCGACCACCACGCCCAGCGCATAGGCGCTGATGACGTGGCCGGCCGTGGGCGCGTCGATGCCCAGCGACTGCGAAAAATAAGGCAGCAGGCTCATCGTGGCGAACTCGGTGGTTCCGATGGCGAAGCTGCCGACAGCAAGGGCAAGCAGCACCAGCGCGGGCCGGTGCTGCGGGGAAACAGGGTGAGACATGGGGGAGGGCTAGGGGTGATTCGAGGAATGTTGCGACGCAACAGCGCTATTGTAAGCAGCCCAAGCTGTCATCAAGATGTCGGCGGCCAGATGGGTGACATCCCCATGCCTGCCGCAACCCGAATTCAGCGCAGCGGCGATTCCCGTGTCAGGCAGTTGGCTTCCAGGGCCGCCAGCGCATCCAGGAAACGCCAGGCGAATGAGCCCGGGCCGTCGGCCAGTTCACCCGCGCGCCGCCCGGCGATGGCAAAGCAGGACAGGGCGGCAACCGCCGCCGTGTACGGATCGTCTTTGGATACCGCTGCAAAAGCGCCGACCAGGGCCGTCAGCGCGCAGCCGGTGGCGGTCACGCGGGGCATCAGCGCACACCCGCCGGTAATGCGCACCGATCGCTTGCCATCGGTGACGTAATCGGTTTCGCCGGTTACGGCCACCACGGTGCGATGCGCGAGGGCAATGTCGCGGGCCGATTGTTCCGCCTGCGCCACGGCGTCACGCGCGTCCACGCCCTTGCCGGCGCTTTGGCCACCCGCCAACGCAATGATCTCGGATGCGTTACCGCGCACGATGCTCGGCTGCAAGGCCAACAATTGCCGCACGGCGTCGCGCCGAAAGGCGGTGGCGTGATGGGCCACGGGGTCCAGCACCCAGGGAATGCCAGCCTGCCGCGCGGCCGCGGCGGTCAGCAGCATGCTTTCCAGCCACGGCGTGGACAGGGTGCCGATGTTGATGACCACCGCGCCGGCCATGCGCGCGAATTCCGGCGCTTCGTCGGTGGCGTGCACCATCGCGGGCGACGCACCCATCGCCAGCAGTACGTTGGCCGCGATGTTCATGGACACGAAATTGGTCAGGCATTGCACCAGCGGCGCGTCTTGCCGCAGCGTGGCGTACAGGCTTTGGCACGTCCGCGCCAGGGCGGCGGTGTCGTTCGGGGATTCAGCCATGCCAGAAGGTCCTTGCAACGCGTTTCGATAGATCGGCGTATGTTCTTGCGCCGCAAGCAGGGCTGTCAAGCAGAGCTGCCAAGCAAAGCTGTCAAGCAAAGCTGTCAAGCAAAGCTGCCAATGACCGATCGGATCAGCCCTCATTTTCCAAGGGCGCCCACAGTACAATCGCGCCTCGAAAAACGAAGTAAATGCGGCGCGCCATCTTTGCGCGTCAGGTCGATAGCACCAAGGGGTGATTCAAATGGGCCATGTCTTACGCAGCCGAGCCAGTGGTTTGGCGGCAAGCCTTTGCATGACGGTGGGGCTTGCCCTGGCAAGCGGTTGGGGCGGGCCCGCGCAGGCGACCGAGCCTGGGGCCAAGGCGCAGATCACGGAAGGCGCCGTGCTGGCCTCGGGCGTGCGCTACGAATTCCTTGCGCGCTGGGACACCGAACGCCTCAACCGCATCCTGCAAACCGACACGCCGAATTTCGCCGGCACGCGCGCCACTTATACGCCCGCGCGTAACGCGGTGAACCTGTACCGCGTCAGCTACGCGTCGGTCATCCCTGAACGCGGCAACCTGCCGACGGTGGCCACCGGCCTCGTCGCCGTGCCGGACACGGCCCAGACCGCATTGCCGATGGTGTCCTACCAGCATGGCACGGTGTACGGCAAACACGAGGTGCCCTCGTACCCCGAACAGTCGCCAGAAACGCAGCTGATGATTGCCCAATTCGCGGGGCAGGGCTACGCGGTGATCGGCGCTGATTACTTCGGGCTGGGCGACTCGACCGAGCCCGAAGGCTATATGGTCAAGGGCAGCCATCAACAAGCCAGCTACGACATGCTGCTTGCCGCCCGCGCCGTGCTGGCCGCCCTGAAACGCAGCAGCAACAAGCTGTTCCTGGCGGGATGGTCGCAGGGCGGTTTCGTGACGATGGCCTTTCTGGAAAAACTGGAAGCGGCCGGCGTGGCGGTGCAGGCCACCGCCACGGCCAGCGCGCCGGTTGATGTATTCGTGGCGCTGAACGGGTTCTTGCAGTTCCCGCGCCCCAATGACGCCACCTGGGTGACCAGCCTGTTCATCCTGTCGTCGTTCTCGTTCGAGAACTACTACGGCGAACCGGGCCTGGCGCGTTCGCTGATCAACCCGGCGTATTACGAGGTGTCGCGCAAGGCTTATGCGCGTGAACCGTTCAACGCCGCCGACGTGCCGACCGATGTGCGCAAGCTGATCAAGGCCGAATACTTCAACCCGAAGTTCTTTGCCGCATCCGCCTATGGCCGCCTGGTTGCCCAGGCGCAGTCATACCGTTGGGTCATCCAGACGCCGGTGCGCAACTACTACGGCGATACCGACGAAGCCATCAGCACGGGTTTGGGCCAGTTGGCGGCCACCTATCAGCACGCCATGGGGGCGGGCAACGCCAAGGTGGAAGCGATTTCAACCGGCGCCACCACGCACCGAGGCACGTACGCGCACGCCGTGCCTCAATGGAAATCCTGGTTTGACGCGATGTGATTTCCGGGTGTGACTCCCCGGTGTGACTCCCGGGTGTGTCTTCCGCTGTAACCCCCCCCCGGCTCTGGCGGCCGGGGCGTCCCCGCTATTCGACCTGATCCGGCCCATCCACATACACCAGCCCCGCCGCGCGCAGCTTGTCGCGCATGCCGTAGATGTCCAGGCCCAGCTCACCCGCGGCCAGCCTGGCGCGCGTGGCGTCTTCTTTCTTCAGCCGCGCCTCGCTGGCATCCGCCACCGACAAGGCGTGCTGGCGTTCCACCACCACCACGCCATCTTGATCGGCCACGATGATGTCGCCCGGCCGCACCAGCGCGCCGGCGCACACCACCGGCACGTTGACGCTGCCCGGCGTGGCCTTCACGGTGCCCTTGGCGGAGACCGCGCGCGACCAGACCGGAAAACGCATGGCTTCCAAGGCCATCACGTCGCGGCAGCCGGCATCGATGACCAGCCCGCGCACGCCGCGCGCGGCGCAGGACGTGGCCAGCAGTTCGCCAAACATGCCGTCGTGATTCTCGGTGGTGCAGGCCACGACCAGCACGTCGCCCGGTTGGCACAGCTCCACCGCCACGTGCAGCATCCAGTTATCGCCCGGTTGGGCCAACACGGTGACGGCGCTACCCGCAATCGCCGCGCCGCGCCAGACGGGACGCAGATAAGGCTGCAACAAGCCTGAACGGCCCAGGGCTTCATGCACGGTGGACACGCCGGCCGCTTGCAGGCGATCAATCACGGCGGGCTCGGCACGGGCAATGTTCCGCACGGCGATGGCGCGCGCGCTCATGCGAAGGCTCCCGTCACCTGCGGGAATATCCGCTGATAGCCCTCGGCATGCGTGATCTTCAGGTCGGAATTGCGCGATGCCTGCACGCCACGCTGCAAGGCCACGCGCGTGTAGTACTCCCACAAGTGTTCCTGCGCGGCCATGGTCTCAAAGGCGCGACGCTTCACGTCCCACACCGATGAAATGTCCAGCAGCACCTCGGGCTTCCACTCGCATTGCTCGGGCTGATGCGGCTCGAACAGGAACACGGGCGGCGCGCCCAGCACGGGCTGGCCCGGTTGATGCCCGTGCGCCTGGGCGATGATGCGCGCTTCCTGCGCCACATGGGTCGCCAGCGGGTGGTCGAAGTTGTAGGGGTCTTTCAGCGAATGCGTCAGCACGAAGGCCGGCCGCAGTTCACGATAGATGTCGGCCAACTGAAACAAGGCGTCGTCGCTGACGCGCAGCGGGTAATCGCCGCAATCCAGAAAGCGCACCGACGCGCCCAATATCGATGCGGCGCGCGTGGCTTCTTCGCGCCGCGCCGCCTTGACCTTTTCCAGCGTCATGCCTGGCTCGCGCCAGAGCTTGGCCGATTCGCCGCGTTCGCCAAACGACAGGCACACCACGGTCATGTTGAAGCCGCGCTGCGCATATAGCGCAATGGCGCCGCCCGCGCGCCAGACGAAGTCCGCCGAATGGGCGCTGACGATCAGGCCGTTTTGAGTTGTGCTGCTCATGCTTTCTTCCTGAATATAAAGACCATTCAATCCGCGCTGATGCCGGCTGCGCGGATCACCTTGGTCCACTTCACCGATTCATCGGCCACGAAGCGGCCAAAGTCCGCGGCGCTGCCCGGCGTGACCTCGGCGCCGATTTCGCTCATGCGTTGCTGGAAGGCCGGGTCGGCCAACGCGGCCTGCAATGCCTTGTTCAAACGGTTCACCACGGGCTCGGGCATGCCGGCCGGGCCGACCAAGCCCCACCACACGGTGGCATCCGCGCCCGACAGGCCTTGCGATGCGGCGGTGGGCACATCCGGCAGCAGTTTGGCCGGATGCGGGTTCAGCACGGCCAGGGCGCGCAGCTTGCCGGCCTTGACGTGCGAGGCCACTTCCAGCGGATTGATCGACATGAAGGACAGCCGGCCGCCCAACAGGTCGGTGACGGCGGGCGAGCCGCCCTTGTACGGAATGTGCAGCGCCTTGAAGCCGCCCTCTGACTTGAGCAGTTCGCTACCCAAGTGGCCCGAGCTGCCGTTGCCCGCCGAGCCATAGGTCAGCTTGTCGGGATTGGCGCGGCCTTGCGCCACCAGGTCCTTCAAGGTCTTGGCGCTGGCGTCGCTGCGCACCACCACGACCAGCGGCGCGAAGCCGATGGCGCCGATGGGGGCGAAGTCCTTGGCGGGATTGAAGTTCAGTTTCGGGAACAGGGCGGCATTGCTGGCCAGCGTGTTCGACGCAGTCAGCAACGTGTAGCCGTCCGGCTCGGCGCGCGCCACATGTTCCATGCCGATGTTGGTGGCGGCCCCGGGGCGGTTGTCCACGATGACCGGCTGCTTGAGTTCTTCGGACATTTTCTGCGTGATCAGCCGCGTCACGATGTCCACGCCACCGCCCGCCGCATACGGCACCACGATGCGTATCGGCTTGTCGGGATAGGTGTCGGCGGCATACGCGCCCAAGGGCGCCACCAGCCCGGCAACCAAACCCAGCGTTACGCCAAAACGGGCGAGGTAAGTCTTCTGCATCAATGTCTCCTGTGTGCTTGTTCTCGTGTCGACATGGTGCTTGGGCGCGACTAATATCGTCCAATACTTTTTCCGCCAACGACTTATTTGGTTTTCAAATAAATTGGACTTCCGCCAACTTCGCTATTTTGTTGCCGTGGCCGAGGAGCTGAGCTTCAGCGCCGCCGCGCGGCGCTTGCACGTAAGCCAACCGCCGCTGAGCCTGCAGATCAAGGCCCTGGAAACCGAATTGGGCGCGGTGCTATTGGAACGCGATAAACGCAACGTCGCCCTGACCACGGCGGGTGCCTTGTTCCTGGAACAGGCGCGCCGCGCGCTGGGTAATCTGGACCGTGCCGCCGAAGTGGTGCGGCTGGCTTCTCAAGGCGAGGCCGGTGAAATACGCATTGCGTTCACGGCCTCGGTGCCCATGGCCGAAGCGTTCCCGCGCGTGGTGCAGACGTTTCGCAGCAGCCATCCCGCCGCCCGCGCCGACCTGATCCATATGTCCACCGGGCAGCAGCTTCAAGCCTTGGCCGACAAGAGCATCGACGTGGGCTTCTTGCGCCCGTCGCTGCTGTTTTGCCCGCCGCCCAACATCCAGACGCTGGACTTGTGGACCGACCGTCTGGTGGCGGTGCTGCCCGCTTGGCATGCGCTGGCCGCCACGCAAAGCCCCTTGCCGATGGCGGCGCTGGCCGACGAGCCCTTCATCCTGTTTCCGCGTGGCCTGGGCTGCGGTTTGTTCGAACACGTGATGGTGCTGGCCAGCCGCGCGGGCTTTGCGCCGCGCCTGATGCAAGAGGCTCGTGAAGGCGCAACGATCGTCGGCCTGGTGGCGGCCGGCATGGGCATTTCGGTGCTGCCCGACACCTATGCGCGCACCGGCATTCCCGGCGTGGTGTATCGCAGCCTGGATACGCCCGACGCCACCAGCCGCCTGCTGCTGGCGTACCGGCGCGATGACGCCGCCCCGTTGCTGCAACGGTTTGTGGACGTGGTCAGGCCAAACGCGGGGACGGCGGTGTAGGGACCGCGCTGCTTTTTATTTTGCTGACGGCCAGCGTCCGCCCAGGGACCGTGTGGCGTCGGCCGCGGCTTCCTGCACCAGCTTGGCCATCTTCTTGACGGCGGCGGGCGAGTAGCGTTCCTTGGGACCCGACAACGAGATGGCTCCGCAGATGTCGCCGTCCGGGCCGAACACCGGGCTGGCCACCGCGGCGCAGTTCGGGTCGCGTTCGCCCATGGATGTCAGCATCAGGCCCACTTCGGCGGGCGACTTGCCTTCGACCAGATAGGCCGTCAGCAGCTTGCCGGCGGCGCCCTTGTCCAGCGGCAGCAAATCGCCTACGCGAATGCGGTCCAGGGTGGAATGGTGCGAATCGACGCGCAGCACGCACACGCGGGAATGCGCGTCGTGATAGACGTGGAACGACGCGCTTTCCGTGCCCTTGTCGACCAGGCCTTGCAGCAGCGGCAGAATGGTTTCCGTCAGCCGGTAGGTGGCTTCGTAGGCGCGCCCCAGGTGGTGGGCGTAAGGCCCCAATGAATAACGGCCGTCGGCGCGGCGCACCACCAGGGCTGCTTTTTCAAGCGAGGCGATGAGCCGCAAGAGCGTGCTCTTGTAAAACCCCGTGGCTCGGGAAAGGTCGGCAAGCGTGATGGGCTCGGTGCGTTCGGCCACGGCGCCGACGATCGTCAGGGCGCGTTCGACGGCGGCGACGCCGTCACTGGAATTGTCCTGAGTAGGGGTACGGCTCATTGGAATGATAGGGATGATTAGGCGGTGGTTCCCGGGTCCGGATCAATGACCCGGCTGATGACCGGGAAATAGCGGTTGCCATGGCCCTGGGCCATCGCGGCGTCAAACCAGTGGTCTACGTTGCGGGCGCCCAGTGCCTCTACGCCGGTCTGTTCCGCCAGTGCCAGCGCGTAGCGCAGGTCTTTGCGGGCATAGTCCACGGGGAAGGCTTTTTCGGGAAATTCACCGGGCAGAATAGCCTTTAAGCCGTGGTTGCGCAACGCGAAGCTATCGGCCGAACCGCGTGTGAAGGTCTCCAGCAATACCTGCGGATCCACGCCCGAACGGCGTGCGATGGCGCGCGCTTCCGACAGCGCCACCACGGTCTCGAACAACACCATGTTGTTCAGGATCTTCACGACCTGGCCGCTGCCCACCGGGCCGCAATAGGTGATCTCGTTGGCGAACGTGGACACCAGCGGCTTGATGCGCGCGAACGTCTCTGCGTCTCCGCCGATCATGACGGACAGCGTGCCGGCTTCGGCGGCGGCGCGCGTGCGGGCGACGGGGCCGTCCATGAAGATCGCCCCTTTGGCTGCGAACTCGGCGGCCAGTTCGCGGGTGACGTCCACCGGCGAGGTGCTCAGGTCCACGATCAATTGGCCCTGGCGCGCATGGGCCAGCAAACCATCCGCCGCGCGCGCAAGCTGCGCCACGATTTCGCCGGATGGCAACGACAGGAACACCACGTCGCATTCGCGCATGATCTGCGTGGTGGTCGCGGCTACCACGCCATGCGAAGCCAGGCGCTGCAAGGGCGCGGGGTCGGTATCGCAGCCCAGCACGGGCAGCCCGCCCTTGGTGGCCAGGTTGCGGCAGATGGGTTCGCCCATGACGCCCAGGCCGATGAAGCCGGCTCGTTGAAATTCAGACATGTGGATAGTCTCCGAAGAAGGGGAGGCCGTCGTCGCGGCCCTGAAAGAAAAATGAAGAAAGAAAGCGAAATTCGGCTCGGCCTACATGCCGAAGTAGATGCCCTTGGATTGCTGGTACAGGCGCAGCCCGCTCACGCCTTTTTCGCGGCCAATGCCGCTTTGCTTGAAGCCGCCGAAAGGCGTGGAAATGGAAAGCTGCTTGTAGGTGTTGATCCAGACGCTGCCTGCTTCCAGGCGCTTGGCCACGCGCCAGGCGCGGCGGTAGTCCGCCGTCCAGATGCCGGAGGCCAGACCGTAGACGCTGTCGTTGGCCTGCTCGACCAGATCGTCTTCGTCGTCGAAGGTCAGCGCGCACAGCACGGGGCCAAAGATTTCTTCGCGCACCACGTGCGCGTCGCGCGCCAGTCCGCCCAGGATGGTGGGGCGGTAGAACGCGCCGGCTTCAAGCGCGGCGCCGTCCGGTCGCTGTCCGCCCAGCAGCACTTCTGCGCCATCGCGCTTGGCGGCGTCGACCATGCCTTCGATCTTTTCGCGATGGGCAAATGATGCGATCGGACCCATCTGCGCGCCAGCGGCATCGGGCAGGTCCACCTTCAGTTGGCCTGCGCGCGCCACCAGTTTCGCGATGAAGGATTCCGCGATGCTCCGATGAACATACAAGCGCGAACCCGCCACGCAAGACTGCCCGCTGCCTTCGAAAATGCCGCCGATTACGCCGGCTATCGCGGCGTCTTGATCGGCGTCATCAAACACGATGTGCGGCGACTTGCCGCCCAGCTCCAGCGCCACCGGCATCAGCTTTTCGGCGGCGGCGTGGGCAATGGCCCGGCCGCTGGCGGTGCCGCCCGTGAACGACACCATGCGCACGCCGGGATGTTCGACCAGGCGGCGGCCCACCGTGGACCCCAGGCCCGTGACCACGTTGAGAATGCCCGGCGGCAAGCCCGCTTCCAGGGCGATGCGGCCCAGCGCCAGCGCGGGCGAGGACGTCACTTCGGAAGGTTTGAGGATGACGGCGTTGCCGGCCGCGAGCGCGGGGGCCACCTTCTGCGCTTCCATCGTCAGCGGTGAATTCCACGGCGTGATCGCCACCACCACGCCATACGGGTCGTAGTGCGTCATGGACAGGTAGTTGCCACGCGCTGGCGTGACTTCAGCGCCCAAGGTTTCGCACACGCCCGCGTAGTAGCGAAAGGTGGCCGCGGCGCTGGCCACCTGCGTCTTGCATTCGGCCCAGACCTTGCCGTTTTCAATCATCTGCAAACGCGCCAGCAGGTCCGCGTGTTGTTCCATGCCGTCGGCAATGCGGCGCAGGATCGCCGCGCGCTGGTGCGGCAGCATGTCGCGCCATGCGGGCTGGCGCTGGGCTTGCCAGGCCGCTTCCACGGCTTGGTCCACCTGCGCATCGGAGGCCGCGCTGATCAGGTAGTTGTGGGCGCCGGTGGCCGGGTTGACCGACGCGAATGCGGCATCGCCCTGGGCGATCCATTCACCGCCAATCAGCATGGATTTAAGGGTTTCCGAGGATTCGGACATGACGGGTTGTTCCTCTCTTGATGGAAATTCCGGACCGGCCGTGCGCCGTCCGGATGCATTTATTCGTTGACAGGCTTCGTGCGAAAAAATATAAAATAGAATAAGCGTTCTGTCTACTGGAACGATAAGAATATACAAACCGTCATTCGATGACAAGAGGAGACCTCTCGATGCAACGCAATTGGTTGTGCGCCCTGGCATGTGCCACGGCGCTGTTCACGGGAACGGCAGTCGCCGATTCCTATCCCTCCAAACCCGTGACGATGGTGGTGCCGTACCCCGCGGGCGGGGCCACCGACGTGGTGGCGCGCGCCGTGGCCGAAAAACTTACGCAGGCCTGGGGCCAGAGCGTCATCGTGGAAAACCGCGCGGGCGCGGGCACCACCATCGGCGCCAGTTCGGTAGCGCGCGCCAAGGGCGATGGCTACACGCTCTTCATGACCACGTCCGCCCATACCATCAGCGGCCACCTGTACAGCAAGCTTAACTACGACCCGGTCAAGGACTTCAGGCCCATCACCTTGGTGACCAAGGTGCCGCTGGTGCTAGTGGTCAACCCCGATATTCCGGCCAAGACGCTGCCCGAATTTCTGGCGTACCTGAAAGAGAACAGCGCGTCGGTCAACTTCGCGTCGCCCGGCAATGGCACGGCGCAGCACCTTAGCGGTGAACTGTTCAAGATCGCCACGCAATCGCGCATCACGCACGTGCCGTACCGAGGCGATGCACCGGCCTTCACGGACCTGGCGGGCGGGCAGGTGCAGATGATGCTGGCCACGATCACGTCGGCCTTGCCCTTGATCGAATCCGGCAAACTGCGGGCGCTGGCCGTTGCCAACGGCAAGCGGGTGCAGGCGCTGCGCGACGTGCCGACCTTCGCGGAAGCCGGCATGCCCGGCTTCGAGGCGGCCACCTGGTTCGGCCTGTTGGCGCCGGCATCGCTGCCGCAGGCCCAGGCGCAACGCATCTATGAAGACGTATCCAAGATCGTCGCCACGCCCGCCATGCAAACGCGCATCGAGGCCATGGGGGGCGACGTGGTGAACAGCACACCGCAGGCGTTCGCCACGTTCATGGCGCAGGAACAGAAGAAGTGGGGCCAGGCCGTCAAGGCGTCTGGCGCCGTCGCCCAGCAGTAAGCGCAACCGCGCACGCAAGCGTCCGTAGCCCCGCGCCGATGTAGCGCGGGGCACGGCATCAGGCAACCTCGGAGGAGACACATCATGACCGTTTCAACATGGCTGGCAGCAGGTGCGATCGCGTTGTCCACGGCCGCGCCGATTGCGGCAAGCGCCGCGGACTATCCCAATGCCCCAGTGAAGTTCGTTGTGGGCTTCAGCCCCGGCAGCACCATCGACACCGTGGCGCGCATCGTCGGTGACGCGCTGTCCACCCGCATGGGGCAGTCGTTCGTGGTGGACAACAAGACCGGCGCCAACGGCATGATCGCCGCGCGCGCCGTGGCGCAGGCCAAGCCGGACGGCTACACCATCCTGGTCAGCAATTCCAGTTCCATCACCGTCAACCCCTTGCTCTACAAGGATCTGCAATACGACCCCTTGAAGGATTTCGCACCGGTAACGACCGTGGTGTCGGTGCCCTTCATCCTGACCATCAACGCCGAGAACCCGCGCGTGGCGGGCGTGACTGACGTCAAGTCGCTGGTTGCGCTAGCCAAGAGCAAGCCCAACACCATCAGCTATGGCTCGGCCGGCAACGGCAACCTGATGCATCTGGCCGGCGCGCAGCTTGCCGCCATGTCCGATGTGCAGATGCTGCATGTGCCGTACCGGGGCGCGGCGCCGATGGAGGCAGGCTTGCTGTCCAAGGAAGTCGACTTCGGTTTCGACACGCTGTCCGGCGTGCCGCTCATCAAGGCCGGCAAGCTGCGCGCGCTGGCCGTGTCCACCGCCAAGCGCTGGCACGACCTGCCGGACGTGCCCGCCGTGGCCGAGCTGGGCTATCCGGAATTCGACATCTCGTTCTGGGTGGGCATCTTTGCGCCGGCCGGCACGCCGCCCGAAGTGGTGGACCGCCTGAACCGCGAGATTGCGGCGGTGGCCAAGGACCCCGCGGTGCGTGCGCGGCTGGCGGCGCAGGGCAATCCGTCCACGCAGTCTCCGCAGGCTTTCCGGCAGAAGATTGCCGACGAGCTCAAGCAGAACGAAGCGCTGATCAAGCGCGCCAACATCAAGATTGATTGATCCGGCATCGACTGAACCGGCGGCGCATGCCGCCATCGCAACAGGCAGGGAGGAGCACAAGGTGTCCTGGGATAAAGAACTGCAAGAACTGGCGTTGCGCAAGGAGTTGGCGGCGCGCATGGGCGGCGAGGCCAAGGTGCGCCGGCATCGGGAAGGCGGCAAGCTGCCGGTGCGCGAACGTATCGCCACCATGGTCGATGCGGACTCGTTTCGCGAAGTGGGCGCGCTGACGGGCAGCGGCGAGTACGACTCCGAAGGACGCCTGACCGACCTGACGCCGTCCAATCTGCTGATCGGCCGAGCCAAGGTGGAAGGGCGACCGGTGGTGGTGGCCGCCGATGATTTCACTGTGCGTGGTGGCGCCAACGACGGCGCGGTGGGCGACAAGCTGGTCGAGGCCGAACGCATGGCGCATGATCTGCGCCTGCCGCTGTTGCGATTGGTGGACGGCACGGGCGGCGGCGGGTCGGTGCGCAATATCGAAATCAAGGGCCACACCTTGTTGCCCAAGCTGCGCATGTGGCCCCTGATGGCGCAAAATCTGGCCACCGTGCCGGTGGTGTCGCTGGCCTTGGGCTCGGTGGCGGGCCTGGGCGCGGCGCGCGTGGCCGCCAGCCATTACGCCGTGATGGTGCGCGAGACCTCGCAGCTCTTCATCGCCGGGCCGCCGGTCGTGGCGCGCATCGGCCAGAACCTGGAAAAGAATGAACTGGGCGGCAGCGACATCCATACCCGCAATGGCGTGGTGGATGATGAAGCCGATTCGGAAGCGGACGCCTTCGCCATGGCGCGCCGCTTCCTGTCGTATCTGCCACGCTCGGTGCATGAGTTGCCGCCACGCGCGGCAAGCCCCGGCAGCGCTGCCGGCGACCAGGACTGGCTGCGCAACGCCATCCCCAGCGATCCGCGCGCCGTCTACAAGATGCGGCCCATCGTATCGGCCTTGATGGACGAGGGATCGTTCATGGAAATCGGCAAGCGCTGGGGCAGGGCGGTGATCACGGGCCTGGCGCGTATCGATGGCTGGCCGGTGGCGGTATTCGCCAGCGACCCCTATCACTACGGCGGCGGCTGGGACGGCCCCGCCGCCGAGAAGTTCACGCGCCTGCTGGACCTGGCCGAAACGTTCCACCTGCCTGTCGTGAACCTGGTGGACGTGCCGGGTTTCCAAATTGGCCTGAACGCCGAGAAGGCCGGCGCCATGCGTTACGGCGTGCGCGCCTTGACCGCCGTGGCGCAGTCCACCGTGCCCTGGTGCTCAATCATCGTGCGGAAAGCCTTTGGCGTGGCGGCGGGCGGCCATCAAAGCGCGGGCCGCTTCAATTTCCGCTATGCCTGGCCATCAGCTCAGTGGGGGTCCTTGCCGGTGGAGGGCGGGCTGGAGGTGGCCTACAAAGCCGAGATCGAAGCGGCGTCAGACCCGGAGGCCAAGATGCGCGAGATCGAAGCCCGCGTGCGCGGCCTGACCTCGCCATTTCGCAGCGCCGAAGCCTTTGTCGTGGAAGACATCATCGACCCCGCCACCACGCGGCAGGTGCTGGAAGAGTTCGTGGAAGTGGTTATGCCCTTGCGCGAACCCGGCTCGCGCGCCTTTGGCTATCGGCCATGACGCCGCATCGGGAGCGCAATATGAAACGAGTCATCGTTGCCAACCGGGGGGCAGTCGCCCGGCGTGTCATTCGAGCGCTGCGCGCGCTGGGCCTGGAATCGGTTGCCGTGTATTCCGAGGCGGACCGCGATCTTCCTTATCTGCGTGAAGCGGACGCGGCGGTGGCGATCGGCCCCGCGCCCGCCGCGCAAAGCTATCTGAACCGTGACACCTTGCTGCGCGTGGCGCGCGAGACCGGCGCGGACGCGCTGCATCCGGGCTATGGGTTCCTGTCCGAGAACGCGGACTTTGCCCAGGCCGTGGAACAGGCGGGCATGGTCTTTGTGGGGCCGTCGCCGCGCTGGATCCGGATGCTGGGGCACAAAACGCAGGCGCGTGACGCCATGGCCGCGCTGGGCATGCCGATGGCGCCCAGCAGCGCGGTGCTGGGCGCTGACCTGGATGCGGTGCGCCAGGCCGCGCAAGCACTGGGTTATCCGGTCTTGATCAAGCCGGCCTCGGGCGGCGGCGGCATCGGCATGATTCCCCTGCATGGCCCGCAGGATGTCGACGCCGAATGGGCGCGGGCGCGGCTGATCGCAGAGCGCAGCTTTGGTGGATCGGACCTGTACCTGGAAAAGCTGCTGAGTAACCCAAGGCATATTGAATTCCAGTTTCTGGCTGACCGACACGGGCAGGTTCGTTGCCTGTACGAACGCGATTGTTCGACCCAGCGCCGTCATCAAAAAGTGCTGGAAGAAGCGCCCGCGCCAGGGCTGGATCGTGCCGCCGTGCAAGACATGGCGACCCGGCTGGAAGGTATGTTGGCCGGCCTGGGCTATGACGTGATCGGCACCGTTGAAATGCTGTATACGCCGGAGTCTGGCTTTTCCTTCCTGGAAATCAATACCCGCTTGCAGGTCGAGCATGCCGTGACGGAAGCGGTGACCGGCGTCGACATCGTGGCCGCGCAGTTGCGGTTGGCGGCGGGCGAGCATATGGAAAGCGTGCTGCCACAGGTGCCGCCCTTGCGGGGGCATGCGCTGGAAGCGCGTGTGTATGCGGAAGACCCCGTGCGTTTTCTGCCGTCACCGGGCGTACTGCGGGCGTTTGCCCCGCCCGACCTGCGCGGCGTGCGCGTGGAAACGGGCTACGCCGAAGGTTGCCGCGTGTCCAGCCACTACGACCCCATGCTGGCCAAAGTGATCGCGCATGCGGCCACGCGGGACGAGGCCGTGGCGCTGTTGAAACACGCCCTGGCGCAGTTCCGCATCGAAGGCGTCAAGACCAACATTCCATTCATGCTGCAGGTGCTGGACGACCCGGCGTTTCGCGCGGGCGAGGTCTGCACTGGCATGGTGAGCCGCATTCTGGAAACGCCGCGCGCAGCGGTGCAGGCGGCCTGATCAAGCCAAGAAACTCAAGCAAGCTAAGCATCAGGGGTTCAAGCCCCGGCATCCAAGGAGAAGACGATGTTCAAAGTGGAAACGCCCGTGGTGGGCCGTGTGGTGGCCGTCAGCGTGCGCAACGGCCAGCGTGTCGAAGCAGGCGATAGCGTGATCAAGGTGGAGTCGATGAAGATGGAAATTCCCGTCGAGGCCGAACGCGGCGGTATCGTGACGCGGGTGCTGGTGGGCGAGGGCGACGAAGTGGACGAAGGCCAGATTGTGGTTGAGCTGGAGTGAGGCCGCCATGCTGATCCACATCGAACGGGCAGAGTCGGGCCGCGTGGCGCTGCTGCGTTTGCGCAACCCCCCGGTCAACAGCTTGAGCGCGGCCCTGCGCGCTGAACTGCACGCGGCGATTCAAGCGGCGCTTGCGGATGAAAGCGTGCAGGCGCTGGTGCTGGTGGGTGATGGGGCCTTCTTCTGCTGCGGCGCGGAGATCCGCGAATTCAATACGCCTATGTCCACGCGTGAACCGACGCTGCGTTCAGTGATCGCGCTGATCGAGGGGGCATCCAAGCCGGTGACTGCGGCGATACACGGCGCGGCCCTGGGTGGCGGGCTGGAGCTGGCGCTGGGGTGCCACTACCGCGTGGCGCTGGGCGGCGCGTCGTTGGGCCTGCCCGAAGTGAAGCTGGGCGTGCTGCCAGGCGCGGGCGGCACGCAGCGCCTGCCCCGGATCATAGGCGTCGAGCGCGCGCTGACGATGATTGCACAAGGCGATGCCATTGACGCGGCCACCGCCTTGGACTGGGGCCTGCTTGACGAGGTGTTTGCCGACGATCTGCCGCAACGCGCCGCCGCCTATGCACTGGCCCATGCCGATGCGCCGCTGGCTGGCCGCAACGTCGGTGCGCGCAAGGTGGCGGCGCCGGCGGACGCGAGTGTGTACGACCGCGCCCGCAAAGAGGCTGCCCGCCGTTATCGCGGTTGCGTGGCGCCGCTGGCCTGCGTGGACTGCGTGGAAGCCGCCGCCAAGACCACGCTGCAAGACGGCTTGGCGGTTGAGCGCGAACGCTTCCTGGAATTGGTCAACGGCAGCCAGTCCAAGGCCCAGCGTCACCTGTTCTTTGCCGAACGCGCCGCCGTCAAACTGCCCGAGGGATGGAAGGCCCGAAGCCCAATCGCCACGGTAGGCGTGGTGGGTGCGGGCACGATGGGCGGCGGCATTGCGATGAGCCTGGCCAACGCCGGGCTTGCCGTGGTGCTGGTTGAACGCAACGCGCAAGCCCTGGAGCGCGGCTGGGCAGCCATCCGCAAGAACTACGCGGCGACAGCGGCCAAGGGCAAGCTGACGGCGGCGCAAGTGGAAGCCCGTCAGGCGTGCATCAGCACGAGCCTGGACATGAATGATCTGCGCGACGCCGATCTGGTGATCGAGGCCGCCTTCGAGGACATGGACGTCAAGCGCCAGATCTTCACCGCGCTGGACGCCATCTGCAAACCCCAGGCCATCCTGGCGTCGAACACGTCGCGCCTGGACATCGACCAGATTGCCGGCTTCACCCGCCGGCCGGCGCAGGTGCTGGGCATGCATTTCTTCAGCCCGGCAAACGTCATGCGCTTGCTGGAAGTGGTGCAAGGCCGCGACACGGACGGCAACGTCATCGCCGCCGTGTTCCGGTTGGCGCGCGCAATGGGCAAGCTGCCGGTGCTGGTGGGCGTGTGCGATGGCTTCGTGGGCAACCGCATGGTCAGCCCCTACACGCGCGAGGCGCACTTTTTGTTGGAGGAAGGCGCGTCGCCGTCGCAGGTGGATGGCGCGCTGCAACGTTTTGGTCTGGCCATGGGCCCCTTGCGCATGGCGGACATGGCGGGCCTGGATATCAGTTGGGCGTTTCGCAAGCGCATGGCGCCCACGCGGCCTGCGCACCTGCGCTATTCGCGCGTGGCCGACAGCCTGTGCGAACAAGGGCGCTTTGGCCAGAAGACGGGCAGCGGCTTTTACCGCTACGTAGCGGGTAGCCGCGAACCGCTGGAAGACCCTCAGGTGCTGGCGTTGATTGAGCAATGCGCCCGCCAGGACGGCATTGCCCGCCGCGAGATCAGCGACGAGGAAATCGTGCAACGCACGATGTACGCGCTGGTCAACGAGGGCGCCCGCATTCTGGAAGAGGGCATTGCCCGCCGCGCGTCCGACATCGACGTGATCTATGTCAACGGCTACGGGTTCCCGGCGTATCGGGGCGGGCCCTTGTTCTACGCGGATGAGCAAGGCTTGCCGGCCGTGCTGGCCACCATCCGGCGTTTTCATGAAGCACACGGCGAACTCTGGCAACCCGCGCCGCTGCTGGAACGGCTGGTGGCCGAAGGCAAGCGCTTCGCGGACCTGTAAAGCAGAGGGGCCGCGCATCGGGCGCGGCGTCCTGATAAAAATCGAGGAGACAGCAATGCATACGGAACAGGCCGGCGCCACGGCGCGGGGGCCGCAGGAACAGTACTTTGCCGCCCTGGCCGAGGGCCGCTTCCAAATTCAACACTGCCCGGCTTGCGGCCGGCATCAGTTCTATCCGCGCACGCTATGCATGCACTGCGGCGCGACGGATCTGACGTGGGCGGACCCGGCCGGCACCGGCACGGTCTATTCCTTCAGCATCGTGCGGCGCAAGCCCGAGGCGGGCGGCGACTACAACGTGGCGCTGATCGACCTGGACGAAGGCGTGCGAATGATGAGTCGGGTGGACGGCGTGGCGTTGGATCGGCTGCGGATCGGCATGCCGGTCAAGGCGCGGGTGCTGCGCGACGCGGTCCAGGCACTGGTGGTGTTCGACGCCGTGGAGGCCGCATGATGTCGCTGGAATCAATGCGCGGGCAGGTCGCCATTGCTGGGGTCGGGCATGCGGGCCTGGGCGAAGCGCACGGCTATACCGAGATGGAAGTGTTGGCGCAGGCCGCGTCGCGCGCGGTTGCCGACGCCGGCTTGACCATGCGGGATATCGACGGCCTGGCCACATGTAGTTCGTCCGCCACGATGTGGAGCATGCCGGTTGCCGAATACCTGGGCCTGCGCCCACGCTACATCGAAGCCAGCATGCTCGGCGGTTCTAGCTTCGTCTCGCACCTGTTGCCATCGGTGATGGCGCTGGTGTCCGGGCAATGCAATGCGGTGCTGGTCTGCTATGGCAGCACGCAGAAGACAGCCACCTTCGGCCGCAAGGAAGGCGTCAAGGCGCGCACTTTGCTGGACCCGCAGCCATTCGAACATCCGTATACGCCCTTGCAGCCGGTCACGTCTTACGCCTTGGCGGCCGCCCGCCACATGCACCAGTACGGCACCACGCGCGAGCAACTGGCCGAAGTGGCCGTGGCCGCGCGCGCCTGGGCGGCCCTGAACCCCGAAGCCGCAATGCGCGAACCCCTGTCGATTGACGACGTACTGCGCTCGCGGCCCGTGTCGGACCCACTGACGGTGCGCGACTGCTGCTTGGTCAGCGACGGTGGTGGCGCCTACGTGATGGTGCGTGCCGACCGCGCCCGCCAACTACGGCAGCCGCCTGTCTACGTGCTGGGCAGCGCCACGGCGGTGTGGAATCGCCAGATCTCGTCCATGGAAGACCTGACCGTGACGGCGGCGGCCGAATCGGGCAAGCGCGCGCTGGCCATGGCCGGCCTGAGCGTGGCGGACGTGGACGTGGCGGAGCTCTACGACGCCTTCACCATCAACACGCTGCTGTTTCTGGAAGACCTGGGATTCTGCAAGAAAGGCGAGGGCGGGGCCTATGTGCAAGGCGGCGGCATCGCGCCGGGCGGCCGGCTGCCGGTGAACACCAATGGCGGCGGTTTGTCCTGCGTGCATCCCGGCATGTACGGCATCTTTCTGGTGATCGAGGCCGTGCGCCAACTGCGCGCGCAGGCGGGAGAACGCCAGGTGCCGGGCGCCGACATTGCGCTGGTGCATGGCAACGGCGGCACCTTGTCCAGCCAGTCCACCGCCATTCTGGGCGGCCCGTCCACGCGCTGAGCGGGCCGCTTTCCCATCCAGAAAAAAGGAATTCCATGCTGGATAAAACATTCGATACGCTGGCCGCCGCGGTGGCGGACGTGCAGGACGGCGCGGTCATCCTGATCGGCGGCTTTGGCGCGTCGGGCGTGCCCACCGAACTGGTGTGCGCGCTGCTGCAGCAAGGCGCGCGCGATCTCACCATCGTCAACAACAACGCCGGCAACGGCGAGCGTGGCCTTAGCCAGTTGGTGCAGGCCGGCCGGGTGCGCAAGATGATCTGCTCGTTTGCGCGCTCGTCCGACCGCAAGAACCCCAACGCCGCCGCCTTCGCCGAGGCCTATCGCGCCGGCAAGATCGAACTGGAATGCGTGCCGCAGGGCACGATGGCCGAGCGCATGCGCGCGGCCGGCGCGGGCCTGGGGCCGTTCTTCACACCCACCGCCTACGGCACACCGCTGGCCCACGGCAAGGAAACCCGCGTGATCGACGGCGTGGGTTACGTGCTGGAGTCGCCGCTGAAGGGTGACTTCGCTTTCGTCAAGGCGCGCACGGCGGACCGCTGGGGCAACCTGGTGTACCGCTACGCTGGCCGCAACTTCGCGCCCGTCATGTGCATGGCCGCCACCACCACGGTGGCGCAAGTGGACAGCATCGTGGAACTGGGCGGCATCCCGCCCGAACACGTCATGACACCGGGCATATTCGTCAAGCGAGTGGTGCAGGTGGGAGACAAGCATGGAATATGAAAAGCTCAACCGGCGGCAGATTGCTCGGCTGGTCGCGGCCGACATTCCGGACGGCGCCTACGTCAATCTGGGCATCGGCATTCCGACCTTGGTGTCGGCCTTTCTGCCGGCCGACCGCGATGTGATCCTGCATACCGAAAACGGCATAGTCGGCATGGGGCCGGGCGACCCCGACGCGCCGCTGGACCTGGACCTGATCAATGCCAGCAAGGAAGCAGTGACCTTGTTGCCGGGCGCGTCCATCACGGACCACGTAGTGTCGTTTGCCATGATGCGCGGCGGCCATCTGGACCTGACGGTGCTGGGCGCATTCCAGGTGTCGGCGCGTGGCGATCTGGCCAACTGGGACACCGGCGCGCCGGGCACGATACCGGCGGTTGGCGGTGCGATGGACCTGGTGGCCGGTGCGCGCCAGGTGTACATCACGATGGAGCACGTCACCAAGGACGGCCAGCCCAAGATCGTGCGCGAATGCACCTACCCGCTGACCGGCGCGGGCGTGGTGGACCGCATCTATTCGGACCTAGCCATCATCGACGTGCTGCCGGATGCCATGCGGGTGATTGCAATGGTGGCGGGGCTGCGCTTCGACACCTTGCAAGCCCTGACGGACTGCCCGCTGACGCTCGCTGACGACTGCCGGGTGTTGGCGCCGCAATAAGGTTCGGCTCGTACTTTCCCCGTGTTGACACGGGGATATTTCGATCCTTAGAATGTTCTTATAGAAAGAATAAACGTTCTGTACATAAGAACGATGCATCGGGAAGAGACAATGGAAACCAACGCTATGCCAGCGCAAGCCGCCCTGGACGCGCAGCTTGCACATCGATTCCGCAGCCGTGCGCTGTCGTTCTCGCGGCCACGCCAGGTCAATATGGACCTGCTGCTGCGCTTCGGCGATGCCCCGCTGCTTGTCCGGATCCGCGATGGCCATGTCGCCGCCGCCGACGTGCCCACGGCGCCGCTGCCGTCGTGCGACGTGTCCTTGCGCGCGTCCGTCAACGCCTGGTCGCGTTTCTGGCAAGCCGTGCCGGACGCGGGCTGGCATGACATCTTTGCGCTCAGCAAGCGCGGCGAGCTGATCGTCGAAGGCAACCTGCAACCGCTGATGGCGCATCTGCAATTCATCAAGGACCTGCTGGCGACCGGCCGCGAGGCGCAAGCATGAGCGCCGCGCTGGAACCCATTGTTGGCCGCTATGTGTCGGTTGATATCGCGGGTCGGCCCTGCCGCGTTTATTTCGAAGAAGCGGGCGAGGGCATTCCGCTGGTCTGCCTGCATACCGCCGGCGCCGACAGTCGCCAGTACCGCCACATGATGTGCGACCCCGACATCACCTCGCGTTATCGCGTGATCGCTTTCGACATGCCCTGGCACGGCAAGTCTTACCCGCCGCCCGGCTGGCAGGACGAGGAATACCGCCTGTCCACCGAGCTTTATGTAGAAACCGTGATGGCGTTTTGCCAAGCCTTGGCACTGGACCGCCCGGCTTTGATCGGCTGCTCGATCGGCGGGCGCATCGTGTTGCAACTGGCGCATCAGCATGCTGATCACTTTCGCGCGCTGATCGGAGTGGAAGCGGCGGACTTCCAACAACCCTGGTACGACACGTCATGGCTGCATCGTGGCGACGTCCATGGCGGCGAGGTTTGTGCCGCGCTGGTGTCCGGCTTGGTCGCGCCGCAGTCCCCCGAGGTCCATCGCCAAGAAACCCTGTGGCAGTACATGCAGGGTGGCCCCGGCGTGTTTCGCGGCGACCTGTATTTCTATCGCGTGGATGGTGATCTGCGGGGCCGGCTGGATGGCATCCGCACCGATCGCTGCCCGCTCTTTCTGCTGACGGGGGAATACGACTTCTCTTGCACGCCGGAAGACACCCTGCGCACCGCCGCCAGCATTCCCGGCGCGCAGGTCACCGTCATGCGCGAGTTGGGGCATTTCCCCATGAGCGAAAACCCCCAGCAGTTTCGCGGCTATGTCCTGCCGGTGCTGGACGCCATCGCCCGCCTATAGCGCAGGCATAACCGACGGGCAACCATGCCCGCGACCCCTCAGGAGACATCATGCGTTATCCGATCATTCTGGCCGGCATGTTCGCCTTGGCCGCAGTTCCCGCCGTCCAGGCGCAAGACACGCTGAAACTGGGCGCCTTGGTTACGCTTTCCGGTGCGGGCGCGGCCTGGGGGCAGGGCATGAAGAACGCCGCCGAGATTGCGGCGGATCAGGTGAACGAGGCCGGCGGGCTGGAAGTAGGCGGCAAAAAGTACCGCGTTGAGGTCGTGGCCTACGACGACAAATATCAGGCCAACGAAGCCGTGACCGTGGCCAACCGCCTGGTGTTTGAAGACAAGGTGCGCTATGTGATCGGCCCGGTGGGGTCGGCGCCCGTGCTGGCCATTCAGCCCATGACCGAAAAGAACAAGGTCATTGTGATGACGCTGGGCTTCACCGCCAAGGCCTTGGCCGCCGACAAGCCGTTTACCTTCCGCCCCAACGTCACCACCGCCGAGGTGTCGCAGCCGCAGATCGACTGGGTGGTCAAGTCGCAGGGCCTGCGCAAGGTCGGCGCACTGTTTCCCAACGACGAGACGGGCCAGCAAATCGCGTTGGACCTGGAAGCCGCGTACAAGAAGGCGGGCGCGGCCTTGTCCGTGAAAGAGTTCTTTGAACGCGACCGCGTCGACTTCGTGCCCGTGCTGACACGCATGATGGCGCGCGGCATTGACGCCATTGAACTGGACGGCAATTCGCCCACCACGGCGGGCTTGATCGTCAAGCAGGCGCGCGAACTGGGCTTCGAGGGGCGCATCGTGCGCACCGGCGGCCCCGCCACGCAAGAGATCGTGAACGTGGCCGGCAAAGCCGCGACCGAAGGCATGCTGGTGCACACGCCGATGGATCCGGAACTGCCCGCCACCAAGGCCTACGCCGAGCGCTACGCCGCCAAGTACAAGCATTCGATGAACGGCTTCAGCCCGGCTTTTTATGACGGCACCAACATGCTGTTCGAGGCCATGCGCCGCGCCGGCACCGTGGAAGACACGGACCGCGTGCGCGCCGAACTGGAAAAGCTGGATGGCTTTGAAGGATCGCTGGGCAAGCTCAGTTGGACCGGCAAGGCCATGTACGGCATCAACCACCAGTTGAACGCGCCGTTCTATGTGGCCGAGGTCAAGGATGGCCGCGAGGTGATCCGCGCGCGCTGCACCGTCGAGGGATGCCGCTAGCGCGGCGGGGGATGCCACGTGGATTGGAGCATTTTGTTGACGCAGGCCACGATCAACGGCTTGATCGTGGGGCTGCTGTACCTGCTGATGGCCGTGGGCTTCACGCTGGTGTTCGGCGTTATGCGGATGGTGAACTTCGCCCACGGCGAGTTCTACATGCTGGGCGCGTTTGGCGCTTATTACCTGACGACGCAGGCGGGCTTCACCTTCCTGCCCGCCGTGGCGCTGACCTTCGCCTTGGCGGTGGCGGGCGGCGCGGTGTTGGAATGGGGCGTGCTCAAACCGTTTCGCCGTGATGAGCTGAACGGCATGATCGCCACCATCGGCCTGGCGATGATCTTGCAGAACCTGGCCTTGATGTTTTTTGGCCCGGATCCCTTGTCCATGCCCGCCGTCGCCCAGGGCACGGCGCGCATGGGCAAGCTGGTCATCCCGCTGTCGCGTGTGTATGTGGTGGTGTTCGCCTTGCTGGCGCTGGCCTTGCTGTATGGCTTTCTGCGTCATTCGCGCCCCGGCCGCGCCCTGCGCGCGGTGGTCGAGGACTTTGAGATTGCCGGCATCCAGGGCATCCGTTCGCGCATCTATTACCCCTTGGGCTTTGGGCTAGGCGTGGGACTGGCGGCGGTGGCGGGCGCGCTGATGGCGCCGCTGTTCTCGGTGTCGCCCTTCGTGGGCGCCACGCCGCTGCTGAAAGCGTTCATCGTGGTCATTCTGGGCGGGCTGGGCAGCATACCGGGCGCGGCGGTCGCGGGCCTGGCGCTGGGCTTGGCCGAAAGCTACGGCAGCCTGCTGTTTCAAAGCAGCACGGCGGACATGCTGATCTTCGCGGTCGTAATCGTGATGCTGGTGGTGCGGCCCAAAGGGCTGCTTGGCCGAGGGGAGGCATAAGCCATGACGGAACTTTCTCTACACGCCGACGTGGCGCGGCCCGCGCCCTGGCGCTGGCTGTTGTGGGCGGCCCTGGCCGTGGCCGCGGTCGCGCCCTGGTTCGCCGGGCCATTCGTGCAGCACCTGGCTGTCCTGACTTGCCTGAACGTGCTGATCGTCAACGGGCTGGCGCTGATCGCGCGCTGCGGGCAGTTGTCGCTAGGGCACGCCGCTTTCGTCGCGCTCGGCGCCTACGGCTCGGTATTGGCCACGCGCCTGCTGGGCTGGAGCTTCCTGCCGTCCACGCTGGCCGGGGTGGTGCTGACTGCGCTGGTGGCGTTGGCGTTGGGCGCAATCATCCTGCGCTTGAAGGGCGTGTACTTCGTGCTGGTCACCTTTGCCTTCGGCGAACTGGTGCGCTTGATCCTTCTGGATGGCTCGTCCTGGTCGGGCGGCGCCAATGGCATTGCCGGCATTCTGCCAGCCGCGCTGGCGGGATTCGTATTCGATACGCGCGCCAGCTTCTATGGTTTGGCGCTGTGCGTGGCGCTGGCCTCCGTGGCGCTCTTGAACGCGGTGGCCAAGCGGCCCTTCGGCCATGCCATCGATGCGGTCGCGGAGAACCCGGCGCTGGCGGAATCCACGGGCTTAAGCGTGCGCCGCATCCAGCTTTGCGCCTTTGTGGCCGGCTGCGCGCTGGCGTCGGTGGGCGGGGCCTTGCAGGCGCGCTATGTGGGCTACGTGTCGCCCGAATCGTTCAACGTCAGCATTTCCATCGGCTTCATCATCATGCTGGTCATCGGCGGCCGCCGTTCGGTATGGGGTGGCTTGATCGGCGCCATGGTGCTGACGCCGCTGCCGGAGCTGTTTCGCGGTGCGGTGCAAACGCAGCACATTTTCTATGGCGCGGCGCTGATCCTCATCCTGCGTTTTCTGCCGGCGGGTCTTGCCGGCTTGCCGGGGCCGTGGCAGGCGCGTCGGCACAAGGAGTCCCAATGAGCCAGCCTTTATTGCAGGTACAAGGCCTGTCGCGCAGCTTTGGTGGCCTGGCGGCCTTGCGCGATGTGAGCTTTGCCGTTGCCCCGGGTGAAATCGTCGGCCTGATCGGCCCCAACGGCGCGGGCAAGACGACGGCGTTCAACGTCATCAGCGGCACCATGCCGCCATCGGCGGGCACTGTCCATTTCGACGGCCGCGATATTTCCGGCGGCCCGCCCAGCCGGGTGGTGGTGCTGGGGTTGGCGCGCACCTTCCAGTCCACCTCGACGTATCCCGAAGTCAGCGTTGCCGAGAACATCCGGCGCGGCATGTTGTCGCGCGTGCGGCACTCGTGGCTGCGCCGCCTGGCGGGACGTAAGCAAGATCTACTGTCAGCGGCCGAAGTCACGCAGGAAGTGGACCGCTTGCTGACACTGCTGGACCTGCAACCCTGGCGCGACGCGGAGGCGGGGTCACTGGCTTATGGCTTGCAGAAAAAGCTGGGCATCGCCGTCGCGCTGGCCTGCCGCCCGCGCATGTTGCTGCTGGATGAGCCCGCGGCCGGCCTGAACCACGAAGAATGCAATGAGCTGGGGCGCCTGCTGCGCCGCCTGCAATCCGAAGAAGGGCTGACGATGCTGCTGGTGGAACATCACATGGCGCTGGTCATGGAGTTAAGCCATCGCATCGTGGTGCTGGTGCAAGGCGAAAAAATCGCCGAAGGCACGCCGCAAGCCATCCGCGACAACCCCGCCGTGATCGAAGCCTATCTGGGAGCCCCCGACTATGCCCATGCTTGAAGTCCAGGACCTGAAGGTCCGCTACGGGCCGTTGGAAGCGGTGCGCGGCATCAGCTTCACGGTTGAACAGGACCAGATCGTGGCGCTGGTCGGCTCCAATGGCGCGGGCAAGAGCTCCACGCTGAAGGCCTTGATTGGCCTGGCCCCGGCGGCGGGCGGCCGCATCCTGTTCGAGGGGCGCGACATCGCGCGGCTGGGTTCGGCGGCGCGCGTCTCGGCCGGCTTGGCCTTGTCGCCGGAAGGTCGGCGCCTGTTCGGCCGCATGACCGTGCTGGACAACCTGATGGCGGGCGCGCATGGCGTCCGGTCTCGTGCTCGCGTCCGTTCGCGGCTGGACGAGATCTACACGCTGTTTCCGCGCGTGCAGGAGCGGCGCGCGCAGTTGGCGGGTTCCTTGTCTGGCGGCGAACAGCAGATGGTGGCCATCGGGCGCGCGCTGATGGCGCAGCCCCGCTTGCTGATGCTGGACGAGCCATCACTGGGCATCGCGCCCAAGGTCGTGGCCGAGATCGCCGACGCCATCCAGCGCATCAACCGCGACAGCGGCATCGCCATCGTGCTGGTGGAGCAGAACGCGCGGCTGGCGCTGCGCCTGGCGCATCAGGCCTATGCGTTCGAGCACGGCGAGGTGGTGCGCAGCGGCAAGGGCGCCGACCTGTTGGCCGACCCCTTCGTGCAGAAAGCCTATCTGGGCATTTGACGCGAGCCTGACGATGCAAAACACGCTTCCCGAGTACGAGGTATACGCCATTCGCTACGCCCGCATGCCGCGCCAGCGGCGCGACAACTTCCTGGGCGGTGACCCGCACGACGGCGACATGCCCATGGATTTCTTTGTGTGGCTGATACGCGGTGCGGGTCGTGTCGTGCTGGTCGACACGGGCTTCAACGCCGACATGGCGCGCACGCGCCAGCGCGAGCTGATCCAATGTCCCATTGCCGCACTGGCGCAGCTTGGCGTGCAGCCCGAAGACGTGCAGCACGTGGTGCTGACCCATCTGCACTACGACCATGCGGGCAATCTGGATCGGCTGCCGCAGGCGCGCTTTCATGTGCAGGACGATGAAATGGACTATGCCACTGGCCGCTGCATGTGCTTTGCACCGCTGCGCCATGCCTATGCCGTGGAAGACGTGGTCACACTGGTCAGGCGCGTCTACGACGGCCGGGTGGAGTTCCATGCTGGCGACGGGCAACTGCTGCCCGGCATCGAATTGCTGCATATCGGCGGCCACACGAAAGGCCTGCAAGCCGTGCGGGTGCATACCGAACGTGGCTGGGTGGTGCTGGCGTCGGACGCCAGCCACTACTACGAGAATATGGGGCAGGGCAGGCCGTTTCCGATCGTCTACAACACGGCGCAGATGCTGTCGGGATATGCGAAGCTGTATGGCGCGGCGCAGTCCGAGCAGCATGTGGTGCCGGGGCATGACCCGGCGGTGCTGGAGCGGTATCCGGCGTGGCAGGATTCGCCGCATGTGGTGATGCTGCATCGCGAACCGCGGCTATGCGGTGGGCGCAAATAGTAATAATATTCAATCTCATCAAACAGCCCGCCCGCCACCCGCCCGCCATCCGCGGGCGCTTTCGTACTCGTGTCCCCGAACCGCCCCGATATCGACTGGACCGTCTCCGCCGCTACGCCCGCCATGGCGCTTGCGGGAGGCACGCTGCGCTTTGGCCGGCCCGAACGGGTGCATGAAGACCTGGAGCCGGGCGTGAAGTTGGTGTTGGTGGTGGAGGGCGGTTTGCACTACCGCGTGGACGGCGCGCCGGCCGTTCATATCAGCGGACCATCGCTGCACATGAGCCTGTGCCACGACTCGATGGGCATGGAGCACGAGTTCGGTGCCAATCGGGTACTGCGCTTCGTATCGCTGCGCACCCGGCTGGATCAGTTGTGCGGCGCCTTCGCGATGGAGCCCGCCGACTTCGCTACGCTGTTGCGGGCGCCGCGCGGCAAGCCCTATGCCGACGCGAACCTGCATGCAGACCCTGCGCTGCTGGCCCTGGGCCACCAGATGCTGGCCTGCCCGATGCAAGGGGCGATCAAGCGCATGTACCTGTCAGGCAAAGCCCTGGAGCTGGCGGCGCTGGCGTTCAACGCCTTGCTGCCCGCGCGGGCAATCGCCGCCGACCACCGCCTGTCGCGCGCCGACGCCGAACGCTTGCATCACGCGCGGGACTTGCTGCTGGCGGACTTGCAGGACCCGCCGTCGCTGCCCGAACTGGCGCGCCGCGCGGGCATCAACGTCAACAAGCTGACCACGGGGTTTCGCAAGCTGTTCGGCCTAAGCGTTTACGCCTTCGTGCGGGAACACCGCATGGCGCAGGCGCATGCGTTGCTGGCCGCCGGTGCGCTGACGGTATCCGAGGCCGCCTATACCTGCGGCTATACCGATTCCCACTTCACCAAGGCGTTCCAACGACGCTACGGCGTGCTGCCCAGCAGTCTGGCGCCCCGCCACTGAACGCGCGCCGGCCGCGCGTTCGGGCCGAATACTTCCGCAATCGCTACTGAAACTTCCGCAATCGCCAGCGGCCGCATCGGCGCGTCTCTAGAATTATTTGAGAATCATTCTCAATAATGAAAATAGAGGAACGGCGGTGCGTATACAGGTGAAAACAGGGGCGGTCGGATCGCGCGGTGTCGTGGCGCGCAGCAGGCTTTGGCCGCTTTGGATGGCGATGGCGGCAAGCGCCGTTTGGGCGGAAGAGGCGCCGTCACTGCCGGCGGTGACGGTCAGCGGAGACGGCGTGGGGCAAGAAGCGCCCACCCTGGCCAAGCTGCCGCTGACCGTGCGGGAAATTCCGCAATCGGTCACGGTGATCGGGCTGGAGCAGATGCGCGAGCAGAACCTGCAAAGCCTGGACGACGTGATGCAGCACGCCACCGGCATCACGGTGCAGCCCTATCAGTTGCTGACCACGGCGTACTACGCGCGCGGCTTCAAGGTGGATTCGTTCGAGCAGGACGGCGTGCCCGTGCTGATGGGCAATATGGCCGCGTCGCCGCAAGACATGGCGGTGTACGAGCGGGTGGAAATTCTGCGGGGCGCCAATGGATTGATGCATGGCGCGGGCAACCCGGCCGCCACCGTGAACCTGGTGCGCAAGCGGCCGCAGCGCGAGTTCGCCTTTAACGGCATGGTCAGCGCCGGAAGCTGGGACCGCTATCGCGCCGAGGCCGATCTGGGCGGCCCCTTGAACGACAGCGGCAGCGTGCGCGGGCGCATTGTCAGCGCGGTGGAAGATCGGGGCTATTTCTACGACGTGGCCGATCAGCAATCGGCCTTGCTCTACGCAATTGGCGAAGTGGACCTGGGGCCGCGTACCGTGCTGTCGGCCGGCGTGCAAACGCAGCGCATCCGTTCCACCACCAATATGGCCGGCGTGCCACGCTACAAGGACGGCGGCGATATCGGCTTGCCCCGGTCCACGTATCTGGATGCCGCCTGGGACCGCTTCAACTGGGAGACGACCCGCGTGTTCGCCGATTTGGAACACCGCTTTGGCGAAGGCTGGACGGCGAAGATCAGCGCAAACTATCTGACCGCCGACAGCAACTTGAAGTACGCCGGGGCCTATGGCGCCATCGACCGGCAAACCGGTTTGGGCGCGCGCCTGATGGGCGGCGCGTATAAATTCGACAACACCCAGGCCAGCGTGGACGCCTACGTCAGCGGTCCGGTCCAGTTGTTTGGGCGCCGCCATGAATTGCTGCTGGGCGGCAATGCGCAACGAACCACGTCCGAGCAGTACACCGGCATGTTGACGCCGGCCTTGAACGTGCCGGTGAACGTATTCGACTGGGACCCGCACAGCGTGCCGGAACCCGGCGTTGGCCCCTACACATCGCCCGGTGAAACGCGCCTGAAGCAGCAGGGCGTGTATGGCATGGGCCGTTTTTCGCTGGCGGATCCGGTCACCCTGGTGTTGGGCGGGCGCATGAGCTGGTGGAACCAGACCGCGCCCGGCGCGCGCCAACAGATCGACCCCGAGTTCACGCCCTACGGCGGCTTGATCGTGGACCTGAATTCGCAGTGGTCGCTCTATGGCAGCTATGCGCAGGTGTTTCAACCCCAAAGCCAACTGACCCGCGAAGGCAAGCCGCTGGACCCCGTCACCGGCACCAACTACGAAGCGGGCGTCAAGGGCGAACTGGCGGATGGCGCGTTGAACGTGTCCTTGGCGGTATTTCAGATCCAGCAAAAGAACCGCGCCCAGCAAGATCCCGCGTGGCCGTGCGTGGGTAATAACTGCTACTACATCTCGGGCGGCGAAGTGCGCAGCCGGGGTATCGAAGCCGAGGCCAGCGGGCAGATCACGCTGCACTGGTCGGTGGCAGGCGGCTACACCTACAACACCAGCAAGTACGTAAAGGACGCGGTGTCCAACGGCCAAGCCTACGCCAGCTTCACGCCCAAACACATCTTCCGCGTCTGGACGAACTATGCGCTGCCGGTGCTGGATAGACGGCTAAGCGTGGGCGGCGGCGTGCAGATGCAGTCGGGCTACACGACGGTGTCAGGCCCGGTCACCTTGCGCCAAGGCGGCGTCACGCTGGTGGACCTGCGCGCGGCGTATCGCGTGGACAAGCACCTGACGGTGGCCTTGAACCTGAACAACGTCTTTGACCGTGGCTACTACCAAAGCCTGTCGGGCACATCGTGGAACAACCGCTACGGCGAACCCCGCAACGCGATGCTGACGCTGCGCGCGCAGTACTGATCGCAGTGAGTTCGGGCGGCGCGCGTGCCACGCATGCCGCCCATTTGAATATTTCGGAGTTTCAACAATGAACATCGAGAATGCCTCGGTGCCATCCGCCGTTTTCGGCTGGCTGGATCACTTCATGGCGCTAGGGCAGGGCGGCAGCTTGCGCCAAGTCGGCAAGCCTAGCCGCCTGTCGCCGCGTGAAGGCTGGGTGGTCGGCATCAAGGCGGTAGCCAACGATGCCGACGTGCACGGTGATGTCTGGGAACGCCATGGCGCCGGCGACGAAATGCTGTGCGTGCTGGAAGGCCGCGTGGTGTTGACCCTGATGACAGACAGCGGCGCGCAAACCGAAGTGCTGCTGGAAGCCTGTCATGGCACGGTCGTTCCGCGCGGCGTGTGGCATCGGCTGCATGTGGCAAGCCCCGGAAAAATCATGTTCGTCACGCCGGCCCATGGTAGCGAACACCGCAGCGAACACCGTAGCGAACACCGCCGCGCGTCGGCATCCCCAATCTAGGAAATATTGACCGTGAATCGATTCGCAAACAGGCGCTTGTTCATCATGATCGCCGCCCTGTATTTCTCGCAAGGCATCCCGCTGGGCGTGGCGATGGAGGCCTTGCCGACGCTCCTGCGGCGCGACGGAGCGGGCCTGGGTACGTTGGCCTGGTTGCCGCTGGTGGGCCTGCCTTGGGTACTGAAGTTTCTGTGGGCGCCGCAGGTCGACAACCACTGGCGGCCCCTGATGGGCCGCCGCCGAAGTTGGATCGTACCGATGCAGACCTTGGTGCTGGTCTGCATGGTGGGCGTGGCGCTGCTGGGTATTTCATCCGCCAGCGCCGCCTGGGTCGTCGGCCTGATGGCGGTGGCGTCCTTGGCCAGCGCTACGCAAGACATCGCCACCGATGGGCTGACGGCCGAACGCTTTGAAGGCCAGGCCCTGGCGCGGGCCAATGCCGTGCAGGTGGGCGGCACGATGGTCGGCTTCTTTTTTGGCGGCCCTGGCGCGTTGATCATGGCGGGCTACATTGGGCAGGGCGGCGCGCTGGCCGTGCTGGCGGTGGCGGTGGCGTTCAGCCTGTTGCTGGCCGCCTCGTGGCGCGAGACGGCGCTTGACGACAAAGCGCCTTGCGCGCCGCGCCAGCGTGCATCCTTGGCGGGCTTCGCGCGCCGCCGTGGCGCATGGCAGCTTGCACTGGCCGCTTTCCTGTCTGCCATGACCGCCGTGGCGGGCTATGGCTTGTCCAAACTGTTTTTGGTGGACGCGGGCTGGACGCTCGAGGCCGTGGGGCAAATTGGCATGGCGGGCGGTGTGGTCACGGTGTTGCTGGGTTGTGGCGGCGGTGCGTGGCTGATCGGAAGGCTGGGCGCGCGCACCGTGCTGGCGCTGGGGCTGGCCGCCTCCGGCACCGCGGCGTTGTGCTGGCTGGCACAAGCCCAAGGATGGGCGTCGCCGGTATCGGGCATGGCCTACGCGGCGCAAAGCCTGGGTTCATTCGGGGCGGGCGCGGCGTCGGTCGCGCTGATGACCCTGGCCATGCGCTTCGCGCGGCAGGGCGTGCAATCGGGCACGGACATGACGGCGGTGCAAAGCGCGCGTGACCTGGGCGAGATTTTGACGTCGTCGATGATGACCGGGCTTGCCGCGCAGTTGGGCTATGGAGGCGGCTTTGCGTGCGGCGTGGCGATAGCGGTGGCGACGTTGGGGTTCGTGGGGGTGGCATTGCGGCGGTGATTACCTGCCAGGCGCCAAGCGTGCCTGCCTTGATCCTGGATGCGTTATCGTTTCCACTAATTATCGTAATCCCTAGCTTTTTCTAGGTAATACTTGCCTCCATAATTTGCGGAAACGTTTCCACAAAAAGGATTGGCATGAACACCGAGTTGCAGGCTGAGCGGGTAAAAACCGTCGTCGACCATATGGCCTTGGAGTGCGTCCAGGAATGGGGCAAGGTCATCGATACCTTTGAACACCCCCGCTATGAAATGCACTCAAGCGGCGCCGTCTTTGACGGTGAGCGCGAAGTGATGGGGTACTTCCATTCGTCGCGTGCCTCGTTTCCCGACCTGAAAAACGAGATCATCGCGGTGGGCGCGGCCGACGGGACGGACATCGTCCTGGTGGAGTTCTGGCTGTCCGGCACGCATGCCGGGCCGTTCACCGTCGACGGCAAGACCTACGAGCCGACGGGGCGCAAGTTTCGCGTCCGCATGGCGGCGACATTCGAGTTCGCGCCCAATTCAGCCAAGATTATTTGCGAGCGTCCGTACACCTGTCAGAACGCCAAGCTGCGTTCGCTCGGGTTGCTGTAGCGGTACCCGGCTATCCCGTTCAGGAGGCGGGTAGCCATAAAAATACCTATTAGATAAATACCAGGAGACAACAATGAAAAAGCTGTCCGTTGCAGCCGCGCTGCTTGCCGTGTTCGGCATGGGCGCCGCGCACGCCGATGACTACCCGAATCGCCCCATTCGCATGCTGTTGCCGTTCTCGGCGGGCGGGGGCGGCGACACCTTGGGTCGTATCCTGGCGGAGCGCTTTTCGGCAGAACTGAAGCAACCCGTCATCGTCGAGAACAAGCCTGGCGCGGGAGGCACGATCGGCATCGCAACGGTTGCCCGGGCGGCGCCTGACGGCTACACGATCACGATCGGCGGCATGACCACGCACATTCTTTCGCCCCTGGTCTACAAGGAACTGCCGTACGACCCCATCAAGAGTTTCACGTCGCTGGGCGCTATCGGCAACTCCGCCATCATGGTGGTTGCCAACAACAACTTTCCCGCGAATGACATCGAGGGGCTCAGGAAGCTGTCGGAATCCCGCAAGACGCCCGTGCAGTACGCAAGCTGGGGTGTGGGCTCCACCGGCCATTTTTGCGGCGAGATCCTGGTGCAGAAGGGCAAGCTGAAGATGCAGCATGTGCCCTACAAGGGCACCACGCAGATCATGACCGACGTCATGGGCGGTCATATTGATATTGGCTTTGTCGACATGGCGACCGCCACCCCGATGGTGACGCAGCATAAGGTGAAAGGGCTGGCCGTCTGTACCAAGCGTTCCCCCAGCGTGCCGGACGTGCGCAGCTATAAGGAACAGGGCATCGACTTTGATCGCGACCTGAACTGGGCCATGTACGTACCCGCCGGCACGCCCAAGCCCATCGTCGAACGCTTGTCCAGCACCCTGGAAAAGGTGCTGAAAGAGCAGGAAGTGATTGCCAAACTGCTTGGGCTGGGCATCTCGGCCAACTACGTGCCCGGGCCCGCTCATGAAAAGGCGAACCTCGCCGACATCGAAGCCTGGCGCGCGGTTGCGCAAGATGCCGGCATCAAGCCGCAGTAGGCAGGCCACTCGCTTGGCGGCGGGTGATCTCGCAGCCAAGCCTTCAGACACGAGACCTTGATGAAACTGCTACAAGACCGCGTTGCCGTCATTTCTGGCGCCGCGCATCCCAAGGGTATAGGCAAAGCCACCGCAAGACTCTTTCTGGAACATGGCGCGCGCGTGGCCATGCTTGACCTGGATGAAGCCCGAATACAGGAAAGCGCGGCGGACCTGGGCGCGGCGCCCACGCAACTGCTGGCGCTGGCCTGTGACGTCGGTAGCGGCGAGCAATGCCGCGCCGCCGTCGACCAGATCGCGGCCTGGTCGGGCGGCGGGGTCGACGTGCTGGTGAACAATGCGGCGATCACGCAGAAGGCTACGTTTCGCGACATCACCCCAGCGGATTTTGAACGCATCCTGCGAGTGAACCTGACCGGCGTCTTCAACCTGAGCCAAGCCGTCATCCCGTTGATGATTCAGCGCGCGGCGGGAAGCATCATTTCCATTTCGTCGCTGTCGGCGCAGAACGGCGGCGGCATCTTTGGCGGCGCGCACTATTGCGCGGCCAAAGCGGGCGTGCAAGGCATGACCCGCGCCATGGCCAAGGAATTCGGCGAGCACAAGATCCGGGTCAATGCGATTGCCCCGGGTCTGATCACCACCGATTTCTCGCGCACCGGGCGCTCGGATGAAAGCAAGGACGACGCCGCCCAAGGCTGGCCGCTGCGCCGGGCCGGACGCCCGCATGAAGTGGCCGGCGGCTGCCTGTTCCTGGCCAGCGACCTTTCCAGCTACATCACCGGCACGACGTTGGATATCAACGGCGGCGCCCACATGAACTAAGGAACATTCATGAGCAGAATTTTTGGTGGCGTTCGGCAAGTGGGCTACGTGGTCCGCGACATAGAAAAAGCCATGAAGCACTGGTCCGAGGTGTTGGGCGTTGGCCCTTGGTTCTACAAGGAAGAGGTTGGCACCACGGAATTTCGATATCGCGGCCAGGTATCGCAACCGCCGCGCCTGTCCATTGCCTTGGCGAACTCAGGCGACCTGCAAATCGAACTGATCCAACAGCGCGATGACGCGCCGTCGCTCTATCTGGATTCCTTGCGCAACAGCGGCGAGTGCGCGCAGCACGTGGCGTTCTGGACGCTGGACCACTTCGACGAGTTTTGTGGCCGACTGCTGCGTAATGGCTACGAGGAAGGGCACGGCGGAAGAATGGGCTTGCGCGGCCGCTTTGCCTACTTCGTTCATCCTGACCTGCCCAGCGGCATGATCGAAGTGTCGGAAATGAAAGGCGGCAAAGGCGAGTACTTCGACGAGATCAGAGCGGCTTGCGCATCGTGGGATGGATCCGCGCCGATACGCCCGCGCGTCTAGCCGGCCGAGTGCCGAAGACGGTGTATGTTAGCCACTTCCGGCACAGACAGAACCACAATCATGAAAGACCGAAACACCCGAATCACGATACGCGACGTCGCCAAGAAAGCCGGGGTTTCCCTGGGCACGGCATCGCGCGCGTTGAACCGCACCGGACGCGTCAGCGAAGCCGCCATCGCGGCGGTAGAACAGGCGGTGCGCAGCCTGGACTATCGGCCGGACGCCGTGGCTAGAAGCCTGCGCACCAAATCTTCCGGCGTGATCGGGCTGCTGGTGTCCGACCTTGCCAACCCGCTGTACGCACGCATCATCACCGCCACCGAGACCGCGCTACAGGCCGAAGGCTATTCACTGCTGGTGGCAAGCACCCACAACGAAAGGCGCCGTGAAGCGTCTTTGGTGGACATCTTTCGCGGCCGGCGCGTCGACGCCTTGATTCTGGGCCCCTGCGAAAAGGAATCCGCCGAGCTCATCGACAAGCTGTCGCAAGAGCTGCCCGTGGTGGCGCTGGACCGAGAGTTCGGAGACTCGTCAGTCGGTATCCACGTCGACCATGCGGCGGGCGCGTTCCAGGCAACGCAATATCTGCTGAACCTGGGCCACACGCGCATCGCGCTGCTGACGCCGGGCACGGATCTGCGCACCGGTAAAGAACGTATCGCGGGCTTTCGCCAGGCATTCGACGCGCGCGGCATGGTTCCCGACCCGGCGTTGATCCGGGCGGAACGGTCTGCGATGCAGTTCGCATTCACCGAGGCAATGTCACTGTTGTCGCACGCGAACCGCCCCACGGCATTTGTCTGCCTGGGAACCAGAATCCTGTCCGGCGTGCTGCAAGCCCTGCGCCATACCGGAGACTCGGTGCCCAACGACATCAGCGTGATCAGCATCGGCGACACCGATCTGTCGCAGCTATTCAGCCCCGCCATCACCTCGCTCAGTTGGGATCTTGAGGCGGTGGGCACGTGCGCGGCACAACTGGTTTTAAAGCAGCTTGATCGCCAGACGGCGTCTGCCCAAGGCGATCGCATTGTCATCAAGACGCAGCTGATATTGCGCGAATCGTGCGCGCCCGCGGCGCCGTCTTGACTCTTCATCCACTTCAGGAACGCTCATGACACTTCCGTACACCATCACCCATCAAGATCGCCTGCTGACCGTCAACATTGAAGACGGCGTAGAAGTGCCAGGCGCCGCCCCGGGCTCATCGATCATCCCCCTGTTTCTGGACCGGGAGAACGGCGTGTGGGTGCTGTACGGCAAGTTCGCCCCGGGCACGCGCCTGCCCACGCATTTCCATACCGGCGTCGTCCACTTCTACACCACCAAGGGGCAATGGAACTACCTGGAGTACCCGGATGACGTGCAGAAGGCCGGCAGCTATCTGTACGAACCCGGCGGCTCGGTCCATACGTTTTCGGTGCCCGAGGACGCCACGGAACCGGCCGAAGGCTTCATGGTGGTGTTCGGCGCCAACATCAACTTCATCGACGGCCAGTTCGCCAACATCCGCGACGCGGGCGCCATCGAAGATTCGATTCTTGACGCGGCCAAGAAGGCCGGGCTGCCGATCCCGCGCTATATCCGCCCCAAGGGCGGCGCCGAATTCACGCGCGATTGATCCGAGAGGCTTCTGGCTATGCGTTTGGCATCAAAAGTGGCCCTGGTAGCAGGCGCCGGCACGTTAAGAAATTCGTTTTCGGCCGCCGATCAAGTGGGCAACGGCGCAGCCTGTGCGATCCGGTTCGCGCGTGAAGGCGCAACAGTTATCTGCACTGACCGGTCCCTGGCGGCCGCGGAAGAGACTGCGGAGATGATTCGCGCGGAGGGCGGTGTTGCGGAAGCGCTAGCGCTTGACGTCACGGATTCGGCACAGATCGAACGGGCCTCGCAAGACGTGGCAAGGCGTTTCGGCGGCGTCGACATCCTGCACAACAATGTCGGCATCGAAATCCAGGGCGATCTGCTTGCCGTGCAGGACGACGAGTGGGACCGCGTCATGACGGTCAACGTGCGCGGTTCCATGGCGATGGCGCGTGCTTTCCTGCCGCAGATGAAGGCGCGCGGTGGCGGGTCCATCATCAACGTATCGTCAACCGCAAGCCTGAAATGGAGCCCGATGCAATTCCTGTCGTACAGCACCTCCAAAGCGGCGGTCAATCACATGACGCGGGTCATCGCGCGGCAATATGCCCCGGACCAGGTGCGGTGCAATTGCATCATCCCCGGCATGATCCGCACGCCGCATGCGGATGCCTTGTATGCAAACGCAGAGGCGGCGGAAGCAGGGCATAAGACGCGGGACGCAAGGTGCCCGATGGGGCGCCAGGGCAGCCCTTGGGATATTGCCAATGCGGCGCTGTTCCTGGCGTCTGACGAAGCGGCTTACGTCACGGGGTGTTTGATGGTGGTGGATGGGGGATCGAGTTTGTAGCGAGGCGGTAGGGGGCAGGCCAGAAGATGCTGCCCCCGACTGTCAATACCGATATCCCAGCGTAAGCATCGTTGTGCGCCCGTCACCCAGCGCGACGGCGTTGCGCAGGCCGCCGGCAAAGTAATCCTTGTCGAACAGGTTGCGCACGGTGAGCGCCGCGCGCCAGCGGTCCGCGTTGTAGGCGATGCCCGCGTCGGCCACGGCATAACCCGGGATGACGTATCCATAAGCGTGGCGCGGGCTCTCGCCACGCATGCCACCATTCAGTTCCCAGCCTTGCGCAGGGCCGCGCAAGCGGTAGCGCGCCGTCAGGTTGAAGCTGTGGCGCGGCACGTTGTCCAGCCAGCCACCTTCGGTGGAGGCCGCCTGCCCGCCGTCGTCCGTGATGACGGCCGCAATGTAGGCGTAGCCGCCCATCAGGCTCAATCCATTGCCCAGGTCTGACACAAAGCCAAGCTCGGCGCCTCGGGTACGTTGCTCGCCAACGGCAATGCTGTAGCCGTCGTTGATCGGGTCGGACTGAAGCACCTGGCGCCGGCGCAGGTCAAAGGCCGCCACCGTCAGGCTGGTATTGCCGTCATCCAGGTCAAACTTGACGCCGGCTTCCCATTGCCGGCCGGTCTCGGGTGCAAAGCCCTGGCCATTGGCGTCGGTGCCTACGTTGGGATAGAACGAGGTGGCGTAGCTGATGTAGGGGCGTACGCCTGGGGCAATTTCATACATGACGGCGCCCGAACCGGTGGTCTTCTGTGCCGGGTTGTCCTGGCGGTTGCCGGTCAGCCTGTCCGTGGAATAGCTGGCGGCATCATCACGCCGCAGGCCGGCAATCAGGCGCCAACGCTCGCCAAGCTGGATCTGGTCACGAAAGTAAAAGCCCAGGGAGCGCACAGTGCTTTGGCTGTTGGTGCGAGGATTCGCGGGGCAGGTGATCGGGCTTCCGTAAACCGGGTTGTACATATCCAACGCACCGACGGAGCAACTGGTTTGCAGCGCGTTCTCGCGCGTGCGCAGATAGTCGACCCCGACCGTGATCTCGTGCTTGCCCCACGCGGTATCGAAGCGGCGCTGCGCATTCGTGTCCATCGAAAACGTATCGCCATCCCAATGCTGGTCGGTGGCGGTACGCCGCAGGCTGCGGCCCCCTGCGGCAAGCGTGCCGGCCGCCACGAGTTGGCCGTCAAGCGTGAATTCCTGCCAGCGCAGGTTCTGGTTGACCGTCCAGCCGTTGTCAAAGCGATGCGTCAGGGCATAGCCCATCCGGCTCTGGAATCCGCGATACGGGTCCTGATCCGGTTCGCCGATAAAGCGATCGCGAGGGATGCTGCCATTCGGGTTTTCAAGCACGGACCCGATCACCGGCAAGCCTTGCTGCCGCACATAACGGCGTTCCTGATAGCTGGTAAGGATGGTGAAGTCCGTTCGCGTTCCCAGATCCAGCGACAGTGAAGGCGCGATCCATCGATTCTTGAACCACACGTAGTCGGTGGCGTCATGCGAGTTCATCGCCAGCGCGTTCAAGCGGAAAGCGGCCTTGCCGTTTTCTGACAGCGGCGTGCCCATATCCAGGGTCCCCTGATAGAAATCGTGGCTGCCGACCGTGGTCTCAACGTTCGCGAAAGCCTCGGGCTGGGGGCGTTTGCTGACCATGTTGACCAGGCCGCCTGGCAGCACCAATCCGTAGAGCAGCGAGGCCGGGCCCTTCAGCACTTCCACTTGTTCAAGCCCGAACAATTGCTCGGCAACCCGGTTGGACGCCGCCGTACGCAGGCCGTCCAGGAACAAGGAATCGGAAGCGACTTGCCCACGAATGATCAGGTCATCCCACCCCCGTCGCCCAAACTGGTTGGCCACCACGCCCGGCACGTTGTGCAAGGCGTCGGCCAGGGTCTGTGCTTGTTGGCTGTCGAGCACGGCCCGTGGGACCACGGTGATCGACTGTGGCGTCTGTGACAGCGGCACGGAGGATTTGTTGACAGAGGGCGGCTGAACGGGATTGAAACTGCCGTCGGCTTCAGGTTCGGCGGTGACGCGGACGGAGGGCAGTTGGACGACGTCTGGGGACTGTGCGTGCAGGGCGCCGGGGGCAAGCAAAGCCAGGCCGGCGGATAGGGCGGTGAACAGGGCAGGGGCGTGAAGGTGCGACATCAAAAGAGGGGAAGGCTGCTGGAAGAGGGGCGTGAAGATGGCCGTGAGGCGCGATGCAATGCACGGTAAGGGCCGGGCGGAGTCGTTCTTGAAATTTATTAATGATAATAAAACGCATTTATATTGCGATCCGCGATAGTAAAGTCTGCGCGCCCGATCGGCAAGACGGGTGTTGCGGCATGCCGAGGTGGATGAAACCGTTCATTCGGTGATGGCGGTATTGCCCGCGCGTCCTACGCTCCTGGTTTTAGGAGAGGGACATCATCGGTCGTTCTTTTTGCCTGGCGTTCGTGGGCGGCGCGGCGTGGTTGCAGTGCTTTGCGGTGTTGCCGGGCGCGTTCGTTCTGGCGTTGGTAGCCATTGCCGGCGTAGTCGCGGGGGTTTTATGCCTGCGATGCCATAGCAATGTTGCTCGCGTTGCTTCCGCCCTGGTGCTGGGCCTTTGCGCGGGCACGCTTAACGCCTGCCTGCAAGCACAGCACCGCCTTGACGATGCGCTGGCGGACCTGCACCAAGACCAAGTCTCCCGCCTGATTCTGCGCGTAGCCGAATTACCAGACGGCGACGAACGGCACCATCGCTTCATCGCCGAGCTGGCCGAGCCCGCGCGCCCGGGCATTCCGTCTCGCATCCAGGTCACCTGGCAAGCACCGCCGGGCGCCTCCACCCCCATGCCTGCGTTGCTGCCCGGCCAGATCTGGCGGATGGCGCTTGTCTTGCGTCGTCCGCACGGCGTGCTGAACCCGGCGGGGCCGGATGCGGAAGCGCGCATGTTCGCGCGTGGCTTGCGGGCGGTGGGCACGGTGCGTGGGCGGCCAAAGTTGTTGGACGATCAGCCTTGGGCGTCGGCGGGCGTGGCCATCGAACGGGCGCGGCACCATGTGCGTGTGGGCATGCGCGAGGCCTTGGGGAATCATCGCTATGCGCCGGTGCTGATTGCCTTGGCGATTGGGGATCAGGCCGGGGTGGCGCGCGATGATTGGCGCATTTTCAACCGCAGCGGCATTACGCATCTGGTGTCGATCAGCGGCATGCACGTGACGTCCATTGCGGGCATCGCGGGCGTGCTGGTGGCGGCGGCTTGGCGGCGCACACGATGGCGGGGCGTGGGCTTGGCGGAGCTTATGCCGTCGCGCGTGGCGGGCGGCGCGGCGGCGGCCGTGGTGGCTTTGCTGTACTGCCTGTTGGCGGGGTGGGGCGTGCCGGCGCGGCGCACGTTCTTCATGTTGTCGGTGGTGTTGGCGGCGGCGATGTCTCGGCTGCCGTTGACGGCGGGCAGGGTGTTGGCGTGCGCGGGGGCGGGCGTGGCGGCGTTGGATCCGTGGGCGCCACTGTCGGCGGGGTTCTGGTTGTCGTTCGGGGCGGTGGCGATACTGCTGCGCATTGCCGACCTGCCCTTTGATGCCGAGGCCGGGTGGCGTCAGCGTTGGGCAAGCCGGTTGGCGCAGGCGACGCGTTTGCAGTTGCTGGTCACCTTGGGGCTGACGCCCTTGCTGGCGTTTCTGGTGTATCAGGTGTCGGTGGGTTCGCCCTTGGCCAATGCGGTGGCGATTCCGTCGGTGACCTTCATCGTGACGCCCTTGGCCTTGTTGTGCGCGGCGCTGTCGGTCTTGCCTGGCGCGCAAGCGGCAGCGACTTGGGCGGCTCAAGGCGGGCTGGCCGCTTTTGACGCGACGATGGTTCCCGTGGCATGGGTGGGCAATGCGGACTGGGCAAGCTTTGCGGTCGCGGCCGCGCCGTGGCCGTGGCTCTTGTTGGCCGTGGCGGGCATGGTCTGGGCTTTGCAGACACGAGGATGGCCGGCGCGCCAATTGGGTTGGGTGTGCATGTTGCCGCTGCTGTGTTGGCGGCCGGACAAGCCTGAGCCAGGCTATTGGCGCATGAGCGCGCTGGACGTGGGGCAGGGCAGCGCCATCCTGGTCGAGACCGCCAGCCAGACCTTGTTGTTTGATGCGGGGCCGCGCCACTACGGCGGCAGCGATGCGGGCGAGCGCGTGCTGGCGCCGTTTCTGCAGGCGCGTGGCATTACGGCTTTGGATGTGCTGGTGCTGTCGCATGCCGACCAGGACCACGTGGGCGGAGCGCGCGCGGTGCTGGCGGCGGTGCCGGTGCGTCTGAGTTATGCGTCGTTTGATGTGGCGGCGTTTGTGCGGCGCGATGCCAGTGTGTGGCCGGCGACTGGACCGGGGCAGCGGCCCGTGCAAGAGGCCGTGCAAAAGGCCGCGTGGGGTCAAGCGTTGTCTGGCGGACCCGCCACGCTGCCTGCCCGCATGCTGCGTTGCCGCCGTGACGACACATGGGAGGCGGACGGTGTGCGGTTCACCTTTCTGCACCCGGCCAAGGGCGGCGGCCGCGCGCCGGCAGACAAGAATGCCGACAGTTGCGTATTGCGAGTGCAGGGCGTCAGGCATTCGCTGCTGCTGACCGGGGATATCGGTGTGGCGCAGGAGCGGGAACTGGTGGCGCGTGGCGTGCCCAACACCGACGTGGTGCTGGCCCCGCACCATGGTTCGGCATCGTCATCCGGACGCGATTGGGTGCTGGCGGTGCAGGCGACACATGCGATAGCCCAGGCGGGCCATCTGAACCGCTTTCGTCACCCCTCTGCTGCGGTGCAACGGCGCTGGCTACGCGCGGGGGCGACGTTCTGGCGCAGTGATCGGGATGGCGCGGTGATGGCGGAATCCCGCGCGGAAGGATTAAAGGTGTGGTCGCAGCGGGAGGACGGAAGAAGATATTGGCATGGGCGATGACAGGCTTGAAGACGCCGTTTCCCGGTAAGCGAGCAGCCCGAATTAATCGCCATTTATTACAGAGTCGTTAATTTCACCCGACGAAATACCACCAAAATCGGCCAATCAAACCATTATGTCTGCCATCATCTGCTAATTTCTCTGTGTAACGGCATAGACACAGCAGATATATATTGCAATATACGGTTTCTGGTAGCAAAATGCGGCGCCAAACAGGTCTACAGGAGGCGGCGCATTGGCGGATATCCGTTTGCGTCCAATCGTATGAGGGGATTCCGGCAGTTGCGGTTGGCAGTGTTGGTGGCGATAGCGGCGGGCAATGCGGCAGCGGTGGCGCAACCCGTGCCAGACGCCGTGCGTCGCGCCACAGAAATCGAACGTCGACAGGAACAAGAGGTCGATGCCCAGCGCGCCCGCGCGACGGAACGGCCCGATGTGCTGTCCGCGCCCGCGCAGGACGCCGCGCGCGGCTTGGTCTTTCCGCCTGAAACGCCTTGCTTCCTGCTGCGTGAAGTGGTTTGGGATGGCGCGGAACCGTCCGAGTCGCTTGGCCGCGCCGCTGCGGTCGTGGTCGGCCAATGTGTGGGCGGCAAGGGTTTGCGCGCCCTGCAGGAATACCTGATCAACCTGCTGATCGACAACGGCCAGGTCACCGCGCGGGTCGTCGTGCCCGAGCAATCGCTGGCGGCGGGCACCCTGAAGTTGCGCTATCTGCCCGGCCGCATCTCGGCCGTCAAGGGCGAGGGCGCTATCGGCTGGTGGCGTACCGCCTTGCCTACGGGGCCAGGCGGCGAACTGAACCAGCGCGACCTGGACCAGGCGCTTGAAAACATCCGGCGCCTGGGCAGTCAGGCGGACGCGGCCATCGACATCGCGCCCGGTCCCGAGCTGGGCGACTCCGACATCCTGATCAAGCCCGGCACAGGCAAGCGCTGGCACGGCTACGTGGGCGGCGACAACGGCGGCATGGATTCCGTGGGCAAGTACCAGGTCAACGCCGGGCTGACGCTGGATTCCCCCTTGTTCCTGTACGACCAGCTATCGGTGTCCTGGAACAGCAACGCGCGTTGGCGCGACGCGAACTCCAACACGCGCGCCGCGTCCGTGAACTACAGCGTGCCGTTTGGCTACTGGAGCGTCTTTGCCGGCGCCAGCAAGTCCACCTATCGCCAGACCGTGGCAGGCTTCGAAGAGCCCATCATCTACGGCGGCACCACCAAGCAGTTGCAGGCGGGCGTGGCGGTGGTGCCGTACCGCGGCACGGCCTACAAGGGCAACCTGTCAGTCATGCTGCTGCGCAAACGCACCGACAGCACACTGAACGACGTGCCCATCGACGTGCAGCGCCGCGACGTCACCGGCTACGAGATCAACTACGGGCACCGCCACTATGTGGGCCAGGCCGTGCTGGACATTGGTGGCGGCGTGCGCGGCACCTTGCCGCAGTTCTCCGACCAGCCCGGCTACGTCTATGGCGACCCGGACTGGAACGGCCGCAGCACCATCTACACCGCCAACGCCGGCCTGTATTTGCCCTTCAAGGTGGCCGACCAGCCCTTTGCGTATCAGGCCAATTGGCAGATCCAGCATGCCAAGACGGCAATCGTGCCCGCCGACTACTTCACCATCGGCAACCGCTATGCCGTGCGCGGCTTTGATGGGCAGATGACCTTGGCTGCCGAGGATGGCTGGACGCTGCGCAACGATCTGTCGCTGAACCTGGAAGGCCTGACTGGCCTGTCGGGGCAGCAGTTGTACACCGGCGTGGACGTGGGGCGCGTCGGCGGTCCATCCGCCGCGTATCTGTCCGGCCGCACCTTGGTTGGCGCGGTCGCGGGGGTGCGTGGCCGGCTCTCTTTGCCCGGTGTCGCGAGTGTGGTCAATGCCAGCTACGACTTGTCGGCCGGCTGGCCGCTAAAGAAACCCGAATCGCTAAAAACCGCATCCACCGTCTTCGCGATGGCGTTGATGTTCGAGTTCTGAATCCGTTGTTGTTTCCCAGGTGCACATGATGTCCAAGCTTCGCTCGTTGATTGTCTGGTCCATCGTTTTTACGCAGGTGTGGACGCCGGTGCTGGCGCAGACCTTGCCGATCTCGGTGGACAAGAACGTGGCCGGCCAGAAGCCATCAGTGGGCGTCAACAATGGCGTGCCCGTCGTCAACATCGCGCCGCCGTCCGCCGGTGGGGTTTCCAACAACCGCTACACGCAGTTCAACGTGGGACCGTCGGGCGTGGTGCTGAACAACAGCGGCGGCGCCAGCCAGACCCAGCTTGCCGGGCAGGTGGCGGGCAACGTCATGCTGGGCAACCAGCGCGCCACCACCATCCTGAACCAGGTCACCGCGCCCAACCCCTCGCAACTGATGGGCACGCTGGAGGTCGCGGGCAATCGGGCCAATGTCATCGTCGCGAACCCGGCGGGCATCACTTGCAACGGCTGCGGCTTCTTGAACGCGAATCGGGCCACCCTGACCACCGGACGGCCCCAGGTTGGCTCCGATGGCAGCATCGCGCTCGACGTGGCGGCAGGCAAGATCCGTGTTGAAGGCGACGGCTTGAACGGCACCAACGCCAGCCAGGTGGACCTGATCGCCCGGTCGCTGGAGATCAACGCTGGCGTATGGGCCGACCGGCTCAACGTGACGGCGGGCGCGGCGCGTGTGGACTATGCGTCGGGCGCCGTCTCGGCTCGGGCGGGCGAAGGCCCGGCGCCGGCGGTGGCGCTGGATACCGCTGCGCTGGGCGGCATGTATGCCAACAGCATCCGGCTGATCGGCACCGAGGCCGGCGTTGGCGTCAACGTGGGCGGAAACCTGGTGGCCCTGACGGGAGACCTGGAGGTCAGCGCGGCGGGCGACGTGCGCATCGCACCCAGTGCTGCCGTGCAGGCGGCGCGCAATCTGAGCTTGGCGGCCGGACGCGATCTGGCCGTTGATGGCGTGGCGCAGGCGGCGGGTGGTGTGGCGCTGGCCGCTGGCCGCAATGCCGGGATAAAGGGCGCCGTTGGCGCGGGCGGCTCAGTCGATGTGAGCGCCGCGGGCGACGTCAGGATTGCCGCGCAGGGTGCGTTGCAGACGCAGGGCGCACTGCGTGTCGCTGCGGGACAGGACCTGTCGCTGGAAGGTTCGCTGCTGATGGGCGGCCAGGGCGTGGGCATCGAGTCCGCGCGTAACCTGCGGATAGGCGGCGCCTTGCCCACGTCGGGCGTGACGCCACCGGTCGGTGGCGCAAACGGTACGGAAGGCGGCGGATCGAACGCGGGCGGCGGTGCTTCCGGCACAGGCGGCACCGCATCAAACACCACCACCGGCGCGGCGCAGGCGGGCACCAATGCCAGCGGCTTGGTCACCGCCCGCGGCGCGGTCGCATTGACGGCCGGACGCGACATGGTGCTGCCCGGCCAGGTGACTGCCGTCGGTGCGCTGCACGCGCAGGCGGGGGGCGACTTGACCACGGGCGCCAGCGCCCAACTGCAATCAGGCGGATCGGCCAAGTTGCGCGCCGCCGCCGACCTCAACCTGGACGGCATGGTCGGTGCGCGCGGCGACGTTTCGTTGATGGCGGGGCGCGACGCGCGGGTGTCGGGCAAGGGCGCGTCCACCGGCCGCGTCGCCATCGATGCAGCGCGCGACCTGCGCATGGATGCGCCCGCGCAATGGGAAGCGGAAGGCGGCGCGGCGGCCAAGGCCGGCGGCGCCATGGCGCTGGCCGGCACCTTGCGCGCCAACGGCGACCTGGACCTGTCGGCGGGGGGCAAGCTTTCCGTCGACGGCACGCTTGCAGCGGCCGCTGGCGGCGTCAATGCCGCGGCCGGTGCCGATATCGAAGTCGGTGCCCAAGGCCAGATCGCCGCAGCTGAAAGCGTGGGCCTTGCCGCGGACGAAAGCCTTCAAAACGCTGGCAAGATCACGTCCCTCAAGGACGTGACGCTGCAAGCCGCGCGCGACCTCACGCTGGACGGGCAGGCGTTGGCTTCTGGCGACGTGCGGCTACAGGCGGGGCAGGCCATGACGGCATCGGCCGCGTCGCGGGTGCAGGCCGATGGCTCGGTCGTGGCGGATGCAGCCAGCGCATCGCTGGCAGGTTTGTTCATCGCGGGCCAGTCCGCGCAAGTCAGCACGCAAGGCGATTTGCGCGTGGACGGCACGATGCTTGCCGACGCAGGCACGCTCAAGATCGCAAGCGGCGGCGACATGGCGCTGGGCAGCACCAGCGTCCTTCAGGCGGGCCAGCAACTGAACGCCCAGGCCAGCGGCAAGCTGATCGCGGACGGCACGATTTCCGGTGAACAAGACGTCCTTCTGTCCGCCGGTACAAACGCCGAACTGAACGGCAAGACGGTCGCCAACGGCACGCTGCGCGCAGAAGCCAGCGCGGACCTGACGGTAGCCCAAGGCGGGCTGGCGCAAGGCAGCAACACGCTGATCCTGGGCGCCGGCCAAGACCTGCGCATCGCCGGTACGGCCGGCACCGCCAAAGCCGTGCCGGGCGCGGGTGGCTTCCTGCAAGCCCAAGCGGCGCGCGACCTGTTCGTGACCGGCACCGTCACGGCGGGCACGCCCGCCAGCCTGTCCGCCACGCGCGACCTTGGCGTCGACGGTACGGTGGCGGCGCTGGCGGGCACCCTGACGGCTGACGCTGGCGGACAGTTGCGCGTGGGCGCAAACGGCCGCATGCAGGCGGCGCAGAACCTGAGCGCCCAATCAGGCGGTGACCTGGACTCTGACGGCGTCATCGTCGCGGGCGGCGCCCTGACGCTGATGGCGACGGGCGATGCGCGCCTGGGCGGCACGGCGGCCGCGCTGGGCGACGCCATGGCCGGCAACCTGCTGGTGGGCGGGCGCGATGTGATCGTCAAGCAGGGCGGGCAGGTGCAGGCCGCGGGCACGCTGACGGCACAAGCCCAGCGCGACCTGGTCGCCACCGGCGCACTGGCCTCGGTACAGAACATGATTCTGGCCGCCGCGCGCGATGCGCGCGTGGACGGCACGGCGGCCAGCGACGCAAACCTGACGATGGCGGGCCGCAACATCGCGGTTGGCGTGGCGGGTCTGGCGCAAGCCGCGGGCACACTCACCACTACCGCACAGGGCACGCTGCTTGCCGCGGGCAGCATGTTGGCGGGCATCACGCAAACGCTCAGCGCGGGCGACGGCATGGCCGTGGATGGCACCGTCGCGGCCTTGCAGGGCGACCTGACGCTGGACACGCAGCGCGGCGACCTGGTCATGGGCGCCGCGTCGAATCTGCAGGCGGGCGCAACACTGACCGCCACATCGGGCGGCGCGCTCACCGCCTTGGGATCGACCGCCGCCGGCCAAGGCATGACGCTGCGCGCGGGCACGGACGCCACGCTGGGCGGCATCGCCGCCACGCAGGCGGGCGACGTGACCATCAACGCGAACGGCAATCTCACTACCACCGCCGATGGCCGCATCCAGGCCGCTGACGCGATCAATCTGCAAGCAGGCGGCGCGCTGCAGAACGCTGGCATCCTGTCGGCGGCGGGCGCGGCCAGCCTGCGCGCGGGAACCACGCTTGATAACGCCGGCTCGGTGCTGGCGGGCGGCGATGTCAACGCCGTCACCAGCGGTGCGCTGGGCAACACCGGCCGCTTTATCGCGGGCGTGGGCGCAGACGGCACGCTTAGCCTGCCGGGCAGCGTCAACCTGACCGCCGCCTTCATCACCCATCCGGGCATCAGCGCGGCCGGCAAGGACATGACACTTGTCGCGGACGGCATGGACCTGTCCGGCGGCAACCTTTCCGCCATCGGCAAGCTGGCGCTGAATTCGCCCGGCGACCTTGCCACGCGCAACGCCGTCCTGCATGGCGGCAGCCTTGACATCACCGCCGCCAACCTGCGCAACCAGGGCGGCAAGCTGACGTCTGCCGGCGACGCCACGTTGAAGCTGGGCGGCGAATTGGACAACACCGCGGGACTGATCGCCGCCGCCAGCAACGTGCAAATTGAAGCGGCGCGCGTCGGCAATGCCGGCGGCACGCTGGCGGGCGGGGATCTCACCCTGACCACGGCCGGGGCCGTTGACAACCGGGGGGGGCTGATCCAGGCCGACGGTACCCTGACGTTGAGCGCCACCAGCCTGGACAACAGCGCCACGCTGACCGCCGCCGCCGCGCCGCCCAAAGGGGTGCTTGCCAAGGTGGCCGCCATCGTTGCCGACCGCGTCAACAATCAGGGCGGCTCCATCAGCGCGGGCCAGGACCTGACCGTCACCACCGACGAACTGGACAACGCCGGCGGCGAAGTCGCCGCGCAGCGCTACGCCACGGTCGAGGCCGCCGTCCTGAAGAACCACCAGGGCAAGGTCATGGCGGGCGAGCGTCTTGCCGTCATGATCCAGAACCTGCAAGGTCTGGGCACCCTGCAATCCGCGCAAGATTTGTCCTTTACCTACACGGGTTCGCTCAACCAGACCGGCACCATTGCCGCCGGCCGCGACCTGAGCATGTCCGTCGGCGGCGTCATGGACAACAGCGCCACCGTCAGTGCCGGCCGTGACCTGAGCATCACGGCCGCCTCGCTCAACAACCAGGCCAGTGGCGAACTGCTGGCCGGGCGCACCAACACCATCAACGTCGCCAATGGCCTGACCAATTCCGGCCTGATCGATGGCGGCGCTACCAACATCACCGCCGGCCGCCTGGACAACTTCGGCCGCATCTATGGCAACACCATCGCCATTCGCGCGGGTGAACTCGTCAACGGCGCGGGCGCCGGCGGCGGCGCCGTCATCGCCTCACGCGGCGATTTGGACCTGGGCGTGGGATCGCTGGTGAACCGCAGCCATGCGCTGATCTATTCCGGCGCGGACTTGCGCATCGGCGGCGCGCTGGATGCCAACCGCAAAGCCATCGGCCAGGCCGCGTCGTTGCTGAACGCATCGGCCACGATCGAGGCGGCAGGGAACGCGGCGATTTCGGCTGCGTCTTTGCAGAACGTCAACACGAACTACGTCAGCCAGGTCGTGCCTGTGATGACGGTCCCCAAGCTGTACGTGACACCGGCGGGCACGACCGACGTGTACGACATGGAGACCAACTGGTTCTGCGACCAGGTCACACCGATGTGCGGCAAGGTTCCGGAATGGCTGGATGACGATCCCGAGCGCCGTTTCCTGCTGCCTTCGAGCAAGTATCCGGCATCGCGATACGGGCCGCCGTTTGATTACGTGCAGAGCAAAAAGGGCCGCGCCGGCGAGACCGCGCCAATACCAATTACCCATATCCCCGAATCCGTAACGTGTTCTGGCGGGGATAACGGTGGCGATTGCTGGACCATTCCCGAATCATTCGTCTACAGCTCAGATGCTCGTGTATGGGCCGTCTTCGGCGTCACGCCGCCTTCCGGGTCGATGCCGGTCTGGGTGCCGCCGCAGCAGGAGTGCCGCGGCAAGGAGGCATGCGCTGCTGAAGCGGCCCGCCGCCAGGCCTACGAAGATGCCTACGCCGCGTATAAAGCTCCGCATGTTGAGCTGGACCGGCGCATTCGCGAATTCAACGCCGACTTCAACAACCGCCTGGTCGCCACCTTCACCTACTACCAGGTCGAAGAAACCGTCACAGAAACCCGCACCGTCTCGTCCGACCCCGGCAAGATCCTGTCGGGTGGCGCCATGACGCTGAGCGGCACCGTCACCAACGACAAGAGCCAGATCGCCGCGGGCGGCGCCCTGACCGTCTCTGGTCCCGCCATCAACAACATCGGCGCCGGCGGGCAGCGAATCGTCACAAGGACAGGGACGGCCACCGTCACCCAGGCCCGTGACCGCGACCGCAAGGAATATTCCAGCGCCTACCAGCAAACCCTGGCTGCGCAGGCCATTGAACTGCCGGTCGGCACTTCCGGCGGCAACGTCTCTGTCTCGCTGAGCGGCGCGGCCCCCGGCGCCAGCGGCGCCACCGCGCCCGGCCCCGTCCTGATCGCCAGCCTTGGCCTGCCTGGCGGCAGCGTCGTGCGCAGCGTATCCAACCCGGCCACCATCCCGGACAGCCAACTTTTCGCCGTGGGTGGTACACCCGACGCGCCCTACGTCGTCGCTACCGATCCGCGCTTTGTCGGCAACCGCCCAACAGTTTCCAGCGACTATCTGTTCGACCTGCTGCAACAGCCCGGCGCACCCGTCGGCAACGCTGGCGCGTCCGGTTCCGTCAACGCCGGCCTGGGCAGCCGCCCCGGCGGCCTGAACGCCCTGATTCCCGCCGGCGCAAAATTCCTGACCCCGTCCGGCCAGCCCCGTCGCCTGGGCGACGGCTTCTATGAACAGAAGCTAGTCGCCGATCAGATCCTGGCCACCACCGGCCAGCGCTTCCTGGAAGGCTTTGGCGACAACGACAGCCAGTACAAGCAGCTGCTTGCCAACGGCGCGCAATTCGCCCTGGACAACGGCATCAAGCTTGGCGCGGCGCTGACCGAAGCGCAGCAACGCCAACTGACCACCGACCTGGTCTGGTTGGTCGAACAGACCGTCACACTGCCCGACGGCACCACCGAGACCGTGCTGGTGCCGCAGGTCTACCTGCTGGTGCGCGAAGGCGACCTGAAGGGCGACGGCACCCTGATGGCCGGCCGCGACGTCAAGCTTGCGGCCGACGGCGACATCAACAACAGCGGCACCATCGGCGC